>CAYFXD010000080.1:0-35617 GCA_964347095.1 uncultured Actinomycetota bacterium | reverse complement strand
TGCGATCGGAGCTTGCAACAAGGATAGTTCCTTCTGCCTGTTGGCCAAGCTGCTCAGCGAGAACAACGATCCGCCTCAAATTATATTCTATATGATTGTGCGGCAGTTCAGATTGCTATTACGTACCAGGTCTCTATTGGACAGAGGTCTTTCCGAACCAGTGATTTCAAAAGAGTTGAAGGTGCCCTTTTTTGTGGCAAAAAAGCTCGCAGTTCAATGCAGAAATTTCTCTGTGGGTAAACTGGAGAGAGTCTTCGAGCTTCTGGCAGAAACCGACTTGGCTCTCAAGACCGGCGCCAGAACCCCTCGGCTAATTATTGAGGACTTTCTGACCAAGGTAATGCTTTGAACGAGATTATGATTTCTTCTTTGCAGTGGTCTTTTTGGCTGTTTTTTTCTTGGTGGTTTTCGGCTTGCCCTTGGCAGCCGTGGTTTTTGTGGTCTTTTTTGTTGTTGATGTGGTTTTTTTGGTTGCAGTCTTTTTTGCCGCTGATTTCTTGGCAGCCGGCTTTTTCTTTGGCGCCGTCTTTCTGGCGGGTTTCTTCTCTTTGGCAGGTTCGGCCGCAGGCTTCGCCGGTTTTTCAGCCATAGCATTGAACTTTAGTGTGAGTTTTGACTTCTGGTTTGCTGCCTTATTCTTGTGAATTACACCCTTCGAGACTGCGGTGTCGAGGTTCTTGACTGCCCTAGCCAAGGCTTCTTTGCACTGTTCTTTCTCGCCTGCTTCGCAGGCTTTGTTAAAATTGGCAATATAGGTTTTAAGCGCCGACTTGACGCTCCTGTTTCTAAGCCTCTGCTTTTCAGAGACCCTCATTCTCTTGAGCTGCGACTTTATCTGTGGCACGTTCGCTTTCCTCCCGGACTGTTAGTCACCGTACATAGCGCACGCGGCCGGCTCAACGGGGAACGATGCAACAAGCATCGATATCAACCGATCCTGATCAACCGGCCAAGTTGGCCGAAGTATGATTCTACCATAATCAGTTTGTGTATTCAAGAAATGAGCAGAGGCCTGGAAACGTCCGGGACCTTGTGGTTTCGAAAGGTCATGCCGGCTTGGGATTGGAGGTGGCCGCATACCAATTAGGCGATGGACTAAAGGCTGCCTGTGCTATAATATTTTAGTTTGATTCTTGGAGGATTCACCGATGCTGTCCAGTTCTTTGTGGAGATTTTGATGGAAAAAGCTAATGATGGGCCAGTTGGTTTTGCCGAGGAAGGCATCGAGAATTCCTCCAAGGCCTCCTTCCTGGCCAGGGCCGCTTTTGTCGTGATGGTGGCGACGCTCCTTTCACGGATGTTCGGGTTGGCGCGAGAAATGGTCATGTCCGACTATTTCGGAGCCCGTATTCAAATCGATGCCTACCGGGTTGCGTTCCTGCTTCCGAACCTGTTCAGAATGCTCTTGGCCGATGCCGCAATTGCATCGGCGTTTATTCCGGTCTTCTCCTCTTATCTGGCCAAAGGGGATAGGCAAAATGCTTGGAAGGTGGCAAGCACTGTCATCAACCTAATGATCCTCTTCCTCATTGTCTTTCTGGGGCTGGGCATGATCTTTTCACGAGAGCTAATCCCAGTGCTTGCGCCGGGCTTTGCTCCTCAATCGCAGTCCATGGAGCTAGCTATGGTAATGACCAGAATCATGTTTCCTTCGATACTATTGGCTGCGCTGGCCGGTGTCGTAATGGGGATCCTAAACTCTTATGATCATTTTACCGCTCCCGCAATTGCTCCGGTTCTGTGGAATGTCTTTATTATTGGCTCTGTCGTTCTCCTTGCTCCACGGATTGGAGTGGTTAGTCTTGCAGTTGGTGTCACCTTGGGAAGTCTTGTTCAACTGGGCTTCCAGATCCCGTTTCTCAGGGGAAGGGGTGCCAACTACTCCCTGATCCTGGATTGGAAGCATCCCGGCGTAAGACAAGTTGGCGCGCTTCTGGTACCGGTAATAGTCAGTCTCGCCTCACTTGACATAAACGCAGTGATAGATACCCGGTTTGCTTCAACTCTTGTGACCGGAAGTGTGGCGAGTCTTGGCTATGCTCAAAGGTTGTGGATGCTCCCTCTGGGCTTGTTTGCCATTGCCATATCGACGGTGCTGTTTCCCACACTCTCAAAACAAGCTGCATTAGCAGATCTCAAGGCCTTGAAAGACTCACTTTCCCTGGGGATAAGAGTCATTCTTCTGGTGGTGCTCCCGGCATCCGTTGGTCTAATGGTCTTGGGCATTCCCATCATCAGGCTTATCCTGGAGCACGGCCGGTTCGTGGCGCGTGACACCATTTTTACCGCATCGGCACTTTTTCATTATTCGGTCGGGCTTTTTGCCTGCGGCGAGCTATACATAATTAACCGGGCATATTACTCCCTAAAGGACACAAGAACTCCAATGATCGTTGCGGCTGCAGCTATCGTGGTAAACTATTTTGGAGACTGGATTTTTATGCGTTACTTGCCAATAGTCGCAGGAAAATTGCAGCTACCGGCATCACTTTCATATCTGGGACTGGCTCACGGCGGTATTGCGCTCTCAACCTCAGTTGTGTGCATATTTAACTTCTTTGTGCTCGTTTGGATATTAAAAGGCAGGTTGGGCGGGATTGAAGGCAGGAAGATCACAAGTACGGGTTTTAGGTCCCTGGTTGCATCCGTGGTTCTGGGTTTGGCTGCCTTCTATGGATGGTCATCGGCGACTCGGTTGCTTGGTGTCACCAAGGCAGGCCAGGGTGCTGCAATTGCTGTTGCGATTCTGGCCGGCGTATTGGCATATGTCGGACTTCTAATGCTTTTCAGAGTTGAAGAAGTTAAGACTGTATACGAGCTCATCCTGCAGCGAACAGGCAAAGGGAATTAGTGAATGCTCCAATGAATACCTCTTCTGCCCATATCAGGAATTTTTCCATAATTGCCCATATTGATCATGGCAAATCTACTCTTGCTGACCGCATTTTGGAGTTGACGCATACTGTAGATGAGCGGCAAATGCGGGAACAGGTATTGGACCGAATGGATTTGGAGCGAGAGAGAGGCATAACAATCAAAGCTCAAGCTGTACGGATTCTCTACAAAGCACTCGACGGAGAAGAGTATGTCCTTAACTTGATTGATACGCCGGGGCATGTCGATTTTTCCTACGAGGTTTCGCGAAGCCTTGCCGCGTGTGAAGGAGCCTTGCTGGTTGTTGATGCCGTTCAGGGAGTGGAGGCGCAAACGGTGGCCAATGCCCACTTGGCGATGGAAAATGACCTTTGTTTGATACCGGTTATTAACAAAATCGATCTTGCCAGCGCCGATCCTACACGAGTCAAGCACGAGCTGGCAGAGCTGGGGATTGAGGTTGACAACACCATCCTGGTCAGCGCGAAGACCGGCGAGAATGTGAGGGATGTATTGGAGGCCATAGTGCATTTTGTTCCATCTCCCGAGGGCAGTTCACAAATGCCTTTGAAGGCATTGATCTTTGATTCGGTGTTTGATCCGTACAGAGGAGCAGTGGTCTTTACCAGGATTTTTGAGGGCATGATAACTTCCAGGCAGAAGATAGAAATGATGGCTACGTCCTGGGTTTCCGAGGTCGAAGAGGTAGGTGTGTTCAAGCCGGATATGGCTCCTGTGGACAAACTTGAGGCGGGGGATGTGGGATATGTAATGGCGGGCATAAAAGAGATAAAGAATGCAAAAGTCGGGGACACCATAACCGATGCCAAGAATCCGGCCTCAGCTCCCTTGAGCGGCTATAGAGAAGCCAAACCCATGGTCTTTGCAGGTCTCTATCCTATTGATGGTGGCGAGTATGAAAATCTGCGGGAGGCCTTGGATAAACTGAAACTCAACGATCCGGCATTGCTTTACGTACCTGAAACATCGCATGCACTCGGATTTGGATTCCGATGTGGGTTTCTCGGTCTGCTTCATATGGAGATTGTCAGAGAGAGACTGGAGAGAGAATATGCGCTGGAACTGCTTACCACCGCACCCAGCGTCGCATATAAAGTGGCGACGAGCAGCGGTGACACGATAAACCTGAATAATCCTTCGGATTTTCCTCCACAGCAAGAGATCGAGAAAATTGAGGAGCCCTTTGTCTCGGTCATAATCTTAGTGCCTCCTGACTACATCGGCCAGGTGTTTGAGTTATGTCAGGAGCGAAGGGGAGCTTTCAAGAACATGGAGTATTTGAGTGAAGGGCGGGTGGAGATATCATACGATTTGCCGCTAAGCGAGATTCTTCTGGACTTCTTTGATCAACTCAAGTCCAGGACCAAGGGATATGCATCCCTGGATTATGAACACATCGGCTATATGCAATCCGATTTGGTCAAGCTTGACGTCATGATCGGTGGACAAGTCGTGGATGCGCTGTCCTGCGTCGTGTATAAGGAAAAAGCATATCGACGGGGCAGGGCGTTGGTCAACAAATTGCGGGAGATCATTCCACGCCAGTTATTTGAGGTCCCCGTCCAAGCAGCAATCGGCAGTAAAATCATTGCGCGTGAAACCGTGAAGGCCAAGAAAAAAGATGTCTTGGCCAAGTGCTACGGTGGAGACATCACTCGAAAACGAAAGCTGTTGGAACGGCAAAAAGCAGGTAAGAAGAGGATGAAGCAAATAGGCAAGGTCGAGGTTCCGCAGGAAGCGTTTATTGCTTTCTTGAGAGTCGAGGAGAGTTAAGATCAAGTCCAAAAACATATGAGTTTCCCTTTTGATCTTATCGGGTATCAAGGATCCGGTATCTCAGTATCTTTGCCAAGCTAGGAAGACAGTGAGAACTATGGCCTCAGACGTCACACACGACACATTGAGCGAGATTGGACTGTATGTTCACATTCCATTCTGCAGGCAAAAATGCTTCTATTGTGATTTTAATTCCTATGCTGGTATGAGCAGGTTCTACCGTAAATACAGGGATTCGCTCATCAAGGAGATCCAGACATTTGCTCGAGACCGGCAACCGCTGAGAGTGTCGTCCATATATTTTGGCGGTGGAACTCCGACGATTATCGGAAGCGAGTTGCTGGAAGGGATTCTGCAGACGTGCTCAGGCAGTTTTGAAGTGGATGACAACTGCGAGCTTTCGATTGAAGCTAATCCTGAGAATCTTGACTTAGCCCAGCTCAAGAGCCTTAAGAGAATCGGATTTAATCGTCTCAGTGTTGGTTTCCAGTCCTTGGATACCAGGCTCTTGCCGGTACTAGGACGAAGGCATAATGCCCAGAAGGCCTTACAGAGCTTTGACCTTGCTAGACTAGCAGGCTTCAAGAGTATCAATATAGATCTGATTTATGGGATTCCAGGCCAAGACATGGTTAGCTGGGATTCAACGCTAAAGAATGTTTTGCGGCTAAAGCCGCAGCATATTTCGGCTTATGCCTTGACGCTCGATCCCTCAACTCACATAGCCAAGAGAATCGCTCGTAGGGAGTTACCTGCTGTGGACGATGATCTGCAGGCAGAGCTATTCAATTATGCAAGGGAAATCTTGACTCTCTCAGGTTACGTACATTATGAAGTCTCAAACTTTGCTCGACCGGGATTTGAGTGCCGCCATAATGTCCTCTGTTGGCGAAATGGTGACTATTTGGGAATAGGAGCCGGTGCCCATTCTCACTTTGGTGTGCGCCGCTACTCAAATACGAAAGATCCACAACTGTACATGGAGCGGATAGCCAAGGTTGGTTCAGCCGTCGAAGAGCAGGAGGACTTGACAAGGGCCCAGGTGATCTCGGAGACTATCTTTTTGGGCCTACGACTGCTTGAGGGAATTAATGTACAAGACTTGGACCGGCAGTTTGAAGAGCCGATCAGCAAAGCGTTCGCCTCAATCATTGAGGATCTGAAATGCAACGGGCTTCTTGAAGGGGAAGATCAGATCAGACTCACTAGCAAAGGAGTCCTACTTTCAAATGAGGTGTTTTCCCGGTTTGTATAGAGGATTCGTTCGCCGTTCGTGGTGAGACCTGGGGCTATGGTGAGCATGACAAAGCCCGCTTTTCAATCGGTCTTCGGTTCTCGGTGTGCGGTTGGCGCAGAAAAGCGGTTCATGGTTGACCATTCACCGCAGACCCATAGCCATTAGCGGCTGGTTTTGATTTTGCGTGAGCGGGAACCGCCAACCGCAGACCGTTGCTGACAGGTAGCTCTCTTGACATTGGTCATCTCCTGATGGTAGGTTTTTAATTGGCACTGTTTTGTCGAGAGTGCTAAAGGAGCAGCTTAAATGCTTGATGAGCGAAAAAGAAAGCTATTATACGCGGTGGTTCGCGAGTACATAATGTCCGCGCAACCGGTTGGTTCAAAAAAGCTCGTAAAACGGTATGGTCTAAACATCAGTCCAGCCACAGTCCGGAATGAGTTGGCGCTTCTGGAAGAAATGGGATTCCTGACTCACCCTCATACCTCTGCAGGGAGAGTGCCCACTGAGACAGGCTATCGGAAGTATGTAGATTCCCTTGCGGACGAGGATGGATTGAAACCGGCGGAGGAAAAGTCGATTTCCCAATTCTACTCGATGTCTGGGAAGGAAATCGAGAACTTGATGAGTGAAACATCCAATTTCTTAGCGAGCATCACCAATTATTTGGCCATCGTTTTTGCGCCCAATTTGCGAAAGAGTCTTTTGAAACATGTGGACTTGGTTCTTATGCATACCCAAGTTGTGCTGGTGGTGATAGTCACCAACACAGGATGGGTCGCGAAACGAATTCTAAAACTAGGTGAGCAGGTAGAAGAGTCGGACCTGGCTAGGGTTGAGCGCATCGTCAATGAACGCCTCAATGGCCTGGATCTGGATGGGATCTACAGGAGAGGAAGGGTGGAGTTGAGGGGCTTGGTGCCTGGCAAATGGTCCTTGGTTGAGCGGATCATTGACGAGATTGTTGATTGCCTAAAAGAACGCGAACACCGCCGAGTTTTCCTTGACGGAACTGCCAATCTCCTACGTCACCCTGAATTTGAAAGTTTGGATAAAGTACAGCGTTTGCTTGAAGTTCTGGAAAAGGGCTACTCTTTTTTACGCTTCGTGGAAGGGGTCTTAGAATCTGACCGAGTAATTGTTAGAATAGGTTCTGAGAATGAAAGATCAGAACTGAGAGAATGCAGCCTGATTGCATCCAGTTACAGGGCAATAGGTGGGAACAGCGGGACTGTCGGTGTTCTGGGTCCGGTCAGGATGGATTACCCTCGGGCGATAGGGACCGTTCACTGCATCGCCAAAAACTTGACCTTTTCTCTGGAATCCCTATGGTCCTAGGCAACAATGCAAAATGCAAAATGAAGAGCTAACACTAGCACCACCGAAACCAAAAACACAGGTGCCGGCTCTGAGTCGCTTGAGGAGTGATTTGTTTCAATGCCCAAGGACTATTATGACATTCTGGGGATTTCCCGGGATGCTTCGGATGAACAGGTAAAACAATCCTATCGAAGACTGGCAAAAAAGTATCATCCGGACGTGTGTCAGGAACCAGATGCTGCGGCAAGATTCAAAGAGATCAGCGAGGCGTATCAGATTTTGGGAGATCCAAAACGGAGGCGAGATTACGACATGTTTGGTGAAGCGGACATCGGCCCCGGCTTTGGTGGTTTTGGTGCCTTCGATGATCTATTTGGCATGTTCTTCAACGATTTTGGGGCCTCGACCAGAAGGCGCTCTGCCGCTGAGGGTGGAGCTGACATTGCTTACGAGTTAAGCGTCGACTTCAAAGAAGCGGTCTTCGGAGTGGAAAAGACGATAGAGGTTGAGCAAATGGTTCGATGCTCAGAATGTGAAGGAGCGGGCGCAGCAGCCGGAACGAGTCCATCAATATGCCCCAATTGCGCCGGGTCCGGTCAAATAAGAACCTCGCAGAGAACACTTCTGGGCAATTTTGTAAGGTCTTATATCTGCGATCGTTGTCAAGGCGTCGGTGAGATAATTACGACTCCTTGTTCACAGTGCAACGGCAGGGGAAGAAAGCTTGAGAAGGCTACCATCTCTCTTGAGGTCCCGGCTGGTATTGTTGACGGAATGCGGCTAAGGGTGAATGCAAAAGGGCACGCAGGCGTACGCGGAGGACCATCCGGAGACCTCTATGTCCTTGTCCACGTCAAGCCTCATAAGCTTTTTAGGAGAGAGGAAGACAATATAATCTGCCAGATTCCGCTGACCTTTAGCCAGGCTGCTCTCGGGGCGCAGATTGAGGTGCCCACACTAAATGGAAATCATCTTCTCGAGATTCCGCCGGGGACCCAGAGTGGCAGGAGTTTTCGGCTGAAGGGAAAGGGCGTTCCCCGTTTGGGCCAGCGCGGCCAGGGTGATCAGATCATAGAAGTAAATGTTGAAGTGCCGACAAAACTCAACAAAGAGCAGCAGGATTTGCTAAAGAAGTTCGCCAAGGTCAGCGGCGAGGATCTTAATTCATTATCCCCAAGCTTCTTGCGCAAACTCAAAAAGATTCTGTAGCGCTGCGTCCTTATGAAAATGAAAAACTAAAAATGAAAACATAGGACGACATAGAAAAAAGAAGAAAACTGGTTCCGATGCCGTTTTTCCTTTTTTGTTGTCGTTTTTCATTTTCCATTTTTCATTCCTAGCGTGTAACAAATGATAGCCATCCCACTGTCTTCATCTGCGTATAGATTGTTGTAATGTGCCGGTCATTAGAGGATAATAATAAGTCCAATGGAACAAGTCGCTGCTTACGACCTTATAGTGATAGCTTCAATGGTCTGGATTGGATACGTTGGGAGCAAGCTTCTGCAAAGAATAAAGCTGCCTGCGGTTTCGGGATTCTTGCTTGTCGGCGTGTTACTTGGACCTCAGATCTTTAATGTCATAAATCCCAGCATCTTGCATCGCCTTAGTTTTATTGAACCTCTGGCTTTGAGTGTTATTACTTTCATGATTGGGGAGCAACTTCATTTGAAGAAGTTGACCTCGCGCGGAAGCCGCCCTCTATTAGTTTCAGTCTTTGAGATCATCCTTACTCCAGTTATAACCTACTATCTGGTTTTCTTGGTTACCGGAGAGCAGACTCTAGCTGTGTTCCTGGGGATCCTGTCGATGACGACTGCTCCTGCGACGACGGTTGCTGTTATCACTGAAACCAGATCAAAGGGCAAATTAAGCGAGACGGTATCTACATCGGTCGCTCTTAACAATATTGTCGCTGTCAGTATTCTGAGTGTGTTCTTGCCCATTGCCATTTGGGCTACCTCCGACGGGCTTTCACTTCCCATGGCTTTGGTTTCCGCTTCTCAAAATATTGTTTTTTCCCTGGTCATAGGGGTTGCAACTGCCATCGCTTTGGCGTTGCTGGTTCCCAGGCTGGAGAACATGGGAGAGCTATTCATTTTTGTTCTTGGGCATATAATGCTGGCATTTGCCATATGTCTCGTCATTGACGCGTCGCCGATCCTAGCAACTCTATTCGCGGGAGTCTTGACTGCCAACCTCCTAATGGATGAAGCGCACAACCGGCGCATTTTTGGATCGCTTAAAATGATTGCTGAACCAATCTACTTGATTTTTTTCGTCTTGGCAGGCGCATCCCTCCGCTTTGACCTGCTGATGGTCTCGGGAATCTCCTTACTTATGTACGTACTGGGAAGGTCAATCGGAAAGATCCTCGGTCCCTTGATCGGAGGTCTCTTGGCCGGTTTCTCGCTCAATGATTCCAGGCACCTAAGTCTGTCATTCCTTTCCCAATCGGCGATTGCCATTGGTCTTTCACTTATCATCATGGACCAGTATCTGGCACTAGGCGAGCACATCAACGCGGTAATTTTGGGCGCAGTGATCTTCTTCGAACTGATTGGCCCGTACCTATTCAAAAACAGCTTGGAGAAGTCGGGTGAGGCGGGGGAAGATAAACAATGTGGTACCCTGGAGGTTGTAGATGAAGGTGAGCAAGCAACTACAAAAGTCCTGGTTCCGATCGGTACCAAGGTATTGTCGCCCAAGAATGCCAAGATTGTCAGTCAGATGGTGCGCCAGGTAAATGGGCATCTCGTGGGTCTTCATATTAGAACGGTGCGCTCCTCAAAAGGGTGGGAGAGCTCACGGAGCACTTCTGAAGAGGTAATAAAAGGATTCAGAGAATTGATGCAACTGGAGAACATTGATTTTAGCCTCAGAATCGAAAACTCGAACAAGATTGCGGAGACAATTTCCAGAGTGGCCAGGGAAGAGAGTGTTGGCCTGGTCATAATGGGCGCTTCGGGGAGAAGCAAGTTCCTGAACCGGCTGTTTGCAGGGCTTCCAGAGAAAGTCACAAACTTGCTTGACTGTCCGGTCTTGGTCATGCCCAGATCGTAGGGTGGCGGAGAATTTGAGCAGACAACGATTTTTTGTCCTTCCCCGGCAAATCAGAGAAGATAAGGCAATAATTACCGGGGCGGACGCAAAGCACATCATCAATGTACTGAGAATGAAAGCCGGCGACCAGCTTGTTTTGTCGGATGGCGTAAATTTCGAGTATGAAGCGGCAATTACCGGTACAGATGTTTCACGAGTTGCAGTAGAGATACTAGGCAGAAGGAAGATCGATCTGCCATTCCCCCAGGTTGCTTTGGTGCAGGCCATTCCCAGAGGTCACAAAATGGATATCATAATAAGGCAGGCCACAGAGCTGGGCATAACATCCGTGATACCGGTAATAACCAGCCGAACCGTGGCAAGACCCGATGAGAAAAGGAGAGCAAAAAAACTGGCGAGATGGGGAAGGATAGCCAAAGAAGCTGCAGGGCAATCTCAAAGATCGACTGTGCCAGATGTGCTAAACGTGCATTCATGGAGTGCGCTGATGCAGAGCATTTCCTTCTTTGATCTAACCATTGCTTTTTGGGAACATGCGACTGAATACTTTTCCGAAAGCGTTTTCAAAGCATTTGGCAAGACTGGGCCGGCAAAATGTGCCGTATTAATAGGGCCTGAGGGCGGCTTTTCACCTGAAGAAATAGAAGATCTACGAGATCATCAGGTTCTCTGTCTTTCCTTGGGGAAGCAAGTTTTACGCACGGAAACGGCCAGCGCAGTGGCGCTGGGAATATTCTTTTATGAGTTAGTTAAGCTGGGTGACAACCGTGTATAGCTTTGCTGTTCACACACTTGGGTGCAAGGTAAATCAATACGAAACCGAACTAATCACCAACCAACTGTTGGGGTACGGTTTTCGGCTGGTCGATTTCTCAGAGTCTGCAGATGTGTATGTCATAAACACTTGCACAGTGACCAAAAAGAGTGATCAGAAGTCCAGGCAATGGATAGCCAGGGCCATTAGAAGGAATCAGGACGCCATGATCGCGGTGACCGGTTGTTACGCGCAAAGGGCTAAAACCCAGGTTGAACAAATGGATGGAGTCGGCTTGGTTATCGGTAATGAGTCCAAGACAAAACTGGCTGAGCAGGTGTGCGACACTCTGAACATCAAAAGCTCCAGCAGAAGATCGATGGACATTAGGCAGCATTTTCATACCCGTGCTTTGATTAAGGTGCAAGATGGCTGCGACAATTTCTGCAGCTTCTGTGTGGTGCCACACGTAAGAGGAGCCCCCAGGAGCCGCCCATTGAATAAGATACTGACGGAGACCTCCGAGCTCATCTTTTTGGGCGTAAAGGAGATTGTCTTGACTGGGATAAACTTGGGGAAATACGGACAAGACCTTGTTCCTAAACTGGGATTGATCGATCTTGTGAAAGCGGTGCAGGAAATTCAACTTTTAGCTAGGTTTCGTCTTAGCTCGATTGAGGTGAACGATATCACTGCGCAGATGATTGATTGTATATCGTCATCCGGCAAGTTCTGTCACCATCTTCATATCCCTCTTCAGAGTGGGGATGATCAGATTCTACAAAGGATGAACCGCAACTATTCGGTGGAGCAGTATCTAAGGACGATCGGTGAACTAAAACAGCGCATGCCGGATCTTGCATTGACGACCGATGTCATGGTCGGATTTCCTGGCGAAACGACTACTCAGTTCAAAAAAACCAAGGTGGCAATGGAAAAGGCTGCATTCAGGAAGGCCCACGTGTTTAGATATTCAGATCGAGAGGGCACAAAAGCTGTTTCCTTCACAGGCAAGGTCAGCCAGCAGACCAAAGAAGCAAGATCCAAGGAGCTGATTGAACTCAGTCATGAGCTTAGCAGTTCCTATCTGGATGCGTTTGTGGGAAGGACGCTTCAGGTTTTAGTGGAGAGAGTCAACGAAGAGGGCCACGGATCTGGGATTACGGATAACTATATGAAGGTTGAGTTCCCAGCTTCTGGGCAGCTCGAAGGTGCACTGAGGTCGGTCCGTATTGAAAGGCGGGACGGACTGGATCTATATGGCAGGATTGTGCCCTAGCTTCGTTGTGCCTGATCAGACATTGCGCTTGCCAAACACTGCATAAGATGATTGCTGAGCGAGCATCCCTTTTTGTAAGGAAAGATCAGGCGGGCGCAACCGGAAACATATGAATAATGTGGTCGGCAAAAATGTATTTGCAGGCCCCGTTAAAAACCAGCCCGTGTTTTGTTATTCTGTAATGACAAAAAGGCTAAATGGGAGGACAAAGATGAGTGCTTGTATCTTTTGTCAGATTGCTAGAGGTGAAATACCGGCAGACATAGTATACCAGAATGACAAGGTTACGGCTTTTCGGGACATAAATCCCAAGGCGCCTGTTCATGTTCTGGTAATACCCAATGAGCATATCGATGTAAAAGACAACTTGAAAGGTGCAGACGTGGCTGTTATGGCCGATGTTCTTCTTGCGGCCAAGGCCGTGGCCAAACGCGAAGGTGTTCATGAAACGGGATTCAGAATGATAATAAATGTGGGAGCCGATGCAGGACAGAAAGTTGATCATTTGCATATGCATGTGCTCGGCGGCAAGAGATTGGGACCAATGGTTGCAAGGTAAGTAATACAATTCCCATGTCTGACAACGAATTCCTGAAGAACGCCTGATGGCAGAATGACCATTCTGAAAACACTGGTTCTTTCGCCTCATTATTTTACTAATCAATCATTCGGCCGGTGTTTGGGCCAGTGTCGCTGTGGGTAGGTTTGCGCGTAGTCGGCATTGAAGCTAGTGTAAAGGAAAAACTGGAGGTGCTCATGGGATTGAAAGAGAAAATACAAGCTGACGCGACCAAGGCTTTAAAGAAGCGCGATTCGAAGACCCTGTCTGCTCTGCGGCTTCTTTTGTCGGAGCTTCACAATGCAGAGATAAGAAAGCAGGAGGAGCTTGATGACCAAGAGGTAATGCAAGTTGTGGCTAAGCAAGTGCGCAAGTGGGAAGAGGCCGCAAACGAATATGAAAGGGCAGGACAAGAGGAAAAGGCAGCCAAGGAGAGATTCGAGGCCGAAGTTCTTAAAGTCTACCTGCCTGCTCAAATGTCTGACGAAGAAATCAGTGCGGTAGTAGCGGAGGCGATAGAAGAGTCCGGTGCCAGCAGTATGAGGGAGATGGGCAAGGTCATGAAGTTAGTCATGCCCAGGGTGCAGGGCAAAGCCGACGGAAAAAGGGTGAACAGACTAGTAAAAGAGGCACTGACATCGGCAGGTAGCGGTTAGGTTGGGAAACCCAATCCCAATCCGAGAACAGCGGGTGGACTGACTGTGAACAAATAGCATAGTGGTGATATAATAATGTGAGGCAGTTTTAATGCCTAATTAAGAGAGTGAAATTATTGGTGGATAAGTCTAAGAAAACCACGCAACTAAACAAGTTGCAGAATAGACAAACAGTGCTTAACGTGCCAGCCGAAGTATCTATGGTAGACTTGCTTGGTCATAGGGACGAGCTGCTGAAGATCGTTGAAGGGCTGTTTAGTTCTGACATTCTAGTTCGTGGAAATGAAATTGTAATCTCCGGCCAGGAAAATCAGGTTGAAACCGTAACCATCATCTTCAAAGAGCTGTTGAACCTACTGGAATCTGGCCAGTGTCTAACTCCCCAAAGTGTTGAGCATACCATCGAGCTTGTAAAAAGCGAGGCAGATATTACCCCCACTCAGGTTTTTACGGACTCGATTCTAGTCCACCGCGGCAAGGTTATCAGGCCCAGGACCATCGGGCAAAAGAAATATGTCGACGCAATCCGTAACAACACGATCACTTTTATCATCGGTCCGGCTGGGACTGGCAAGACCTACCTGGGTATGGCCATGGCTGTTCAGGCACTAAAAAACAAAGCCGTTGGCCGCATTATTCTGACCAGGCCCGCTGTGGAGGCAGGGGAAAAGCTGGGTTTTCTGCCGGGCACCTTGTTTGAGAAGGTTGATCCCTATCTTCGGCCCCTGTATGATGCTCTCTATGACCTTATGGAAGCTGAGCATTTCCAGAAGCTCATGGACCAGGGAATAATAGAGGTTGCGCCTCTAGCCTACATGCGGGGTCGAACTCTCAATGATTCGTTTATTATCTTGGATGAAGCCCAAAACACCTCGCCTGAGCAGATGAAGATGTTCTTGACACGGTTGGGGTTTGGATCAAAAGTGGTCGTTACCGGCGATGTCACGCAGATTGATCTCCCGGCAGGCCAAAAGTCCGGGTTAAAGATAATCCAGGAGATTCTAACTGGAATAAAAGGAATTAGTTTTCTGCACTTGACCGCCAAGGATGTTGTACGCCACAAGATTGTGCAGAAAATTGTTGAGGCTTATAAGAAATTTGACGATCAACAGCTTTAACATGGATACTATTTGGCCAATGCGGTAAGGTTGCTCAGGCGGCAGCTGCTCGCATAATATCCAGGTGGTAGTGGAAGGCTGATACATGGAGCTCAATCCACGGGATATCATAAAAACTGTTCGTGAAAACTTGCAGGTCAAAAATCCAAACTTCAAACGCTTCCTGCTGGGAGTTGCGGGTTTTGTGATTCTTTCCAGCATCCTCTTGGTTAACTTCTTTCCAGCTAGGCTGACCGGAATTGAGTTGGGCAAGCCGAGCAAGCAGACAATCAAAGCTCCTAAGAATATTGAGTTCATCGACAATGAAATGACGGAGAAGCTGAGGAATGACGCGTCCAAGAACGTGGATCGGGTCTATAAATATGACCCTGTCACGATCACTCGCGTGGATAATGATATTAGCGGATTCTATAACTCTTTGAGAGAGGCAAATGCAAATGCAGCCCTCACGCCGGATGCCCGCGAGGACATGCTCAAAAAGAAGTTCAAGAAGCGGTTTCCCACCGGGCTTCTGAAGACGGCTCTTTCACTTTCCCCTGAAGAAATCACTGCTTTTGAAGCAAAAACGACTCAAATCGCCGAGCAGTTAATGGGTGACAAGATTCTCAAGCAGGACCTTAAGACCAAGAAACAAGAATTTGAGGCAATAGCGTCAGCGCTGCCATACGAAGAGAGCAAAAAAGACGTTATATACCGTGTGGGTTCAACCTATCTTGAGCCAAACTATACCTATGATGCTGAGGCGACACAGAAGCTCAAGGACGAAGCTGTGGCCAAAGTACCGCCTTTCGCGGTAAAGAGGATGAAGGGGGAGACCATAGTAAGAGAGGGCGAGATTGTCACAGCCGAGCATATAATGATCCTGGAGCAATTTGGGATGCTTTCTGGACGGATTGATTTTTCCAAGATTCTTGGCGTTCTTCTTCTTGTTGTTGGCCTGCTGCTAGTCCTGGGCATTTATCTTTTGAAATACCAGAAAGTCATTTATGAGCGGTTCAAGTCGTTGATCCTTCTGATGATTCTGCTGATAGGGATTACGGTCTTGGCAAAGGCAGCAACGTCCTTCCAAATACCATCCTACATGATTCCAGTCGCGGCTGTGGCAATGCTGGTAACGATTCTATTCAATTCTCGCACTGCTATTGTTATGGTTGTGATGAGTGCCCTGGTGACCAGCGTCATAGCTGAAAACAGCGCTCAATACTTGACGGTCAGCATCCTGGGCGGATTATTGGCAATCTATCTGGTTTCGAGGATTTCAAAAAGGACTGATCTGACAAGAGCTGGCATCATTACTGGTTTTGGCATGGCTTACCTGGGTTTTTCGATCAGCTTGATCGCAGGAATGGGGACCAAGGATGTTCTGGAGGCCAGTGGATGGTGCCTGGCCAGCGGATTTTCATCAGCACTGCTGACTATAGGGATTCTGCCGCTGTTTGAGGCAGCGTTTGATATTACCACTGACATAAGACTTCTGGAACTATCCGATTCCTCGCAACCTCTGCTTAAAGAACTTATGATGAAAGCACCTGGAACGCACAATCATAGTATCATTGCGGCCAACTTGGCTGAGGGAGCTGCTGAAAAAGTGGGGGCACAGCCGATTCTCTCAAGGGTCGGTTGTTACTACCATGATATTGGCAAAGTGAAACGTCCCTTTTTCTTTGTAGAGAATCAACTGGGATGTGACAATCCGCATGACCATACCAAGCCAAGTCTCAGCTATCTGATTGTGACAGCGCATGTAAAAGACGGTGTGGAGATGGCCCGAAAACATAGACTTCCCTCAGAAATCGTGGACATCATCAGAGAGCATCACGGAACCAGCGTGGTGACCTATTTCTTTCATCGTGCAAAAGAACAGGGCAGCAAGGAAAAAGAGGTGCCGGAATCGAGGTTTCGCTATAGCGGGCAGAAACCTCAGACAAAAGAAGCTGCTCTGGTAATGCTGGCAGATTCGGTGGAAGCTGCCGCCCGTACCATTTCAAAGCCTTCTCCCAATCGCCTGGAGCAGCTGATCAAGAAGATTATCCGAACGAAACTCGAAGACGGGCAGTTGGATGAGAGTCAACTAACCCTAAGAGATCTGGAGAAAATCGCAAAAAGCTTCAGCCAGGGCTTAACCACAATGTATCACTCGCGGATAGTCTATCCGGAGGGAGAAGTTTTGCAATTCAAGAGAGGCACGTCTGCTCATGGAAGTCATTCTAAATAATCGCTCTGGAGTTGCACTAAATCAAGATTTGCTGCGTATGGTGGCCGAAGATATTCTTACCGGGGAAGAAGTTGATTCTCTGGCTGAGCTGAGTATTGTTTTTGTTGATCCGGCCGAAATCAGACAATTGAATTTGGATTATAGGGGTATAAATTCGTCCACTGATGTACTGGCTTTTCCTCAATCTCCGGATAGTTCCGAGGGCCCACATCTGCTTGGCGACGTGGTGATCTCACCACAAATTGCTGAGGAGCAAGCTAACAAATATCGTCACTCTTCCGAAAAAGAAATAGTGATACTGCTGATTCATGGTATCTTGCATCTTCTTGGATTTGATCATGACACGGCCGAGGAAAGAAGTGCTATGGAGAAGCGGGAAAAGGAGATCCTCACGCGTCTTCTTATGGAGACATCGATCAAATGAGAGAAAACCGCTCGGTTATAAAAAGCTTCAACGATGCCATCACTGGAATCATATATGTTTTGAGAACGCAGAGAAACATGAGGATCCACTTCGTCATCGCTGCTGCTGTTCTTATAATATCCCTGCTACTTGGTGTTTCTCGCGTAGAATTGATGATAGTCTTCTTAGCTGTGGCGCTGGTGATGGTTGCCGAACTTCTCAATACGGCGGTCGAGTCTGCAATCGATGTAGTGACAACGACCTTTGATCCACTCGCCCGGCTGGCCAAGGACGTTGCTGCAGCGGCTGTCCTCGTAGCAAGCTTCACTGCAGTTGTGCTGGGCTATTTGGTTTTTTTCAGACGGATCAATCCACTGAGCTTTCAGATTCTGGAAACCCTCCGACGAACACCGATCCATATCACGACTATCGTTTTGCTGCTGGTGATATTGGCTGTAATCGCGAGCAAGGCATGGTTGGGGCAGAAGAGTTTCCTAAGAGGCGGGTGGCCCAGCGGGCACAGTGCGCTGGCTTTTTCGGTCGCTGTGGCCATTGGCTTCCTGTCCAGAAACTCGACGGTTGCTACTCTAGCTATTCTGGGCGCAATCATAACCTCACATAGCAGGATAGAAGCGGGTATTCATTCAGCTGTTGAAGTATTTGCAGGAGCGCTGTTAGGCATTTTAACCAGCCTGTTGATTTTTCAGATATTCTATCTACTTTCTATATAGACAAAGATAAGGGCAAGAGTAAATGCAAACGTCAACATGCAAAATCAAAACCCATAGCAGGGCAGACAACATTGGTGCTTCTCGATGGCTGCCCGATATTGGAGGGAAACTTTAGATGCCGCTTAATTTGGTTTCCATAGTGGGGCTTCTGATCTTAATTGGACTTTCGTCCTTCTCAGCGGCTGCTGAGACCGCGCTCACTTCAGTTAGTCACGTAAGAGTGAAGCACATGGTTGAAGAGAATATCAGGGGCGCTGAGCTTCTGAGCAAGTTACTTCAACACCCCAGTCGGTTTTTGGCTACGATACTGATCCTGAATAACTTGGTAAACATCGGGGCGGCATCCCTGGCCACCATGATGGTGGTACAGTATTTTCGCTATTTAAACATTGCGTTGTCCACTGGATACATCGCAGGTCTATCAACTGGAATTGTGACCTTTCTGGTTTTGATATATGGAGAGATTACTCCGAAGACTTACGCTGCACAGAATCCCGAAAAATTTGCGTTGCTCATAGCAGGACCGGTCTCACTTTTGGTGCGCATATTTTTTCCCATTGCCCGCCTTTTCATCTTCATTGCAAATCTGTTCACCAGATTGCTGGGTGGAAAAACAACCCGCGAAGGCCCGTTTCTCACTGAAGAAGAAATAAAAACAATGGTCACAGTAGGTGAGGAGGAAGGCGTCATCGAAGAGGAAGAAAAGGAAATGATTCATTCCATATTTGAATTCGGAGATACGATTGTCAAAGAAGTGATGGTTCCGCGTATGGACATGGTGTGCGTGGAAGATGATGCAACTGCCAAGGATGTCCTGATTATTACAACCAAAGAGGGTTTTTCGCGAATTCCTGTGTTTGAGGAGAGTGTGGACAACATTGTGGGTATTGTCTATGCAAAGGACCTGCTCAAGCTGAACAAGAGCAGGGAAACGCTGCATGTCTCGGTCAAAAAACTCATGCATCCCGCATACTATATTCCTGAGACCAAGAAGGTCAATGAGCTTCTGCGCGAATTGCAGAAGAAAAGACAGCATATGGCGATAGTCCTGGATGAATATGGAGGCACGGCAGGGTTGGTCACAATTGAAGACCTGCTTGAAGAGATTGTTGGTGAGATCTTCGATGAATACGATCTTGAAGAGATACTGATTGAAAAGGTCGATGAGCTTAATTACCGGGTGGACGCACGCGCTGATCTGGATAAGATCAATGAGTTTCTAGAGATAGATTTGCCTGAAGACTATGAGTTTGAGACTATTGGAGGATTTGTCTATAACCTGACTGGTAGAGTTCCCGCAGCTGGCGAGAAAGTTGCATATGGGGAATTGGTTTTCACCGTGGAAAAACTGCTCGGTCGGAGGATATCCAAGATATTGATTAGTATCAAGGCCCCGGAAGATGAAGTTCACAAAGAGATTGAGGAAGCCTAAATGAAGATTGAGGAATTAATTGGCCATGCCAAGCAAGCAAGGGAACGAGCATACGCCCCATATTCTGATTTCAAGGTGGGAGCTGCCCTTTTGACCAGTGACGGACGCGTGTTTACCGGATGCAATGTGGAAAACTCCTCATATGGTGATGCCATCTGCGCGGAAAAGGTGGCCGTTATCAAGGCGATAGCCGAGGGAGCAAGCGATTTTTCCCAACTGGTGGTTGTGACAGATTCGGACGAGCCGGCAAGTCCTTGCGGCTCCTGCCGTCAAATTCTTTTTGAGTTTTGTCCCGATCTTCTGGTAATCATGGAAAATCTTGCAGGCAAGCGGCTCAAGATGAGGATCGGCGATCTGCTTCCCTATGCTTTTTCATTGAAGCGTGGGAACAAAATGCTGTAAAGCGGTTCGCGGTGTGCGGTCCCGTGGTTAGCGTGACCAGGCAGGAGCATCTCCAGGTTCTTGGTTAAGAGGGACTATTCTCAGGGCAAGAGCTGCAAGGTGCTTCCCCTGACATTGCTTGATATTCCATCATTTTCCCCATCATCCGCTGAAGGACTAGACAAAATGACCCTAGAAGTTGTTGAGCTTGACGACTATGATTTGCCGCTGCTGGAGAAGCTGCTACAGATTCAATTGGAGATCTTTGGGGAACTGGGATTGAATGAAGGGACTCTTCCAGCGATGATTAGATTCGGAAGAGTTTTTCTTTTATCAAGAGATCAAGAAATCATTGGCAGCGCAGAGCTGATGAGGAACTGGAGGCAGCCCAGATCCGCTTATCTGGTCGGTTTCTGCATCAAGGAAGAAGAGAGACAACAGGGACTCGGCAGATTCTTTCTAGAGCAGATCATAGACCGGATTGAGCTGGAGATTTCCCTAATAGAACTGACGGTTGCGCCCACAAACCAAGCGGCCCTAGGTCTTTACCGGCGGGCAGGTTTTGAAGAAGTCGGATATCTAAAAGATGCCTATGGAGCCGGGCGAGACAGATTACTGTTGAGGCTGAAGCTTGTGGAGTGAAAGATGAAGAATAAAACCGAATTCAGGTCTGGTTTCATTGGTATTGTCGGCCGGCCCAACGTGGGCAAATCTACGTTGTTGAATAACCTGGTTCATCAGAAGGTTGCTATCACTTCCGAGAAACCCCAAACAACTCGTCATAAGATCCGCTGCGTTGTTAACAGGAAAAACGCGCAGCTCATCTTTGTCGATACACCTGGTTTTCATAAACCAAAAGATGCTTTGGGCAAGTATTTGAATAAAGCTGTCAAGGACACGCTGCAAGATGTAGATGTTGTTCTTTTTATGGCTGATCCTTCTATGGGGATCGGCAGGGGCGATGCCTATATCGCCCACGAGCTCTCAAAAACCGAAATACCGGTTGTTTTGGTACTTAATAAAACAGACAAGCTCAAGGGTGGCGAGCTTGCCAACCAGTTGAGCGCAGCACGGGATCTGGGAGATTCATTTCATATCATGCCGATTTCTGCGAAAACTGGCAAGAACATAGAGCCGCTTTTGGACGATCTTGCCGCGCTTCTGCCGCCGGGTCCCAAATACTATCCCGATGAGATGATCACTGATCAGCCGAGGGAATTGCTGATTGCTGAGTTCATACGTGAGAAAGTGCTGGATTTGACCAACGAGGAAGTTCCCCATAGCATTGCCGTGCAAGTCGAGGATGTGAAGGCTCGAGAAACCAAGAACCTCGTTGATGTCTTTGCGCTGATCTTCGTGGAGCGGAATTCGCAAAAAGGCATACTGATCGGCAAAGGCGGAGGGATGCTTAAAGAAGTAGGCAAGAGAGCTCGCTCTGATATCGAGAAGCTCCTTGGTGCACAGGTTAATCTGCAGCTTAAGGTCAAACTCAGGAAGAAATGGCGGCGCGATGAAAACGCCCTGCGCCAATTTGGATATGAGTGAGCAAGTGGAAAGTGAGAGAGTGGGAACGCTGGTATCGGGTGTATGGTAGGCGGTTTCCAGTTGTCGGTCCGCGTAAGAAACGGCTAACCGATTTACAAACGGGCACCCCAACCGTCGCGTTTCACTGTGGTCCTACTGCTGGATCACCGTTCGCTGAGGCTAATCGCAATAATATGGTAGTTTGTTATTTCTCAACACTCCCAATTGTCAGGTGTCCCTGATATACTTTGTCTGATGCATTGGTAATCAGAGACCGCCGGTCTATAAAGGCTAGGAGGATTTATGACACCGGATGAATTGGCAAAAAGCATTGATTTCGCTCTTCTAGGACCTGATACAACTGTAAGTGATGTCCGCCGGTTCTGTGAGAAAGCGCTTGAGTATAATTTTGCCACGGTTTTTGTAAACCCATGTTACGTCTCCATCATCAGCAGTCTATTGCAGGAGTCATCCGTAAAAGCAGGTGTGGCGATTGGATTTCCTTTGGGGGCGTCCACGACTTCGGCAAAGAAGTTTGAAGTTGCAGATGCTATCGAGCGCGGAGCTCGTGAAGTTGATATGGTCATGAACGTCGGAGCATTAAGATCCGGTCAGTTTGACATGGTTGCGCGAGAGCTTTCCACGATTGTTGAGTTAATCAGGAAAAAGGAAGTGCAGGAAAGCGCGGGGACTATTTTGGTCAAAGTCATCATTGAGATCTGCTACTTGACTGACGCCGAGAAACAAATGGCTTGCAAGCTGGTGGAAGAATCTGGAGCCGATTTTGTGAAAACATCAACGGGGTTCGGGCCTTCGGGTGCAACCCCCCATGATGTGAGGCTGCTTCGGAAATCAGTAAGCTCGAATGTGGGGGTGAAGGCATCGGGAGGCATTCGCAGCCTGGAGCAGGTAATCAGTATGCTCGACGCCGGGGCCTCACGCATTGGGACCAGCTCAGGTGTGGAAATAATGACCGAATTCCTGGCTGCGAACAAGCAAAAGGTAAAGAGCCGAGAGTATAGATCCTAAAGCACCAAATCCCAAACACCAAAGACGCAAGCGGAACCGAGGGGTGGAATATGGCGAATTACAAGACGGACGGAATTGTTCTGAAATCAATAAAACTAGGCGAAGCTGACAAGATAATCACCATCTACTCAAGTGAGCGAGGAAAGATAAGCGCAGTAGCTAAGGGCGTAAGAAAGACCAAAAGCAAATTTGGTGCTCGCCTTGAACCATTTAGTCATGTTAATCTGATGCTGTATGATGGTCGCAATCTGGATATTGTCACTCAGGTCGAGCTGATTTCCTCCTTCAGGGAGATCAGAGAGGATTTTGATAAAGTCGTGTACGGTGCCGCAATGCTCGATCTTCTAGACAAGATTTGTCCTTTAGAGGAGAGGGACGAAGTAGTATTCGACTTTGTGTTATCTTCCCTGCGAGCGCTCTCAATTGCCTCCGAGAATATTCCTCTGCTTCTGGCAGCTTTCGACCTAAAGATGATGGCAGTTGCGGGATTTCGCCCAAATCTGACCAATTGCGCAGTGTGCTCCCAAGAAGTAATCGCTCTCAAGAAGGATATGGTTTTTAGTTGTGAATGGGGCGGTCTGTTGTGCGATAAGTGCGGCCTATCAGATATCGAGGCGATATCCATATCACGCACAACAATCGAGGCTATAAATGAGATCTTGCGCCGTGAGATGGAAGATGTAGCAAGTTTGGAAGTGTCCAAGAAACTAGAAAAAGAACTGCTAACGCTGTCGCAGCGCTACGTAAAATACTATCTTCAAGCGCGGCTAAAAAGCAGAGAATATCTGGCTCGCAGCCAAGTCATTGAGGCGGACTTGGACCAAGCAAGACGAGCGGTCCAAGATTTACCACAACCACCATCGATGGTATAATCTGGTGCTCAGATACCCTATGTATAAATCGATCCTCGATTTTGAATACCGGATATTTTGAAAACCGAGCTTACGGCTCTTGGATCTTATCTTGGATCTAGGATCTAGAGTCCAGTATCGCTTTGTAAAGGTCTTCCAACTTTCCTCGGAGGGTGTGTATGAATTTTCAGGAGCTTGTTATGGCTCTGCAAGAATATTGGGCAGGTTATGGATGTGTCATAGGGCAGCCCTATGATCTGGAAGTCGGAGCAGGGACCTTCAGCCCTCACACGTTTCTAAGAGCTTTGGGGCCAGAGCCCTGGCAGGTTGCATATGTCGAACCCTCTCGTCGGCCAACAGACGGCAGATATGGTGAGAATCCAAACCGTCTGCAACACTACTATCAGTTTCAGGTGATCTTAAAACCCTCTCCCGAAGACGTCCAAGACATCTACCTGAGGAGCCTGGAAGAACTTGGCATTGATCCCAAAATCCACGACATTCGGTTTGTGGAGGATGATTGGGAATCCCCGACTCTTGGCGCATGGGGGCTCGGCTGGGAGGTATGGCTTGATGGAATGGAGATAACTCAATTCACCTATTTTCAACAGGTCGGCGGATTTGACCTGGATCCAATCTGCGCTGAATTGACCTATGGGTTGGAAAGAATCGCCATGTACATTCAGGAAAAGGACAATGTATACGATCTGACATGGGTGGATGGTATTACTTATGGCGATGTTCATCATCAAAGCGAAGTAGAGTGGTCAACATACAATTTCGAAACCGCCGACGTGGAGCTTCTTTTCCAGCTCTTTGAGAATTTCGAGACTGAGTATAAGGCCATCATGGAAAACGGGCTGCTGCTGCCGGCCTACGATTATGTACTGAAGTGTTCGCATATCTTCAACTTGTTGGATGCGAGGGGAGCAATAAGTGTAACCGAGAGAACGCGTTTCATCGGCAGGGTAAGATATATGGCCAGGGGCGTGGCGAAGCTATACTGTCAGCAAAGAGAAGAAATGGGATTTCCGCTGTGCAAAAGTGGTTAGTGAGTGGTGAGCATAGTGGGTAGTGAGTAGTGAAAGACCTTCAAATTAGTGATTAGTGGGTAGTGGATAGCGATTAGTGGGTAATGAAAGACCTTCAAATAAACGACTAATAGACCAACAGAATTACGGAGTGTTATTTGGCTGAGGATTTGGTTTTTGAGATAGGAACTGAAGAAATGCCGGCTGCCGCCGTTAACATAGGCATTAAGCAGCTTGAAGAGAATGCAAAGAAGATGCTGGATGAGAATCGGCTGCCCCGAGGTAGAATCAAGACCATGGGCACACCAAGGCGGCTTATACTTTTAATCAAGCAGCTTGCCAAGCAGCAAGATGATCTTGCCCAAGAGGTCAAGGGACCTGCGAAGAAAGCGGCGTATGACGATGACGGGCAGCCAACGACGGCAGCAGTCGGATTCGCTCGCGGACAAGGTGTTGATGTCGATCAACTCGTCATAAAAGAAATACCACAAGGGGAGTATGTGTTTGCGCTTGTGAAGGAGGAAGGACAACCGGCCACGCAGGTCCTTGAAAAGACCCTTCCTGAGCTGGTTTCAGCGATGTCGTTTCCCAAGATGATGCGCTGGGATAGCGCAGAACTGCAATTCGTTCGTCCCATAAGATGGATGCTGGCTCTGCTTGGGGACAAAACCATCGAGTTCAAGCTACATAATTTGAAGTCGGGAAATCTTACGTGGGGGCACAGGTACCTGGCTACAAATCCGATCCAGGTGGGCCAAAGTAGCGATTATTTAGACGCTATGCGTATAGGCAAGATCATGGTTGATCATGTCGAGCGTGCTGCCTACATCAAGGAAAATGCGCAGAGAGCAGCGCGCGAAGTAGGAGGAAAAGCGGTCATTCATCAAGAGACCTTTGCTGAAGTTGTACAGTTGGTTGAAAATCCTCATGTCATCGTGGGTAGCTTTTCGGAAGAGTTCATTGGATTGCCAAGAGATGTATTGATGACTTCAATGGAGTCTCACCAGAGATACCTTCCAGTGGAAGACGA
Organism: uncultured Actinomycetota bacterium; assembly: GCA_964347095.1. Lineage (GTDB taxonomy): Bacteria > Actinomycetota > Aquicultoria > Subteraquimicrobiales > CAYFXD01 > CAYFXD01. The sequence goes on along the minus strand of CAYFXD010000080.1, from coordinate 10,333 downwards.
CAAAGGGGCCTTGCTGCCCTTTTTTATCGTGGTCCACAACGGCGATCAAACGCATGCAGACCTGATCCGGCGTGGGCACGAGCGGGTTATCCGGGCACGCTTGGCCGATGCCAACTTCTTTTTTGAAGAAGACCAAAAGCAACCGCTTGATCAGAAGGTCCAGAAGCTCCAAAAGGTTGTTTTTCAGGAAAAACTCGGAACTGTCTTTGAAAAGACCCAGAGGGTGGAAGAACTAGTGGCTGTGATTGGAACCCAGCTATCAGTTGCAGATGATGTTATGGAGAATGCAAAAAGAGCAGCATACCTTAGCAAGGCCGATCTCGTGACCGAGATGGTAGTGGAGTTCCCTGCTCTTCAGGGCGTCATGGGCCGCGAATACGCTCTGCTTTCCGGGGAAAAGAGAGCAGTTGCGGACGCGATTTACCAGCATTATCTACCGCGATCTGCTGGTGATGACCTGCCTGAGGGCCTGGAAGGAAAGGTACTGAGCATCGCGGACAAGATTGACTCAATAGTCGGCTGTTTTGCGATCGGCTTGCTTCCAACGGGCTCAGAAGATCCATATGCCTTGAGACGGCAAGCTCAGGGACTCATAAATATCAGCTTGGATGGCAAGCTGGATCATCTCATGGTGACTGATATGTTGGAACACTCGTTACGGCTTTTTAAAGAGGCAGATCTAGATTTGCGGCCGAACCAGGAGATCCGTGACGACCTCCAAACATTCTTTAAAAGTAGATTAAGAGGCCACTTTCTAAATCAGGGTTTTGATTATGATGTCATAGACGCGGTTTTGGTGCTCGAGATCAGTTCCCCAACTAGTATTCGCCAGAGGATCGAGGTCATTACTAAGATGCGCGATACGTCCCAAATGGATGATGTGATTACAGCCTTTAGCAGATGCAAAAACCTGGCCCGACCTGAACTGGGCACGGAGGTAGATGAATCGCTTTTCGAACAGCCTGAGGAAATAGCCCTTTTTGACTCGATCTCGAAGGTGGATGCCAGAGTCGAGGAAGACCTTTCACGTGTTGAGTATGCCCAGGTCATAGAGCAGCTTGCTTCAATCAGACCAGTGGTTGACAAATTCTTTGATGAAGTCCTGGTTATGGCTGAGCAGCCCGAGCTTAGAGATAACAGGCTTAGGCTATTGAATAGATGCGTAGAGCCGTTCTTCAAGATGGCAGACTTTTCAATGCTGGTGGTCCCAGGGCAGGAACAAGGCCAGTAAGCGGAAACTGCAAGCTTCTTGAACGGCTTTGATAAAGCTGCAAATAAAAGAGGAAACGAGGGAGCAAAACTAGAATATAATAGTGCCTTGCATGTAGGGGGGCTTTGTTGATTCTTAGGTCCGCGGTTTTCACAAGCTATTAGGACTTTATCGGAGGCTTGTGGATTACGGAGAATAGGCCAAGATTCCCAGTACCCACGCAGTTGACTGTCGTTCTAATGTTTCCACTTGCGGTTTCCTATGTGCGTAGCCTCCACCGTTGTTAATTGGATCAAGAGATAATTTTTGATATTGGACGGGAGGTATAAATAGGTTGAACGAGGAGAGTAATATCTTTGACAACAGGTCCGACGGAGAAGAGGCACAGCTAAAAGGTACTCCGTTTCCAAACATTGAGACCAAGGATGAATCTATAGGGAGTGGTAAGATGAAAGAATCAGCATCTACGGCCAAAAAATATGTATATGAGTTTAGCGAGGGCAGTGCCGAGATGAGAGGACTGCTGGGCGGAAAGGGTGCAAATCTTAGCGAGATGACCAGGCTGGGATTTCCGGTTCCGCCTGGTTTTGTAATCTCCACCGAGGCATGCATTGCGTACTTGGAAAAACATGATTATCCGCCGGGTTTGGAAGAGCAGATCGAAAATCACCTTGCTAATCTAGAAGCTAGAACCAGCAAGAAGCTCGGCGATCCCAGGGACCCACTTCTCGTCTCTGTCCGGTCCGGTGCCAAGTTCTCAATGCCGGGCATGATGGATACGGTTCTCAACCTGGGGCTAAACGACGAAAGCGTTAAAGGAATGGCGGATCAGACCGCTAACGAAAGATTTGCGTACGATTCGTACCGGCGGTTTATTCAGATGTTTGGGGAGATTGTGCTGGGTGCTCACAAGGACGGGTTTGAAAAAGCCTTACAGGAAATGAGGCAGAAAAGAAGTGTAAAGACTGATGCCGAGCTGACTGCGGCGGACCTGCAAGAGATAGTTGAGAGCTTCAAAGCGATAGTGCAAAGCGGAACCGGGAAGACGTTTCCAGCCAATCCCAGGCAGCAGCTTGATCTAGCCATAAGAGCGGTTTTTGGATCATGGGACAATAAGCGGGCGCGTGACTACAGGCGGCTGTATAAGATCCCAGACGATTTAGGTACCGCAGTCAATGTGCAGACGATGGTTTTCGGAAATAAGGGTGATACCTCCGCTACCGGTGTGGCGTTTACCCGCGATCCTGCAACAGGAGAGAGAGTTGCCTATGGGGATTTCCTGGTCAATGCTCAGGGAGAGGACGTCGTGGCCGGCATACGCAATACCGAACCGATTGCCAACATGGAAAATGAGTTTCCAGAAAGTTATGAGCAGTTGGTAGAAATAATGGACAAACTGGAAGATCATTATCAAGAGATGTGTGACATTGAGTTCACAATCGAGAAGAATAGCCTCTGGATGCTGCAGACCCGAACTGGAAAGCGCACGGCCCGAGCTGCTCTAAAAATTGCTGCTGACATGGTTGAGGAAGGGCTTATTGATAAGACAGAAGCTGTGCGGCGGATCGAGCCAGAACAACTCGATCAGCTGCTTCATCCGCAGTTTGATCCCAAAGCGGAGTTGGCCGTGCTGACCACGGGCCTAAATGCGTCGCCGGGCGCCGCGACCGGACATGTAGTACTTGATGCGGATACTGCAGAGGAAAAGGGCCAGAATGGGGAAAAAGTAATTCTTGTCAGCTGGGAGACAACCCCTGATGATCTGCACGGAATGATTGAGGCTCAAGGCATTCTAACCAGCCACGGAGGCAAAACAAGTCACGCGGCTGTTGTTGCCAGAGGAATGGGCAAACCATGCGTGAGCGGAGCCGAGGCTATAAAGATTGATACGAACGCCAGAAACTTTAGGGTTGACAGCATTGTGGTCAAAGAAGGCGACTTGATAAGCATCGATGGAACCACGGGCCGGGTCGTTCTCGGTGAGGTGCCCCTGGTTCCGCCAACTCCGAGCGAGGATTTTCAGAAAATCCTGACCTGGGCGGATGAGATACGACGCCTCGGAGTGCGGTCTAATGCGGACACCCCTGAGGATGCAGTGAAGGCACGGGAATTCGGGGCGGCCGGAATCGGTCTCTGTAGAACTGAGCACATGTTCTTAGGAGATCGGCTGCCCATAGTCCAAGACATGATCTTGGCCGAGAACGAGGATCAACAGGCCCTAGCGCTTGCTGAGCTGCTGGATGTCCAGAAAGATGATTTCACCGGCATCTTTAGGGCCATGGACGGCCTGCCAGTGACCATTAGGTTGCTGGATCCGCCGTTGCATGAGTTTCTGCCCAGCCTCACTGATCTATTGGTCGAGGTAACTCGACTGGAATGCACAGGCGGCAGCCAGCAAGAGATAGCTGATAAGAAACGGCTGATCACCAGCATTGAAAGAATGGTTGAGGTGAATCCCATGTTAGGTTTGAGGGGCTGCCGGTTAGGGATAACCTCTCCCCAAATCTACAAAATGCAGGTCAGGGCAATCATGGAAGCCGCAGCTGATCTTAAGAAGCAAGGAATGGACCCGAGAGTAGAGATAATGATACCTCTCGTTTCTCTGGCAACCGAGCTCCAGCTTCTGAGGGATGAATCCGATGAGGTTTGCCGCAAGGTCCTGAAAGAGCAAGGGATCGAGCTTGATTACAAGATCGGTACCATGATCGAGCTACCTCGAGCTTGCGTAACTGCTGACGAGATCGCCCGGTTTGCCGACTTCTTCTCATATGGCACCAACGATCTGACCCAGACGACTTTTGGCTTCAGCAGGGACGACATTGAGGCCAAGTTCTTGCCCAAGTACCTGGAGCGCAAGATTCTGGCCAGCAACCCGTTTGAGACGCTGGATACCGGTGTGGAAAAGATGGTCGAAATGGGATGCAGGTTGGGAAGAAAAACCAATCCCAGCATCAAACTGGGTATCTGTGGCGAACATGGCGGAGATCCTGAATCGGTGAAATTCTTTCACAAGGTCGGACTTGATTACGTCAGTTGTTCCCCATACAGAGTGCCACTGGCGCGTCTGGCGGCGGCGCAAGCAGTAATTGAGGAAAGAAAAGCCTAATTGCAAATTGCAAAGTGAACAAGGCAAATTGCAGATCGACAGCAAAAACTAGAATGTTCTGGCTCTTTGCCAAGGGTTTTTGTAAATTTGCATTGAGCAATTTGAGATTTGCATTTTGCATTGCGCCTTCTGACTAGGAGCGTTCCGATGCTGATTCTTGCGATCAACGGGAGTCCAAACAAAGATGGAAATACCGTGTTTCTGCTCAACCAGGTGCTTGAAGAGGCACAGAGCAATGGTGCTGGTGCGGAGATGATCCATGCGGTTGATGCTCTGTCCGATCAGGACAAGCCCTATTGCGATGCCTGCTCCAGCCCATGCAATCGGAGCTGCATAGATGGCACCCAGTTGGAACAGGTATTTGATCGTCTGGAAGAAACGGATGGGCTTATCTTAGGCAGTCCTGTATATTTCGGTACAGTCTCTGCTCAGATGAAGGCTTTTTGGGATAAGAGTAGATGTATTAGAACAGAGAAGTCACTGATAGGGAAGGTGGGAGGGGCCGTGTCAGTAGGAGCTTCTCGTTTTGGAGGCCAAGAAACAACCGTGAGGACACTTCATGACATAATGCTTATTCATGGGATGAGCTTGATAGGAGACGGCTCCAGCGATTTTGACGCCGGACACCAAGGCGTCTGTGCGCAAAAGCCTGCACAACAAGATCAAGATGCCATAATGAGAGCGAAAGTGATGGGCAGAAGGATAGTGGAGGAAGCGAAAAGAAAGATACTCGATACTGGATCCTAGATACTGGATAGGGGCATCAATCCCGTGTTCGGCGTAGAGAATCGAGAATCCAGAATCCAGCATCTAGAGAATTGCCATGGACATTCGTCAACGAATTGAGTTAGAAGAAAAGCAGCAACTATCTCCAAGGGCCCAGCTGAGCATCGATTCCAAGGGGCGCAAACGAGACGAGAAGCCGTCGGCGCTCAGAACCTGCTTTCAGCGGGATCGTGATCGCATCATCCACTGCAAGGCCTTTCGGCGTCTTTCCCACAAAACCCAGGTTTTCCTGGCTCCCGAAGGCGACCATTACCGGACACGGCTCACTCACACCCTAGAAGTCACACAGATCTCCCGAACAATTGCCAGAGCGCTCAAGCTCAACGAGGATCTGGCTGAGGCAGTTGCGCTCGGTCACGACCTCGGACATACTCCATTTGGACACATAGGTGAAGAGGCAATAAGCGAATGCCTTTTAGCCCTGCGAGAGCGGGAACCAGGGCTCTACTCAAAGCTTCGCACAGTTTTTAGACACAATGAACAAAGCCTGAAAGTGGTTGAAGAATTAGAGTATGAGGGGAAAGGTCTCAACTTAACCTGGGAGGTAAGGGACGGCATACTTAACCACACTGGGGACATACTTCCCGCGACTGTGGAAGCGCAAATAGTCAAGATCGCTGATCGAATTGCATATATAAATCATGATATCGACGATGCGTTGCGTGGGGGAATCCTCGCAGAAGAAGCCCTGCCGGCCCGGCCTCTGGAGATCTTGGGACGTCGCCATAGTCTTAGAATCAACCGAATGGTCAATGATATGGTTCAACAGAGTCAGGACAGCGATATTATCCGAATGAGTCCCGAGTGCTCAAAGGCGATGAATGATCTGCGTGATTTCTTAATGGGAAACGTATATATAAACTCACCGGCTAAAACAGAAGACGAAAAAGCGAAGCAAGTGCTCCATGACCTTTTTTTCTACTACATGGATCATGCGGAGCGTTTACCCTCGGAGTTCCAAACGGACGACCGGCTGCACATGCCGACCAAGGTGTGCGACTACATTGCCGGCATGACCGATCGGTACGCGCTGCGCGAGTTTAAAGTGCTCTTTGTGCCCAAGTCATGGATGGTCTAAAAATCATCGACAATTCCCCTCGCTATTTGTTATAATCCTCAACCAGACTGTAGTTGCCCAGATTAAAATGGCATCGCCGGTTTTGGAAAGGAGACCGTGAATGATCCTATTGATTCTGTCCGCCGTTGCCGCGGTTATTGGCTTGCTTACTGCTGCCTACTTTGCTGCCGTTGTCCTTAAGCACGAGGTCGGAACAGAGAAAATGGCCGATATCTCAGCGGCCATTCACGAAGGAGCAATGGCTTTCTTGAGCCGTGAGTATAGGGCTGTTGCCGTGATCCTGGTGGTTGTGGCAGTTTTGATCGTGGTCTGGCTGCAACAGCCCTTGACAGCAGCTGCATATGTTTTTGGCGCGATACTTTCCGGAACAGCCGGTTTTGTTGGTCTGTCCATTTCAACCAGTGCTAATGCGAGGACAACCAATGCTGCTAGAAAGGGTATCTCGGAAGCCCTGTCTGTCGCTTTTAAGGGTGGCAGTGTCATGGGACTGACCGTTGCTGGTCTTGGCCTGTTGGGGGTGAGTATATCCTTCATTATCTTCTATTTCTTGTTGGGACTGGACAAAAGCGGTGCGGTTTTCGAAATTGCCGGTCTACAAATAGCAGCTAAGAACGTTTTTGAAGATATCATTCCTGGCTTTGGCCTAGGTGCATCCACGATTGCTTTGTTTGCTCGTGTCGGTGGAGGCATCTTCACCAAAGCGGCGGATGTGGGTGCGGATCTGGTGGGAAAGGTTGAAGCAGGCATTCCCGAAGACGATCCCCGAAATCCTGCCGTTATTGCGGACAATGTCGGCGATAATGTCGGTGACGTGGCGGGAATGGGAGCAGACTTGTTTGAGTCTTATGTGGGTTCCATCGTTGCTCCTCTTGCACTTGGATCTTTGCTTCTGGGTTTTCGGGGAGCAGTTCTTTCTCTTCTGATTGCGGCTGCTGGTATCATCTGTTCAGCCATTGCGTGCTTTTTTGTACGAAGCCGGCCCGGCGGCCATCCGGGAAAGGCACTGAGCCTGGGCACGTATAGCGCAGCCGTTCTTACCACTGTTGCCACCTACTTCCTGGTAGTTTCGGTGCTGCCCGACGGCTACCAGTTTGTAGTATCCGAAGGGGGAAGGGAAGTAACTCACACGGTCATGAATTCCGTGGGTTTTTTCTTCTCAATTATTGCGGGATTGGTAGCGGGTATGGCTATCGGCCAAGTATCTGAGATATTCACCTCCGATCGTTTTGCCGGGGTCAAAGAGATCGCCGAGGCCTCACAAACCGGAAGTGCAACCAACATTCTGGCTGGGATATCGGATGGGATGCGCTCAACGGCTTGGTCAATAGTGATTTTGGCAGTTGCTATGTTCATATCTTTTGTCTCAGGGGACTGGGCCATGCCGGGCGGCGGCGTCTTTGCGATTGGCCTTGCCGCAATCGGGATGCTGGCTACTACCGGTATTGTTGTGTCAGTTGACGCCTACGGGCCTATAGCTGACAACGCAGGCGGCATTGCCGAGATGAGTGGGCAGGAAAAGGGTGTTAGAAAAGTCACTGATTCCCTTGATGCAGTTGGCAACACCACCGCTGCTATTGCAAAAGGATTCGCGATCAGTTCTGCGGCGGTCACTGCTCTTGCCTTATTCAACCTGTATTCGGCCAAGGTCGGTCTAATCAGGATCGATATTCTCCATATCGAAACTCTGGTTGGCCTCTTCATTGGCGGAATGTTTCCCTTTCTTTTTTCCTCTCTGGCCATAAAAGCTGTCGGAAGAGCAGCATTCAAAATGATAGAAGAGGTAAGACGCCAATTCAGGGAGATACCGGGCCTAAAAGAGGGCAGAGGAGGTGCTCGTGCCGAGTATGCCACATGTGTCGACATATCGACAAAAGCTGCATTGAGAGAAATGGTGGCACCCGCATTGATGACGGTTGTGACTCCCGTACTGATTGGGTTATGGAACGCCGAAGCTTTGGGCGGATTTCTCGCAGGTGCCCTGGTGGTCGGATTTCTGATGGCGGTTTTCATGGCCAACTCTGGTGGAGCATGGGATAATGCTAAGAAATTCATTGAGGCAGGCAACCTGGGCGGCAAAGGATCCGATCCTCATAAGGCTGCAGTGGTAGGTGACACAGTCGGAGATCCTTTCAAGGATACCGCTGGCCCATCAATGAACATTATGATAAAGGTCATGTCGGTCGTAGCAGTGATATTTGCTCCACTGTTTATGTGATAATCGAGACCTTCGGCGAGATAGTGCCAAAGTGAAAAATGATTAGAGTGATAAGAGTGAGCAAGTTAAGGAGTCAAAAGACCGGCCTTTGAGGCTTTTGCTCTGAACAATGAACGGCCAGCTGGCAATGATATTGCAAGGTTTTTCGGTGAACGCTGAAACTGTCAACGGTGACTGTTTTTTCCGCTAACTGCTAACCACGAACTGAAAAAAGTTGCCGGTTCCTGGTTGAGTTCGAATTCCCATTTGATATAATACTTAGTTGGCGTGGCGTATCATTCCGGTAGTTTAGCTGTACATTCAGGCGACTGATCACATCTAGTTTCTGCATTACACTCCCCCAAGAAGGTATCTTCGCTTAGCTGTCGAATGTATAAGGTTTGCGGACAGATCTCTGAAATATCTCTGAAAATCTCAGGATTACCCCGAAGCAATCAGCAAGAAGGCATCCGGAGGATTAATTGAGCGGCCCAATTCGCGAAGAAGATATAAGCGAAGTCCAGGAACGCAACAATATAGTAGAAGTAATTGCCGAATATGTGACCCTGAAAAAGAGTGGTAGGTCATTCAAGGGTCTGTGCCCTTTTCACCAAGAAAAGACCCCGTCTTTCATGGTTGATCCGGTCAAACAGCTTTTTCACTGTTTTGGCTGTGATGAAGGTGGCAATGTGTTCAATTTCATCATGAGAATAGAAAGCCTTGATTTTCCTGAAGCAGTGCGCACGTTGGCAGATCGAGTTGGCTATCAATTGACGGTCGAGGAAAGGAGCGAGAAAACATATTCCCGGCAAAACCGGCTGTTTGAAATGAATAATCTGACCATGCTGGCCTACCAAAAACGTCTCCAGGATCAGGAAAAAGGATCAAAAGCCCGTGATTATCTGCAAAGAAGGGGTTACGATGCCGAGACTATCAAGCTTTTCAATCTGGGGCTGGCACCTTCGAACTGGGATGATCTTGTATCATATCTGCGGCGCAAGGGTTTCAGCATTGACGAGATCTTCGACGCGGGCCTAGGGGTCAAAAGGGAAAAAAACCGGGTCTATGACCGGTTTCGGTCTCGGATCATTTTCCCCATACTGGATGTAAAAGGCAGACCCGTAGGTTTCGGAGGACGCATTTTTGGTGAAGAAAGTACGAAGAACGCTCCCAAATACCTGAACTCGCCCGAAACGCCCATATATCACAAGAGCTCTATTCTCTACTGGCTAAACGGGGCAAAAAGCACAATCGCCAGGAAATCTGAGGTCTTGATAGTTGAAGGATACACCGACGTCATCTCTCTTCATCGAGCTGGTTTTGAGAATGTGGTAGCGACATGCGGCACTGCCTTGACCTCGGAGCATCTGAGACTGCTTTCTCGTTTTGCGGACAAAGTCATTCTGGTGTTTGATGCTGACAGCGCAGGCAAAGCTGCAGCCGAGCGGGGTCTTGATTTATTGGCCGATCAAAAGGCTGATCTTTATGTTCTTTCACTGCCGTCAGGAGTCGATCCTGCTGAATACATCATAAAGGAGGGCAACGAAGCATTTCAAGCTCTTCTAGAGACGGTTGCTCCTCTGGTGGATTTTTGTCTGGACAGGATTTTTGAGAAGCATGATGTCAATTCGCCGCTGGGCAAAGCGAAGGCTGGAGAGGAAGCACTGGCAGTGGTAGCGCGTCTTGCAAGCCAGGTTGCTCAGGAAGAATATCTGAGGAAGATAAGCAATACGCTGGGAATTCTGTTCGATTCCTTGCTTTTTGAACTAAACAAGATAAGAAGGCCGGAAGAAAGAAGGAATCTCGCTTTGGAACGCGAACAGGAAATGTCTAGCATTCTTCAGCTTGATCCCCAAAGTAAAGCCGAAAGGGAGATCCTGAAGTTTGTTCTGCAGTGTCCTGACTACGCGGGGCGTGCACTCTCTGAATTGGACGGAGCTGATTTCAGTGACACCGACC
>CAYFXD010000079.1:0-19331 GCA_964347095.1 uncultured Actinomycetota bacterium | reverse complement strand
TGAATTCGTGGCAAGATTCGTAGGCGTCGATACTATCGTCTCCGGCACAGTTACAAGGCAAGAGGAAGGCCTGGCGGAGGTCGAAGCGAACGGCATTCCATTTCAAGCGGTGTCAAATGCTGAAGTAGGTAGTGATGTGACTCTTTGTATTCGCCCGGAAGACGTAACCATCATCCTACCGGCTGATGGAGACAAGGTGAGTGCTCGTAACCATTTCAGTGCAGAGATCGTAGAAATACAGAATCTCGGCGCAGTTTCTAAAATCACTCTTGACTGCGGATTCAAGTTGAGCGCCGCCATCACCAAGCGTTCTCTTGAAGATCTATGCTTAACACGAGGGCAACGGGTTCTAGCGACCATCAAAGCAACAGCTATACATGTGATTGGGAAATGAAATTCAAAGACCGGGACATAGATCTTTTGATATTCTAGAGCTTGCAGATCGAAAGCATAGACGTGGATCCTCAGCATGGAGCCAAAAGATCTCTTGTTTTGAAAAGATCTCTGGTTTTGCATTGTCGTTTATGGTTCCTTGTTTTTCATTTTCAGTTTTTCTTATCCTGTTTCGCGGTGCAGAGTCAGCGTTGCCAGGACCATCATGGACACGGCGAAGATGATCAGTATGAGCAGCTCCTCGCCTATTTCCAGAATGCCAAATCCCTTTATCATTACATCGCGCAGGGCTGCGTTGGCATAGGTCAAAGGCATAGCGTAAGCGGATATCCTCACTAGCCTGGGCAAGGCCTCAATCGGCCAAACCACTCCAGCGATCAGAAACTGCGGGATGATAACCAGAGGGATAAATTGGATAACTTGCAGCTCATTCCGGGCGAAGGCTGATAGAAAAATCCCCAGGTTGACTGCACCCAGGGTCAGAAGCACTTCAACTACCAGCACCAGAAAGAGATCCCCGACATAATGTATTTTAAGTGCGTATACCGCAAAGAGCAGAATTATGAGTGATTGAGTAAAGGCAAATAGTATAAATCCTGCAAGGTATCCGGTGACAATCTCTGTCTTCTTTAAAGGAGATGCAAGGAGTCGTTCCATTGTTCCCTGCGAACGCTCTCTGAGGAACGACACTGAAGTGAGCAGAAAGACAAAGAAGAAGGCAAAGAAAGCAATGTAAACAGGGGCAAAATAGTCAATCACCTCAAAGTCGGGACCTCCGAATTGATAGGAAGTCTTGATTCGTATGGGTGCACCCGCCCGGCCGAGGGCAGGCAGCCGGAATTGCGTGCCCAGATTCTTCAGGCTTTCTGTCAGTTTCACCAAGTCCTTTTGCAAATCCCTTGTGATTACAGCATTTAGTTGAGGATCGGATCCCTCAAGCGATAGATCCAGAGTGACTGGCTTGCCTTCTGTCAGATTCTTTGTGAACTCAGGGCCGAACCTGATGATGGCTTCTACTTCGCCCTCTTGCTGTAGAGTATCGGCCCTGGATGACGAGACTTCGGTGACTACAAACGAGGGATCCTTTTCCAGTATCGGGACGAAGAGCTCGGCTATGCTGACGCTTAACCCTCGCGGCCCGATCCCTCTGTCATCGTCCACAACCGCAACTTTGATATCTTCTACCTCATGTGTTAACACATAGCCTAGAAGACCCATGACTGCGCTGGGAACGAGGAACAATAAAGCCAAGGTGCGTTTATCGCGGATGAATTGTATTAAGATCCGGAAGGCCAAAGCAGAGATGCGCTTTAAGGACATCTCCCCTCCTCAAAATAGAGAAAGGCCTCTTCCAAAGATCCTTTGGTTATCCCTGCTTCTCTCTTTAGCTCTTCTGCAGATCCCTCTGCAAGCAGGGTACCATTGCGAAGCAGCCCCAAACGATGACATCTTTCTGCCTCATCCATATTGTGGCTGGAGAGGATAATGGTTACTCCGTCACGGTTAAGCTTGTTGAAATGGTTCCAGAAGCCATGGCGGAGCTCGGGATCGATACCCACAGTAGGCTCGTCCAAGAGGAGGAGTCGCGGCTTGTGGACCAGAGTCGTAGCCAGAGATACTCGCTGTCTCATACCCCCACTCAAGGTCTCTATTCGGCTGTGCTCTCTGTCTTTGAGATCGACCAATTCGACCAGTTCGTCGATGCGCTGTTCACGGATGTTCTTGTCATGAAGACCATAAATCTTGGCAAAAAACGATATATTCTCGCGTACAGTGAGCTCGTAGTAGAGGGCTTGAGACTGGGTCATGTATCCGATTTGGGACGTAACCGCGCTAGAAGGCACTTGCTGCTGCATGACTGTTGCCCTACCGGATGTGGGTCTTAGAATGCCTGCTAAGATGCGTATGAGTGTAGTCTTGCCTGCCCCATTTGGACCAAGAAGACCATAGTTCTCGCCCTCGTTAATACATAGGTTGAGGGCGTCCAGTGCCTTGGTCTTGCCGAAGACTTTAGTGAGATTCTTGGTTTCGATTATATGCGCCACGTTGATACCTTGACTTGTGCACCTAGTCAGAGCCGATTATTGAAGCGTTTCAGACAGCTACGTACATTAAAGCAGCTTATCGCATGACGTCAAGTACGAATTGTATGCATGGCAGGTCCTCGAATTGAGGAGGCACTGATTCAACGGGCACCAATCTTGCTCTGACCAGTCTTTCCGAGCACTCAACCAGCTGACTCGATTGTGAACGCAAAAGACTTGCCTAGCCTCCAGGGGGCAACGTCATAGTAATACAGAATCTTAATGAACCTTAATATGGCCGAATCTTGACGGTATGTGCATTTTTTGGTACCCTGTACGCAAGTATACATATAGATTTACTAGCGATGAAGGGAAGGAGTAGCTTCCTGATTGCGCCCCAGCGAGCTGCGTACGGTGAGAGGCAGCACGCGAGAGAGAAGTGAACATGCTCCCTGAGCTTCCAGAAGAACCCCCGAGTGGGGAAGTAGATCTGGACGGTAGCTTCCGATACCAAGAGCTAGACCATAAAAAGAAAAAGACGATCAGCGATGTTCGACTAGCGAGCATCAATCTGTTGGTGGGCTATTTTTGGCTAGTCGCTGATCGAAAGTCGCTCGTCGGAAATGTTCTTAGTGGTTGATGAGGTCTGTGCTGCGAAGCACCGACGAAATTGGGTGGTAACACGAAGGAATAGCCTCTCGTCCCTTTTCTGGGATTGAGAGGTTTTTTATTTGAGAACCTATCGGGACTCAGATGGTGTGGAATTAGTAAAGCTGCGTTTGGTCGTTCTGAGCCAAGCGAAGATCTCAGTGCACCGGTTTCTTTGTGCGTCCTAATCTTTGGCTGAAGCCGGAAATTGAAAGGAGGCCAGGCAGATGTCGTTTGTAACAGGTTTAGTGTGCCGAGAGTGCGGGAGGGAATATCCGGCGGAACCCATCTATGCGTGCGAGTTTTGCTTCGGCCCGCTGGAAGTAGACTATGACTACGAGAAAGTCAATGAGAGCATGTCCCGAGAACAGATTCAGAGTGGTCCGCTGTCGATTTGGAGATATGGCGATCTCCTGCCGGTTGAAACACAGGACCGGGTAGATCTCTCAGCTGGTTATACTCCACTGATCAAGGCAGAGAATCTGGGCAGAGAGCTGGGCTTAGAATCACTTTATCTAAAGAACGACACCGCCAATCCTACTCATTCATTCAAAGACAGGGTTACATCAGTTGCAGTTTCCAAAGCGCGGGAGTTTGGTTACAAGGTCGTCGCCTGTGCATCTACTGGAAATCTGGCCAATTCTGTTGCCGCTCACGCGGCCAGGGCAGGACTGGAGGCCTATATCTTTATCCCTGCCGATTTAGAGTTGGGTAAAATCATCAATTCTGCCGTCTATGGACCAAACCTGGTCAGAGTGAACGGCGGATACGATGACGTCAATCGTCTCTGCAGCGAGATTGCCAGTGTTTTCGACTGGGCTTTTGTTAATGTCAACATCCGTCCCTATTATGCGGAAGGGTCAAAGACTCTGGGATTTGAAACCGTAGAGCAATTGGGCTGGCAGGCGCCAAACCATGTTGTGGTGCCCGCTGCATCAGGCTCGCTGCTCACAAAGATTCACAAGGGGATCAATGAGCTGAAGAAGGTGGGCCTGATTGATACAGCGGCGACAAAGATCAGTGGTGCCCAGGCCGCGGGCAGTGCACCGATTGCCACCGCCTTCAAAAACAATTCCATGGACATCAGACCAGTCAAGCCACATACAATCGCCAAATCTCTGGCGATTGGCAATCCGGCCGATGGCTATTATGCGTTGAAAGCGGTAAATGAAACCGGCGGATTCATGGAAGACGTCAATGATCATGAGATCATGGAGGGCATTACAACGCTGGCGAGGACAGAGGGGATATTTGCGGAGACAGCGGGCGGTGTAAGCATTGGTGTACTCAAGAAACTGGTCGAGCAGGGAAAGATAGATGCAGGTGAATTGACTGTAGTATATATAACCGGTACTGGGCTCAAGACAATTGAGGCAGTTCAAAGTAGGCTGCAATCCTCTTTCAGTATCCCGCCATCGCTTGATGCGTTCAGAAGTACGGTTCTGCAAGAGCAGACCGCATAACTGTAGCCGTTTTGGGAACTCATTTCTTGGACAGAAGGAAGGTGTTTTGGATGAGTATCGTAGTAAGAATACCAAGTTCGTTGCAGCAGCTCACGGCTGGGCAGAAAGAGGTCCAGGTCGGTGGCCGTACTGTTGCTGCGGTCATAGCCGAGCTGGACCAGGACTATCCCGGCATCAAAGACCGCTTACTGGACGATACGGAACAACTGAGGCGGTTTGTGAACATTTACTTGAACGAAGAGGATGTTCGCTTTCTGGATGGTCTGGCAACCCGAGTGCCTGAGAATTCTGAGATCTCAATAATTCCTGCAGTTGCTGGCGGCTGACTCCCTTGCTCTTGGTCACACGCTTCAAATTCGTGTCGGTGTTTCTTAGGCCTTGCTTGACAGCACGGGAAAGGGCTGTTATAAAATAAGTAATAGGGTATAATTCCTATCGGATAAGTAGGTTTTGACATTCTCTTTTCCCTTTGCACCTTGAGTTGTGTGAATGGACTTCTTTACAGATTATACATGAGGGTGGTTTTTCATGGAGGTCAAAGACCTGTCTCGCCTCAAAGCTGGCGGATTCATGAAACAGAAGCAGCCGGATCTATTTTCACTTAGACTGAGGATTCCTGTAGGGAACGTAGACAGTTCCCAGCTGCTTAAACTGGCAGAAATCGCTGAGAGATACGGCAGGGGCTATGTTCACTTGACGACGAGACAGGGCATCGAAATTCCCTTTATTCATTTTGAGAGCTTCGAGGCGGTAACGAATGAACTCACCTTAGCCGGCTTGGAGCTCGGATCTTGTGGAGCCAGGGTGCGCAATGTGATGGCCTGTGCTGGTAACCGCTATTGTGCTCACGGCCTCGGCGACAGTCAGGAATTTGCTCGAAGGATCGATCAACGTTTTTTCGGCCGCGATCTGCCCGCCAAGATAAAGATATCGGTGACCGGGTGTCCCAATTCATGCGCAAAGCCTCAAGAGAACGACATCGGCTTTATGGCGGTTGTCGAACCCACGTGGACCGGAACCGATTGTATCGACTGCGAGCTCTGTGCCGAAAGCTGTCCTACCCAGGCCATTACTATCACTAAAGAAGGGCCGGTCGTAGATAAAGATAGGTGCATTAATGAGGGCAACTGCATAACCACTTGCCCCACTGGATCCTGGAGTGCCGGTCGGACTGGATATACGGTCTTGGTCGGCGGCAAACTGGGCAAATTTCCTCAACTCGGCCAGGTTCTAACTGAATTTGTGTCAGAGGAAGAGGGGCTTGAACTGGCGGAGAAGATAATCGCCAGCTTTGGGAACCTGGCTCAGAATGGGGAGCGGCTGGGCAGTCTGATCAACCGGATCGGTCTTGACAGATTCCGCGAGGAGGTAATAAGTTGCAGAAGCGAGTAGAATATGAACTGGACCTGCGTGGGGTTGCCTGTCCTATCAACTTTGTCAAAACCAAGCTCAGGCTGGAAGAACTGAAAAGCGGTGAGCGGCTTGAGGTTCTTCTTGATGCAGGGGAGCCAGTGAGGAATGTCCCGCGGAGTGCTCGTGAAGAGGGGCATAAGGTCCTTAATATTGAGAAAAACGGAGATTACTATATTGTTTTGATAGAAAAGTCTGCTCATGAACAGTAGTGCTTTTGCGTGCTGATCAGTCAAGCACGCAGAGTCTTGCGGAGGAGAGGAGAAGAGATGGCTCACCACAAACTTGATGAGACAGAAGAGCTGGAAACAAAAACAGCTCAGGAGTTGATCAGGTGGGGATTTGATCAATTTGGAGACAAGATTGCTCTTGCCACGAGTTTTGGGGCTGAAGACGTGGTCCTGATTGACATTGCCGCCAAGATCGATCCGACCGTTCAGGTTTTTACTCTGGATACTGGAAGACTTCCTGAAGCCACCTATGAGGTTATGCAAAGAACTATCAAGAAATATGGCTTGAATATACGATCCTATTCTCCTTCCACCACAGCTCTTGAAGGCATGCTGGTGGAATATGGTCCTAATCTGTTTTATGAGAGCGTTGAGCTTAGAAAACTGTGCTGTTCAGTGAGAAAGATAGAACCGCTGAAGCGGGCTTTGAGCGATCTTTCAGGTTGGATCTGCGGTCTGCGGCGGGAACAATCGGTTACCCGGGCGCATGTTCAGAAGGTCGAAACAGATGCAGCCAACGACTCAATAATTAAAATCAATCCACTGGCAGACTGGACGGAAGATCAGGTCTGGACCTATATAAAAGAAAATGAAGTTCCTTACAACAGACTTCATGACGAGGGATATCCCAGTATTGGGTGTCAACCGTGTACCAGAGCGGTCCTGCCTGGCGAGGATGTCCGGGCCGGGCGCTGGTGGTGGGAAAATCCTGAACAAAAAGAATGCGGGCTACACGTCAACGAGGAGCAGTGATGGGCATGCCGGCGCCGCATGGCGGAACCTTGGTGGACAGGACCTCAGATGGGCCGCAAAGAGCGAAACTGATCAAAAAGGCAGAGAAGCTCAAGAAAATTGCATTAAATGATCGCGAGAGCTCAGATCTGGAAATGATCGCAGTCGGAGCGTTCAGTCCTCTGAAAGGCTTTATGAAAAAGAATGATTATCGGAGCGTGCTTCGCGACATGAGGCTAGCTAACGGCTTGCCCTGGACCATACCTATTACGCTTTCCGTCTCAAAAGATCAGGCCAACCAAATCAATGAGGGCGATGAGGTGGCTTTGGTTGCTGGAGAGGGAAAGACCTTGGCGCTTCTGCATGTCAAGGAGAAATATCTCTATGACAAAGAGGAAGAGGCAATCTCGGTCTATGGGACATCCGATGAGGAACATCCCGGCGTACGGAATCTATACAAGTGCGAGGATGTACTGTTGGGGGGACCGATTGATCTGATCGAGCGGCCAGTCAAGCACGAGAAGTGGAGCAATTACTGGCTTGATCCCGCACAGACTCGTGAGCTTTTTCAACAGAAAGGATGGAAGTCAGTGGTCGGATTTCAAACCAGAAATCCGATTCACCGTGCTCATGAGTACATTCAAAAGTGCGCGTTACAGGTTGTTGACGGTTTGCTGGTCCATCCTCTGGTGGGTGCAACAAAGAGCGATGACATTCCCGCAGAGGTGAGAGTGAGATGCTATGAGGTGCTTTTGGATAATTACTTTCCGGCTGAGCGAGCAGCATTAGCTCTTCTTCCTGCTGCTATGAGGTATGCTGGCCCCAAAGAGGCGATTTTTCATGCCATCATCCGGAAGAACTACGGCTGCACCCATTTCATAGTGGGGAGAGATCATGCCGGATTCGGCCAATACTATGGTTCTTTTGACGCACACTATATCTTTGACGAATTCAGGCAAGAAGAGCTGGATATCACCCCGATGTTCTTTGACTACACCTTCTATTGCTGCAAATGTCAGGAGATGGTGTCTAACAAGACCTGCCCCCACGATGTGGCGGACCACATTTTTTTATCAGGCACCAAAGTGAGAAAAATGCTTGAAAAGGGAGAGATCCCCGCGCCCGAGTTTACCAGGCCAGAAGTTGCTGAAATCCTGATAGAGTGGGCAAGCAAGCACCTGGAGTATCAAATCTAGGATATAAGAAGAATTGAGGAGTGTGCAATGGACATAGCTTTGCTGGTCGGAGGCATTATTCTCATAGCCTTCGTTTGCGAATACATGGATGCTGCTCTTGGCATGGGATACGGAACCACTCTTACGCCTCTACTCTTGATCCTGGGATTCAGGCCACTTGAGGTCGTGCCGACTGTTTTGCTCTCCCAGTTCGTGGCCAGCTTGACGGCGGGTTTCTTTCATCACCGCCTGGGCAATGTTGATTTTTCGCGGGGATCTTTGCATCTCAAGGTGGCTTCGATGCTTGCGCTTTGCGGCGTCTTGGGGGCAGTGGTCGCAGTCTTCATTGCTGTGAATCTGCCACCTGCTGTGTTACAGACCTATATAGGCGGCATCATCCTTTTTGTCGGAGTGCTGATACTCCTTAACGGTAAGAAGCAACGCGCGTTCTCCTGGGGACGACTTACCGGATTGGGACTTTTGGCTGCATTCAACAAGGGATTGAGTGGTGGTGGATACGGACCGGTAGTGACCGGAGGGCAAATCCTCTCGGGTCTGAACGGTAAAAACGCGATTGGGATCACGTCTCTGGCAGAGGGCCTGGTGTGCCTTGTTGCTTTTGCTCTATATTTGCTGTTCAAAGGTTTGACGGGATGGTACCTAATTCCCTATGTCTTGGCTGGGGCCGTCCTCTCGGTTCCCCTGTCAGCTTTGACGGTGAAGAAGATAAACATGAAAGTACTGCATGTTGCCATCGGAGTGATTACCACTGTTTTGGGGATAGCGACATTGGTCGGCAGTTGATAGAAGTGGCCACGGTGGGGCAGCCGTTCTTGATTCGCAGTGCGGTTTTTGTTTGCGGTGGGCGCAAAACCTTCGGACTATACGGATCAAGATTGCAGTCCTGTTGTGAATTCGATTTTGGCTGTCTGGTTTGCGCGAACCGACAACCGCAGACCGCGGATCGCACAAACCTTGCGCTTTCCGGGGTGTGTATATGTTGACTTTAAGCCAGCAGTTGCTGGAAAGAATACTGGATCATGCACAGAACGAGTATCCCAAGGAGGCATGCGGAATTTTGGCGGGCAGGAATGGAGCAGTTGTCCGCGCATATCCAATGAAGAACTCCGAACGGAGTTCCGCGACTTACCTTATGGATCCCAGGGAGCAATTTGAGGTATTCAAAAAGATCAGAAAGGCCGACCTGCAACTATCGGCCATCTATCATTCGCATGTAGCGTCGAAGGCCTATCCTTCTGCAAGAGATAGAGAGCTGGCGTTCTATCCGGAAGCTGCCTATGTCATTGTCTCACTGATGAACCAAGATTTACCTGAAGTAAAAGCGTACCGGATCCGCAACGGCGAGGTCGAAGAGGAGAAGATTAAGATTGTTTGATTTTACCGAAGCGCAAATTGAGAGATACAGCCGGCATATCATCCTCCATGAGGTTGGTGGCTATGGCCAGCGGAAGATCTGCCAATCAAAAATACTAGTGCTTGGAGCAGGGGGTCTGGGCTCTCCGGCTGCGCTGTATCTGGCCGCCGCAGGTGTCGGCAAGCTGGGCATTGTCGATGATGACCAGGTTGACCTAAGCAACCTGCAAAGGCAGATCCTGCATACTACTGCGGATATCAACAAGGATAAGACTCAGTCGGCTCAAGACAAGATACGACAGCTGAATCCTGACGTGCAGGTTGATGTGCGTCAGGAGCGATTGGACTCCAAAAACATTCGGTCAATTGTTGAAGACTATGATCTGGTTGTCGATGGAACGGACAATTTCAGCACTCGTTTTCTGGTAAATGACGCCTGTTTCATGACCAAAAAGCCCTTGGTTCATGGGGCGATTCTTCAGTTTGAAGGCCAAGCGATTACGATAATGCCGGATGAAGGCCCCTGTTATCGCTGCATATTCAGGGAGCCGCCTCCGCCCGGATTGGTGCCAAGCTGCCAGCAAGCAGGGGTTTTAGGTGTTGTCGCCGGAACAATAGGCACGATCCAAGCCACCGAGGCGCTTAAGATCGTGCTGCAACGAGGTGATCTTCTCGTAAGCAGATTTCTAATTTACAACGCGCTTGACATGAGATTTCGAACCATCAAGGCTCAAAAAGATCCAGATTGCCCGCTCTGCGGCAAGAACCCTACAATCTTTGATCTCAGCGACTACGGGGAAGTGTGTGAGCCGGTTCTTGGTGACGAAGTGAATAAGTGAGAGGCAAGACTCCTTGAAATTCAAAACTCAGAGCGCATAAGGCAAAAAAACAGTGCAAAGCTCAAAATAAAAATCAAACCAGGCAGAGCGACAACTGTTTTGAGTTTTGAATTGTTGTTTTACACTTTTCGCTTTGCGCTTTGCACTCTAGTCTCCCGGTGAATGGAGTTTTATCGCCAGGGGCAGAACCGGATTGGAAGATATATCATGCTTTATCAAAACTTGCTGGACCTAGTGGGAAACACCCCATTGGTCAGGCTCAATAACATCAGTCTAAACGAGAATGTTCAGATATTTGCCAAATTGGAGGGTCAGAATCCGACTGGCAGCATCAAAGACAGGATCGCAAAATACATGCTTCTGGAAGCTGAGAAGTCGCGTGCTCTGGTTCCTGGCAAGATTCTTTTGGAGCCAACCAGCGGCAATACGGGGATCTCTTTGGCGATGATGGCTAAGCTCAAAGGTTATCGAGTGGTAGTGGTCATGCCTGATAGCGTAAGCCTGGAAAGACGGAAATTACTGGAAGCATATGGTGCTGAGGTAATTCTCTCGGAGGGCAGGTTGGGCACCAATGGTGCAATTCAAAGAGCGCAGCAGTTGGCCGCAGGTGACACTCGGTATGTGCTGTTGAATCAGTATAGCAATCAGGCCAATGTCAGAGCCCATTATGAAACAACCGGCCAAGAGATCATACAAGACCTGAGTAAGAACCAAGATGGTCAGAAATCAGCAGACGTGGATGTTTTTGTAGCCGGTCTTGGGACTGGTGGAACGCTTATGGGCGTGGGCAGAAGACTGAAAGAGCACAATCCTGCCGTAAAGATTGTCGCGGTTCAGCCGTGCCCCAAGGGAGGCCTGCAGGGACTCAGAAGCCTGAGTGAAGGATTCCTTCCGCCCATACTCGACTTGGAGCGGATCGACGAGAGCTTTGTTGTTAAGGATGAAGAAGCCTTTGCTATGCTCAAGACTCTCTTGGACAAAGAAGCTATCCTTGCCGGCATCTCTTCCGGCGCTGTGGTTCACGTTGTTGTCAAGCTCGCCGCGATGATGAAACAGGGCACCATAGTGACCGTATTTCCTGACGGCGCCTGGAAGTATCTGAGTATGAACTTGTGGACGGAAGAACCACAAGCAATAAGTCGAGCTATTACCGGACCATTGTGGTAGGCGCTACAGCTGCACAATGCGCGAGATAAATGGAAAATGGATTCAGATCAAGACGAAGCGCTGATATAATACTTGTAATAAGATTCAAAGTCTGATGCAACTTATGCAAGCATGGCCGGCTCGATCAAAGTGAATCTGAGCATGCCACTGTTCTTGGGCTCTTGTTTGAAGTCTGAACCGGAACCTTGTGGGGCGGTGGCGAAGTTCTTGTCATTTTTGGCAGGCAAAGAAACTCCAGCAAGCAGAAGCATGCGTTCTGATCATCCTTTTTATCGCTTTTAGTCTTGCCAGGAACCGAAATCGATCATGAAGGTGGGGATTAAAATGGCAGTGCAGATTACGGTAAACGGGAAAAAAGAGCAGATCAAAGAGGGAACAACCGTGCTCGAGGTGTTAAAGAGCAAGAATATTCGGCCCGAGATTGTGGCTGTTGAGATAAACGGTGAGATTATTGACCGGGAAGAGTACACTACCATGAAACTGAGACGCGGCGACGAACTGGAGTACCTCCACTACATGGCCGGTGGAATTTAGTGGCCGCTCATATTTCTGTAAGACCCTCCTTTTGATCTTGCGAGAGAACCTCCCCTGATGACTTTTTTGGTTTTAAGGGATATAATTTTTTCCTGTTAATTGGTGGCGAGACGAGGTTTTTCCACCAGGTTTGATGTCCGTCCCCGATTAAAGACTAGCCATGAATATAAGAAATGGGCAGGAGTTGCAGGTAGTAGATGACGAGAGAGTTTTTTGAAACCAAGACATTGACTGAGGCTAGGGCCGAGCTGTATCGAAATTACAGATTCAGGCTGCCAAAAGTCCAGACCATCAGTATTATGAATGCTCTTAACCGAGTGGTGGGACGTGAAATACTGTCCCCTGTGGACCTGCCAGCTTTTTCTCGCTCAACTATGGATGGATACGCCGTCCGGGCAGAGGACACGCATGGAGCTTCTGAGCAATCCCCCATGTATTTGAACTTAGTGGGGGAGATCAAAATGGGTCAACAACCTGCGAAAAGTCTGAAATCCACAGAGACGGCCAAGATATCCACCGGGGGAATGCTTCCTGAAGGTGCCGATGCAGTTGTTATGGTGGAATACACGGAAGAGGTCGCAAAGCAGGTCGAGGTGGTGAAAGCCGTTGCCCCCGGCGAGAATGTTGTGCAAAAGGGTGAGGACATCAAATTGGGCGAGCCTATCTTGAGACCGGGTCATGTAATTCGCTCACAGGACATTGGAGCGCTAGCAGGAACAGGGATCACTAAAGTCCCGGTTTTTCGTAAACCGAAGGTTGCAATAATATCCACTGGAGATGAGATAGTACCCGCTGATGAAACACCTACGGTCGGTAAGATCCGTGACATAAACTCATTTTCACTTGCCGCGGCGGTCGGACAAGACGGCGCTATTGCAATGCACATGGGGATTGTCAAGGACGATTTCAATATTCTAAGAGCCAAGGTAGAGGAGGCGCTGGACAATGCGGATCTTCTTCTTTTGTCAGGAGGCAGCTCAGTCGGCACACGTGACGTAACTCTGGACGTTATTGATGCCGCCGGAAAACCGGGTGTGCTAGTTCACGGCGTGTCCATAAGTCCGGGAAAACCGACTATTATTGCGGTGTGTCAAGGCAAACCCATTTTTGGACTTTCTGGGCATCCCGGTGCTGCTCTGACTGTGTATGGGATTCTAGTAAATCCTTTCCTAAAAGGTCTAAGGGGGGAGAAGCGGGCGCTTCGGTCGAGCACGCCAAGGATTATCAAGGCCAAGGTTGGTATGAACATAGTCTCGACAAATGGGCGCACCGATTTTGTCAGAGTTCAGCTTATCCAAAAGGAAGAAGGTCTGTGGGCGAAGCCAATATACGGAAGCTCCGGCCTGATCGCAACGTTGGTAAAGGCAGACGGGTTGATCTGTATCCCCCTTGAGAAGAATGGCCTGAGACAAGGAGAAGAAGTCGAAGTAATGCTTTTTTAGAAGATGATAAGCTGGCAATTTGAAGCAGAAGCGATGGGAACGTTTGCGGTTGAGGTTACGATGCCCGTTCGGCAAGCGGCGTCGGTTCTCGGTGTGCGGTTAACGCAAAACCACAAAGGTCGGTTGTGTCCAGTCTTTCCAACTCATTCTGGATCTGGTATTTGGTTTTTTGCTTTGAGCTTACGCGACCCGACAACCGCTAACCGCACACCATTTTTGGCGATACGGGCCTCCTGACCATAACCCCTACGGTTCCTACGGGAGGCGTTCTTTGAAGCGTCGTTATTACCTAAACTACATTCCGATTGAGGAAGCCTGGCAGAAATGGCAGACAGCTCTGAAAAGAGCAGGTTTTGCCTTTCCCATTGAAGCAGAGAGAATTGCCACAGAAGACTCGCTTAATCGGATCACTGCTGAGGCCGTGTTTGCTCTAATATCATCTCCTCCATTTCATGCCTCTGCCATGGATGGGGTGGCGGTCAGGGCTGAAGATACGTATGGAGCTATGGACACCAATCCGAAACAACTTAACTTTGATGAGCAGGGCATATTCGTGGATACCGGTGATCCAGTTCCCAGGGAGTTTAATGCGGTCATCATGATTGAGGATATCAATCAAATAGATGAACACACCTTTGAGATAATGAGAGCAGCAGCTCCTTGGCAATATGTCCGTCCGATGGGAGAGGACATGGTTGCATCGGAGTTGATCCTGCCCCAAGGTCACAGGATACGGCCAGAAGACATTGGAGCGATGCTCGCGGGTGGTGTGGAGCAGATCGGGGTCCGAACGAGGCCCAGGGTTGCTCTAATTCCGACGGGAACAGAGCTCTCTGAAACGGTTGCTGGTCTTGGTTACGGCCAGGTGATTGAATCAAACAGCCGGGTTCTAGCTGCACTGGTGAGGGAGTGGGGTGCAGAGCCCAAAAGACATGTGCTGATCAAAGATGACTATCAATTAATCAAGAATAATATACTGACGGCGCTGGAAGAAAGTGATGTGGTTGTGGTAAATGCAGGAACCTCGGCGGGGAGGGAAGACTTTACAGCCCCCTTGATCGAGGAATTGGGAGAGCTGGTGGTGCACGGAGTTGCACTTAAACCCGGACGCACTTCTATACTAGGCGTAATCAAAGGAAAGCCCATCCTCGGCTTATCCGGCTATCCGGTGGCCAACTACCGGCATGCCTCGACGTTTCTCAGGCCCCTGGTTTTTCAGCTGCTGGGGACAAATCCTCCGTCAGGAGAGAAGATTAAGGCCATTCTCAGCCGGAAAGTGGTTTCCCCATTGGGATTGGAGGAGTTTGTTCAAGTTGGTCTGGCAAAAGTCAAAGGGCGGGCAATCGCTACTCCGCTGTCGCGTGGCTCAGGGGTGACCATGTCAATGGTTCGTTCGGACGGAATCTTGCAGGTTTCAAGGTCATCTGAAGGGTATAACCGCGGTGTGGAGGTGCAGGTTGAGCTGAAGGGCGACGTAAGTCAGGTCGAAAACACAATACTGGCGGTAGGAAGCCACGATATTAGTCTCGATATCCTAGCCGACGAATTGAGGCGTAGGTTTCCAAGTCTGGACTTAACCTCTGCTAATGTAGGCAGCTTGGCAGGTCTTATGGCCGTCAAGCAAGAGCAAACTCATATTGCCGGCTCTCACCTTTTGGATGATGAAACCGGGGAGTACAACGTTCCTTATCTAAAACGTGTGATGCCGGAAAAAAGGCTGAAGCTGGTTACGCTGGTCCATCGGGAACAAGGCTTCATTGTGTCCAAAGGAAATCCAAAAAGTATCAAGCGGATCGAGGATTTGGCCGGCGAAGACGTGGTTTTCATAAACCGTCAGCGGGACTCAGGAACCAGGGTTCTCTTGGACTATGAGCTAAGGAAGGCCGGAATAGAATCCTCCGAAGTGCAGGGATATGAGCGCGAGTTTTTTACTCACACCGCAGTGGCAGCTGCGGTTCAAAGTGGAGCGGCCGATATTGCTCTCGGAGTTAAAGCTGCCGCAGAAGCATTGGAGCTGGACTTTGTGACACTCGCTGAGGAACGATATGATCTAATCATCCCAAAAGATTTCTATGATTCGGAGCATTGCCGCGCGCTGCTCCAGGTAATAAATTCGGAAGAGTTCAAAAAGAGAGTCAAAGAGATAGGCGGGTACTCGACTCGCGAAACCGGCCAAGTAGTTCTCTGAATCTTGCCCTGAGAATAAAAACAACTGGTGGTCTACGGTCAACGATTTGCGCGAACCAAGTACAAGTCGAAAAGTTTATCATCCCGAGCCAAGTCGAGGGGCCGAAAGCCGATCATCATTTGAGGACGTATCCCTATCTTAGCGAGCCTTAAATGACTAAGAAAATCCTGGTTCTTATGGCCAAAGAGCCAAGAGCAGGAAAAGTAAAGACACGGCTCTGTCCTCCACTAAGCGAAAAACAGGCCGCAGAGCTGTATAAGTGCTTTTTATTGGACAAGATCGCTGCGCTTGATCAGATTAGGACAGCCAAGAGCAACATCCAGTGTGCGTTGGCCTTCGCTCCCACTAGGGCCCTTGATTTCTTTCAAAGATTTGCACCGTCCTGGCTTGAGCTAGTTCCCCAAGTCGGACCGGATCTCGGGCAAAGACTGATCGGATTATTTGGACATTTCTTTGACAGGGGATTCGATCAGGTTGTGGTCACTGACAGCGACAGCCCCACCCTGCCTAGAGAATATTTGGAAAAATCCTTTGACCTGCTCGAACACAGCGACCTGGCAATTGGTCCTTCTGAGGACGGTGGATACTACCTCATTGGCCTCAAAGCCAAACAACCGATGCTTTTTAGGGGTATCCTTTGGAGCACTGATAAAGTTTTCATAGAGACGATTAATCGAGCAGAAAAAGAGAAGCTGGCGGTAAGTCTTCTCCCTAACTGGTACGATGTGGACACCCCCTTGGACTTAGAGAGACTGCGGTGCGACCTTAAAAGTCAAGGTCGTAAAGCTCAAGACCAGGCCCAAGCCTCAAAACGGTTCCTCGGCAAAATGGTTCCCAGCAGTCCTAGCAGGACAAGCTGCTCACCATAATTATGGACTCATGACCGGCGACCGGCGAGCTTGGGTTTAGTGCATCCGGTCCTGCCGGAGATGCTTGCCGTCGTCAAAATGCCACCATTGAGCCTCTCACCGGCAATGTAAGTAAAAAATTGCTTAACTTATAAGCAATTCTTATAAGAATTATTCATAATTCTTGACTTGCCAACCATCCTTGATGTTACAATTGGATATGCTTATATGGTCAAAAAACATAGTTTATGAGAGGAGGTGAACTGGTGCAGAAACTTTGGACCAAGCTGTTATCTGTTTTACTTGGACTAGTTCTCATTGTCACGGCTCTCGGCGTATTTGGTCCCGGTTGTCAAGAGTCTGAAGAAAAGGAAGAAACCACCACCGAGGAGATTAAGGATACCACGGAAGCGGAAAAAGTGGAATTTGAAAATCCTGATCTGTTGGTGACCACTGATTGGTTGGAAGATCATTTGACTGATGGAGATGTGCAGATCATTGATGTGAGGGCTGAGGGGGACTACAACGGAGGCCATATTGAGGGAGCCGTGAATCTACCAATTACGAAGACGGTTGATGCCAACAACCCGATTCAAGGAATGGTTGGTCCCAAGGGCCAGCTAGAAACGCTTCTCGGGGACCTAGGAATCTCAAATGATTCACGTGTGGTTGTGTATGATGGCGGGGGAACACCTTTTGCCGGCCGCGCTTTTTGGATCCTCAAATACTATGGGCAGAAAGAGGCAAGCGTGCTTGATGGGGGAATCAAGAAATGGCAGAAGGAAGGCAAGAAGATCAAGTTCGATGCTCCTAAAATAAATAAGACCACCTACAAGGCCAAAATCAATCCTGATATCAATTCCACCAAGGGCCAAGTTCGGAAATGGGTGGAGGAAAAATCCAAAGACAGGGTGCTCGTTGACACCCGTCCTCAAAAGGAATGGGACGCGGGTCATCTCGCGGGCGCCGTTCGCTTGGATTGGGTCGAGCTGTCGACTGCAGAGGATCCCCCTGTTTTCAAGTCGGCACAGGAGTTGCAGCAACTTTTCGATGATAAAGGAATTACTGACAACAAAGAAGTGGTCCTCTACTGAGCGATCGGCTATAGGTCATCGGTGATGTACCTAGCGTTAAAAATGTTGGGCTACGAGAATGTGCGCAACTATGACGGCTCGATGTCCGAATGTTTGGCCGATCCGAACTTTCCTGTTGAGAAAGCTCAATAGAGTGAGCAATTCACGAATAGCGATTTCTTGAGAGAGTGAAGCGGGGAGTGTTCTTCTGACCAGGGCTCCCCATGATCTGAACTGGGGTGCGTAGTGTGGCAAATATCAGGATCAAACAGGCGGTTGCCGCCACCGTTGTGATCATACTTTTTATATTTGCGTATTTTCTCTTGCCGGGTTTTCAGACCTTCGTGGCTGAGGGCACGAGGATCCTTAGCCGGGCCGATGTAGCCAAGCTCAAAGAGTATTTGTTATCCTTTGGTGCTTGGGCGCCGTTGGTCTCGGGCACACTCATGGTGTTTCAGTCAGTGATCGCACCTTTGCCTGCTTTCGTAATAACGTTCACCAACGGCCTTCTGTTCGGGGCGTGGTGGGGAACACTTCTCTCCTGGAGCAGTGCAATGGTGGGAGCTGCCGTTTGCTTTTATATATCTAAGATCTACGGCCGCCCGGTTGTAGAAAAGCTGGTAGGTAAGAAGAGCTTGCAGTATACAGATAAATTCTTTGACCGGTATGGGGAGCACGCAATTCTAATCGCCCGCCTCCTACCTATCGTATCCTTTGATGTGATCAGTTATGCCGCTGGCTTGACATCAATGCGGTTTTGGCCATTTTTTATTGCTACTGGAATAGGGCAGTTACCGGCCACAATAGTCTATTCCTATTTAGGTGAGCAACTCACGGGCACCGTAAAAATCGTCTTTTGGGTTTTTGTTGCGGTCGTTGTCCTTTTGGTTATGGGGGCAGCGCTCAAAACCTGTTTTGAGAAGAAGTTGATGGTTGAGGGGGAAGAAGGTTAGGTGCGGATGGAAATGCCAACGACCTTCCAAAAACCGGGGATTTTCAGGTTTGCAAAGATATTTGTAAGTTTTGCTTTGATCGCACTGATATTCTATAGGATCGATCTATCTCAATGGCTGTCGATTATCAAATCAGCAAACATATCCGGCTTGTCAGTAGCCTTTCTACTAGTCGTTTCTTCGATCGTCATAAGCGCCGTGAAATGGCAAATACTCCTGAGCTCTTTGAACGTTCATGTGCCGATCCAAAAGCTAACCATCTCTTATTTCGTCGGGCTTTTTTTCAACAATTTCTTGCCGACGAATATCGGAGGAGATGTAGTCAGGATCTATGATGTAGGCAGATATACGGGGAGAAGAACAGAAGCAGCTGCTTCTGTTGTTGTGGAGAGGATCCTCGCGGGCTTTGCATTGGGACTTACTGCTCTTATTGCCGTCTTTATAAGTTTTGACCGCTCGAGAACTTTTCTTTGGTTGATCATCTCCTTGGTGTTCATGTGTGCTGTTATTCTGATACTGGGAATGAATCGGGCCGTTTTGCATCGGCTGAGTGACAGGCTTCTACCGGGTTTTTTCAATATGAAAGAGAAAGCACTTGATATGGCAGAGGCAATCCACAGGTGCTCGGTGAACAAGACCCTCATCACTCAGGTCTTGATCTGGTCACTTGCTTTTCAGCTGTTAGTCGTGCTGGTTAACTACACGATCTTTGTATCATTGGGAATGAAAGTGTCTTTGGTCTATTGCTTGATCTTTATCCCTTTGATCTCAGCGTTGTCTCTTTTGCCCATTTCAGTGAATGGTTTAGGTGTCCGGGAAGGAGCATATATTCTTTTCT
>CAYFXD010000078.1:0-6373 GCA_964347095.1 uncultured Actinomycetota bacterium | reverse complement strand
ACTGAATGCTTTTTCCGGATTGAGCTCACACCCATCGACATCGGTAAAAGCAGCACAGTGCAGCACCACATCCGGAGACGCCCCGCAAATATGCTCTCGGACTCGAGAATAATCCTCTACATTCAGTTGCCTGCGGGAGTAGGCAACCACTTTATGCTCATCTTTCAATGTATTGTGCAGTTCCGCCCCAAGCTGCCCCTTACCGCCAGTGATAACGATCTTCAAATTCTTCCCCACTTCTTCAATCACTTGCTGGCTAAAATCCCGCTAAATCCAAGCTCCTGTTTTGACATTGGCTTTTAATTTCTTTTTTTGCATATTGCATGTGATTTTTCACTGATCTCCCATGTCGCCTTTATCATAACTAATCTTTGTATTCGGTTTTACCACTTCAATCCAGGTCTGACCCGGATTTAACTGGATCTGCTTCTCGTTGTCGTTGTATAGGTAGAAGGGGGCTTTCTCACTCTCCTTCTCCCACGTGCCCTCAATTACCTTTCCATCTGTAAAAACCAAGCATTTGTTCTTTCCAACTACATCTACGTCCAACACCTGTCCGCCACCGGGAATGCTCGAAGTCGGCGCAAATACTATCACGATGTTCTTGGGCGCGATTTCACTTCCTGAAATTGCATCTTTGTGAATAACCCCTGCATTCGATCGCAGGTAGCCGTTGGTATCCCTTATGTATTCGTATTCTACCTTGTAGGCAGGACCGGAAAAGTCGATAACTATATCCTGGCTTTCGGGTCTCTCTTCCAGATCAGCCAGCGATTTGAATTTAAATCCGCTCGCCTTCGCTTTGCTGCTGTATCCCAATACTTTTGCCTCTGACCGCACTTTGTAGGTGCTGGTCCACAGATTGTGGGGGGCACCTCCCTTGGTGCGCCAAAACGCATCATCCCGCTTCAACTGGTCGACATCGGCCAAATTCCACCCTTTTATGTCCGCCAAGGCAAATTTCGAACCGCCCGCGTGCGCATATATCGCATTCATTCCCTTGGCTATGGCGACATAATGACTGCGGGCGCTTCGCACCGGACCTATTCTGCCTACATCCTTGTTGGCAAAAACCATCATAAAACGAGTGATACCGCCCTCTGTCAAGGCCTCCACCACAACACAAGCCTCGTCCAAACCATACTGAGGCCTTACCTGTTTCAAATTCTCAACCATAACGGCGATCGGCCTTTGAAGCTCAGTATCCGGATCCAGCTTGTCACCGCAAAATGGGCAGTAAACTGCCTTCGATTTTGCCTCTGGGCTCTTCTCTGTATTTGCGACCTGGTTCTTCTTCTCCCCCCGTTTACTGCAGGAAACACCAAGAATGGACCCAGCAACCAACAAAACCGACAGAAGCACCAGAATCATCTTCTCTTTCATAGCATCTCCCTTAGACAATGAGCGATTTGCGACTGGCGACCACCGAGAAAACAAACAGCAGAGCACATCTTTTCATTAGTTCTTTTCTGTGACCGCAGATTGAAAATCGTGAACTGTCTTCTTCTGGAGCTTTGACATTGATGCGACCACTGCACAGAGCACAGGTTTCCCATTTGGACTCGGACACTTGAAGCTGCACTTTTTGCCATTCGCACTTCTGTTTTCATGTTGGGTTTGCGCAAAGGGCTCACCACGGACCGCTCACCGTACTGATCATGCCAGACGACTGGCGGACAATCTGGTGCCCATAGCATCTATCTAGCAACGGTTGTCGTGCTTCAGCTTCTCCCACCACCACCTGTTGTCCTGGTACCATCTGACGGTCAGCTGCAGAGCGTCTTCAAAGCTATGCTTGGGGCTGAAACCCAGCGCCGATATTTTTGTTGTGTCAACAGCATATCGTCGGTCATGACCAGGGCGGTCCTTAACATATTCTATTAGATCTTGGGATTTCCCTAGAATCTCGAGGATCTTCCGTGCTATCTCAACGTTCTTCCTCTCGTTTGCTGCACCAATATTATATACTTCTCCCTCCCGACCGTGATTAAGCACCAGGTCTATGGCCTCACAATTGTCGACAACGTATATCCAGTCGCGCATGTTCAAACCATCGCCGTAGAGCGGCAGAGAAAGATTCTGCAAGGAATTTGTAACAAAAAGGGGGATTAGCTTCTCTGGATACTGATATGGACCAAAGTTATTGGTGCTTCGAGTTGTGATAACCGGAAAGCCATACGTTGTCCAATAGGAATTACAGAGTAAATCACCGGCCGCCTTGCTGGCCGAATACGGACTGCTCGGATTCAACCGATCTTCTTCACTAAAGCGCCCCTGCTCAATGCTGCCGTATACCTCATCGGTTGATACATTAACAAACCTGCCCACTTTTGCCTCCAGGCAGGATGAAAGCAGCGTATTGACTCCCAGAACATTGGTCCTGATAAACTCGGCAGGTTCCAGAATGGAGCGGTCGACATGACTCTCGGCCGCAAAGTGGACCACAGCATCAATTTCAGCGAGCAGCTGCCTGACCAGCGAGTAATCACCGATGTCTCCTTGAACAAAGGTGTAGTTGGCGTGGCCTTTAATATCCTTTAAGTTGTCTGGGTTGCCACAATAGGTTAGCTTATCCAAGTTCACTATTTCAAGCTGGGGATGAGCATCCAGCATATAGTGGATGAAATTGCTTCCAATGAAGCCTGCGCCCCCGGTTACCATTATTTTCATCTGCCAGCAAGTGCTCCTTGGATTATCAAGGCCAATCAAAACAAGGATTCTACATATGCAAAGGCTAGGATCAGCCGTGTTTTAGGGACCAGTCATAGGGGATTTCTTCAGAGTCAAACGGTACGCGAAACTCATCGGGATCCTCATAGTCATATACTTCAGTTGGGCAGTTGACGGCTATCGCCTCGGTTTCACTTACGCATTTCCAACCATGATACAACCGGTTGGGTATTTGTATCAGAACCGGATTGTGTTCGCCGATAAAAAACTCGTTTACTTCGCCCTTGCTCCTGGAACCATCTCTCGGATCGTAGATTACCAGTTTGAGCATGCCTTTCACTGCCACAATATTATCGGTTTGCTTGTTGTGATAGTGCCAGGCCTTTATTACACCAGGGTAGGTGGAGGTCATATACACTTGCCCAAACTTAATAAAGAGCGAATCATCACTCCTCAGCATCTCCATTAGTCTCCCACGCTCATCAGGAATGACCTTAAGCTCCTTTATTCTAAGTCCTTCTATCATTTCAATTGCCTCCCCAGGCGTCTAGATCAGGCCAATTCTACTATGATCACCCAACATCAGCCGGTATGCCCGAGGCTTAGTGTCAGCCTTTGAGATCTCGGCTCCTTTCCCAATCAGGCTCTCTTCAACACGCGAGATATCCACTATCTTGCTATTCTCAAGAACAATGCTATGCTCAACTTCGCTGTTCCTAATAACGACATCATAATACACTGATGTAAACGGCCCAATGTAGGAACTCTCTATGACCGTATTCTGACCGATTATTACGGGCCCCCGAATGCAACTGTCTATGATCTTGGCCCCTTCTTCAATTGAGACACGGCCAACCAATCTTGAGTTTTCATCGATTTCGCCCTGGCAGTTCTCTTCAAGATCCTCCAAAATGATCCTATTTGCCTCAAGCAAATCCTCCAGACGGCCCGTATCCTTCCACCAGCAGTCAATTATATGCGGCTTGACATCGGAACCGGCATCGATCAAATACTGGATGGCATCTGTGATCTCTAGCTCGTTGCGCCATGATGGTTTGATGTTGTGTACAGCCTCAAAGACAGTAGAATCAAACATATAGACCCCAACAAGAGCGTAGTCACTTGGAGGATCTTTGGGCTTCTCTATGAGCTGTACTACGTTTCCGTCTTCCAGTTTGGCAACACCAAAACGCTGTGGATTCTCAACTCGCGCCAGCAATATCTGTGCATTGGGCTTTTCTTTCTCAAACTGTTTAACCAGGGAAACAATTCCCTCTTTGATCAGATTGTCTCCAAGATACATGACAAATGGCTCATCCTGCAAAAAGGAATGGGCTATCTTAACGGCATGAGCTAGACCTAGGGGTGCTTCTTGTTCAATGTAGGACACGTCTATTCCCCATCTCTCTCCTGTTCCAACAGCCTTCTTGACCTCTTCTTTTGTTTCCCCGACAATTACTCCGACCTCTTTTATCCCCGCCGCTGCCACGGCTTCAATTGCATAGAAAAGAATCGGTTTGTTCGCAACCGGGATCAGCTGTTTTGCGCTTGTATGAGTGATCGGTCGAAGACGCGTGCCTTCTCCCCCAGATAAAATAAGTGCCTTCATATACCCTCAATTCAGCAGGTACCGCTTGGATTATGAAGCCGTTTCGGAAAACCGGTGTGCGGTTCTCGGTCTTCGGTTCGCGCAAACCGCTGGCCGCAAACTGCCAACCCTTCATCGTCTAGCTTCGTAACTGAATGCTTCACCCTACCAATAAAAATCTACTGGCCATTCTTCTTATAGTCAGTTCCCAGTATAATTCTTACGTCAATCTTGTCCTCTATGGTGCTGCTGGCTGCAATCCTGGCACCAGAGAAATACTCAGCAACGCACTGTGCCTTGTTGAGCTGGCCCTTCCGATAGAGGATTTTTGTCCTTGAATAGCTCCAGCTGTCTGCATCTCCCGTTGCCACAACATCGAATCCCACTTTTTTGAGCTTGCTCTCCGTCTCCTTGGCCAGGCCTTCCTGTCCGCAGCCGTTCAATATCTCAACTTTCACCATTTTGGGCAAGATCTCTGTTTGGCCAAGAGCTGCCCTTTCAACTGATTTGCCCTCTTTGATGCGCCTCAAGATTTTCTCGTTCGCTTCTTCATCTGGGACCACATATGAGACACCTCTAATCTTCTTGCCCGCACCCATCAGAGTTACGGTCTCAATACTCTCTGCAGGAATTGATCTGATCAAAGACGCAAAGGCAAGCAACTCGGAAGCACTAAGATCAGTCACAGTATTATCAGCAAAAATGTTTATCAGTTGAGGCAGCTTAGTCAGCGACGTGGGCGCCTTGGCCTTGCTATAAAGCGCTTTAAGAAACTTTTGTTGGTTTGCAACACGATCGAAATCCCCGCGCGGGGTCTTTCTGGACCGCACAAAGGCAAGTGCCTCTGCACCATCAAGCGTATTATACCCGCTGGAAAAATTTGCGCCCGCCATTTTGTCCTTCATTGGCCTGTCCAAGTAGATATCCACTCCACCCAACGCATCCACCATTTTTTGAAAGCCATTGAAATCCGTTTCCACATAATGGTGAATTGAGAAGTCCGTCAAATCTTCCACGGTGCGGACAATCAGTTCAGGACCCCCATATGAGTGAGCTGCATTGATCTTATCGTAGCTTCTTCCAGGGATTTTGACGCGCATGTCACGAGGTATTGAAACCAGGGTAGCCTTCTTTTTCTTATTATCCAGATGAAGCAGGATAATGGTATCGGTGCGCGCTCGCTCTTTGCCTCTTGCATCGCTTCCCAGCAGTAGGAAGTTAACAGGCTCATCGCCAATAGGATTTGAAATGACCTTCTCTAAGCCTTTTTCTCCCTTGTGCAGCTGCGTTTCGATATACTGTATGTATACAAATCCCGCTACAGCACACACCGTTGCGATCCCGAGGAGGCCGCTCAGCAGCCCCAGGATAAGCTTCTTGCGAGAACGCCCCACAACCTCCCCTACAACGTTCTTGTTCAAATCAAATCTCCCTATTATGTGGCAAAGACCAGGTGATCCTGCCTGCTCTTAGAAATAAATCCAAACGCCAAAATCCCAAGGTCCAACCCGCCCATCCGTGGTTTCAGCCAAGGCGGATCAATATCAAAGCACAGAAGCAAAAAGAGTCTCCATTATATCATTGAGATTCTTCGCTCAGCTCAGGACAAGCTTGATTTGTCATTTGAGCTTTATATCTTGGACGTGATCCAAAAACCGCTTGTTAGATTACCACACTTGAGAGGGAAATGCCATGTCCTGAACATAAACGACACCAGTAGGTCAAGGCAACAACATGTTATCTTGCCCCAATAGAGCAAGTGCCGCCTTGCAAGTTATTGAAATATGTCGATCTTTCGGCCACTATTGGCTGATCGGCCAAGATGCACGTACTCACTTCGGAATCAGGAACAACTGAGTTTACGTGTATGGTAAATCTTCTCCTGCCTTGGATGTCGTAGGTTCGAGTAACAACCTGTCGATCTCCCTTGATGAACTGCACAGTGACATTTGTTGCAAGACTCCCAGGGGCCTCAATTGATACCCAAGTATCGAATTGCCCGCAAGCTGCGTTGCTACCTGTAAACCCCTCAGGAAAATGCCACTGGGTGTCAGCTGTCGGAGTCCCGATTGAACAATGGCCGTCCCTGTAACTACTGAAATACATCGACCTCTC
>CAYFXD010000077.1:0-18406 GCA_964347095.1 uncultured Actinomycetota bacterium | reverse complement strand
CGAGGTCAAGTTCAGCTTGGATTTTCTAACCTCGTTTCTTGATAAAAAGCCGGGCTCCCTCGGTGGTCTGATCAAGGAGAAGATAGAAACTGAAAGCGTGAAGTTTCACAGCATCCAAGAGAAGATGAATTTTGCAGAGGTGTATAGTAAGTGTTATAGCCTGGACACTAGACTCGGTGAAGCAAACAACAGGATTAACCACCTGCGCGCTCTGAAGGAAAACCTGCAATCCTGGGTCTTTCTTGATCTGGGCCTCGACCAAATCGGGAAGACGCATTGGACCTCGATTGAGATCGGAAATATCCCTTCGGTCAATCTTGAATCTTTGCATTCTGAGCTAAACGAAGCGGTTCCGGAAAGCGATGTGTCTGTGGTCGGCGAAACCAAAGAAACGCGGAACATTGTCGCCATCTATCATGTCTCGAGGGCGATGGAGGCAGAGAATGTGCTCTCCAAGTACGGGTATCACAGCGTCGCTTTTCCTGGCCTAACGAACACTCCCAGAGAGGAGATCTTGAGCATAAATGCTCAGTTGGAGCAGATTGAGAAGGATAAGAAGGATTTAGCCGATGAGGCGAGAGGCCTCCTGTACCTTAGACCCGACCTCATTATTCTAAGTGAGCGCCTGGAAAACGAGCGGCTGAAAGCGGAAGTTCAATTGAACTTCGCACAGACCCATGAAGCTTTCATGCTTGAGGCATGGGTTGCAGCGGAAGATACTCGCAGGCTGCAAAACACGGTCGAGGCCATATCAGATGAGGTTGATGTGGCATTTCTGGATCCCCAAATTGAGGACAATCCTCCCATTAACCTAAAAAACAGCACCTTACTACAGCCTTTCGAAACCCTGACCAGGCTCTATGGTATGCCCGACTATGGCGAACTGGATCCGACTCCCTTCCTCGCGCCCTTCTTCTTTCTCTTTTTCGGAATGTGTTTGAGCGATTTCGGTTACGGGCTGGTACTAGCCCTAGCCAGTTGGTTCATGGCCAAGAAACTGCTGGTGTCGGAGAACACTAAAAAATTCTTCCATCTTATGATGTACGGCGGTTTCGCCTCAATGATTGTAGGAGTGCTGACTGGCAGTTATTTCACCATTGAGCCGACCTCTCTCCCAGCCTTCTTGAGACAGCTAATAGTTATTGATCCCTTGAACAACGCTCAGGCCTTCCTCGGTGTTTCCATTTTGCTCGGCATCATTCATGTTATCTTTGGCGTGGTCTTATCGATAATTAACAAGGTTAGGAATCAGCGCTATTTCGAGCTGATTCATGACGAGTTGACCACATTGTTTTTCGTCCCCTCGATACTGATTCTCCTCGTGATCTTGCTGGCACGAACAACCGTAAAGAACCCGCCTGCCTGGATGGACAGTCTTTATTTTGTTTTCTTATCGGCCTCGATTGTGACCACCATCTTGGTGGTTGTTTTTCAAGGCCGCGTAACCGAGGCTGTTGTCTCCACTGTGTCCCAGTTTTTTGAGGATGCGAGGAACGGCAAGTGGTTGCCCGCAATGTCCGATCATTTTGTGGGGATCCTCTTTTTCCTGGCCGTTGTTTTCTGGCTCATCAGCATGTTCCTTTGGAGTGGAACTTATACCCTGAGCTCTCGTTTGCTCTTGGCGCTGACGGTTTTGGGACTGGTCGTCAGTGGTTCAACGAGGCGGATCATTGTTAGGCTCCTGAGCGGCCTCTACAGCCTTTATGGAATGTCAGGATTTCTGGGAGATTTCCTCTCCTATGCTCGTCTGATGGCTTTGGGGCTGTCCACATTCCTTATTGGTTGGACTGTGAATATGCTGGGGGCGATGCTTCTGGGGATTCCATATCTGGGAATAATCATTGCGGCTGTTTTCCTGGTCGCCCTGCATACATTCAACCTGATCATCAATTTACTGGGGGCTTTTGTGCATCCCCTGCGATTGCAGTATGTGGAATTCTTCAAGTATTTCTACTCTGATGGCGGAGACAAGTTTGAACCGTTTGGACTGCAAACCAAACATCTGATTTTGAAATAGTGAGGGCTCATTTAGTCATGCATATGTTGAAACGGAAGGAGGTAATAGTATGAAAGAAGTCTTTCTGGGACTTACTGGATTTCATTGGGCGCTTCTGGGCGCGGCAACGGCTGCTATCGGGGGAGGTGTGGGGTCCGCAATCGGGATAACTTACATAAACAAGGTGGCCTCCGGCATTTTGGTGGAAGATCCCGATAAGTTTGGGCCAATTCTTCCTCTTTGTGCGATTCCTGGAACCCAGGGCATTTACGGTTTTATCACTGCTGTTCTTGTTGTGTTCTTCTTCGGAATCTTCGGCGGCGAGGGAGGCGAGATTGCCGGCAAGACTGGTTTGGAAATCTTCTTTGCCTGTCAACCCGTCGCATGGGCCTGCCTGTTCTCCGCTATGTATCAGGGCCTCTCTTCAGCTGGAACGGCGGGGATGGTGGCCAAGAGGACTGAAGAAGCTGGAAAAGCCCTAATTCTTCCTGCCTTGGTAGAGACCTATGCTGCTCTTTCTCTGATTATTACGATTATCTTATTGCTTTCAACCAGGGCGGGATTGTAGTTTGAAGAATGGAGCTGTGGCGCATGCCATTTGATAAGATCACAGAGCGCATTCTGCAGGATGCGAACAACAAAGCTGAGCAGATCCTGAGAGATGCCAGAGCAAACGGGGAGAAGGTTCTGAGCGAAGCGGAGGAACAAGCCGAGAAGGCCAAATCAAAAATCCTGGGCGAGGCGGAATCAAAAGCAGCTGACGAAAGGAAGAGAATACTAGCCTTGACTCGTCTCGAAGCCAGAAATTCGGTCTTGGCTGAGAAGCAAAAACTGGTTGAAGCTGTGTTTGAGGAGGCAACAAAAAGGCTGATTTCTCTTCCGGATGCAGATTATCAGGCTTTCATACGAAACATGCTGCTCGAAAAGGTAGCTACAGGCAGCGAAGAGGTGATTATTGATCCGGCTGATGAGAAACGAATAACTGGCAAATTTCTGGCCGAGGTCAACGAGATGCTGCAGAAACAAGGTAAGCAAGGTAACCTGAGGCTCGCCAGTGAGACGCGCAATCTTCAGGGTGGATTTGTCCTGAGAAGCGGTGGAATAGAGGTAAACAGCTCGCTCGACGCCTTGGTCGGTTCAATAAAGGAAGAGATGAGCATGAAAGTCTTGCAGACTTTGCTTGGAGAGAAAGCTTAGCTTGGCAAAGGGAAAGGAATGAACTGTGGCTTTTTTGAGCTCCTTACGCGATCCAATGACATACGGTCATGCGGTGGGCAGGATCAGGGTAAGAGAGAACAAGCTGCTTTCTAGGCAGCGGATCAATCGACTGATAGAAGCTGCTGATTTGGAGGAGCAACTTCAGATTCTTGCTGATTCCCACTATGGAGAATTTCTTGAGGGGGTGAAGACGGCGGAAGGTGTTGAGGAAGCTTTGGAAGACTTTCTTGCCGGTGTCTACGATTTCCTTGAGGAGATCTGTCCTAATGAGGACATTATCACTTTTCTCCGCCTCAAATATGACTTTCACAACCTAAAAGTGTTGCTCAAAACCAAATATCAGGAGAAGAATGCTGAACACGTCTGGTCCAAGATAGGTTTTTTGGACGTGGAAATGGCGAGGCAGCAAATTGAAGAAGGGCGCTATGAAAGACTTCCCGAGATCTATAGACCGGCGGTGGCCAAGGCTGCAGAGAATTTTGAGGAATTCCATGATGCCCAGGAGATCGACATCATCCTTGATCAAGGCCTCTACCATGAGTGGCTCGGTCTTGCAAAGTCTATCAAGAACGCTTATGTAAATGAGCTCACTCGGTCTTCTGTTGACATTGCCAATCTTAAAACCTTTTTGCGAGCCAAGAATCTACGCAGAAAGAAAGATTTTGCCGACAAAGCCATATTCTCGGGAGGATTCATAAGGCGAGAGAAACTGCTTGACCTATTCACGCGGCCGCTGACCGAGCTGGTTACGGCCTTGAGGGTCTCACCTTATGGAGACATTCTGTCGGCCGTCGTGGAGGAAGAAGAAAAGGCTAATCTGGCGGTCTTTGATAAATTGGCCGATAACTTTCTGCTTTTGCTGGTAAAAAAGGCAAAATATATTGCGGTGGGCATGGAGCCACTCTTTGGATACACTTTCGCAATTGAGACCGAAGTAACCGTGGTACGCAGCGCCTTGCTGGGTAAACTAAGCGGGGTTCCAAAGACGACTATAAAGGAGAGAGTGCGCGAGCTGTATGTCTAAAGTTGCTGTTATGGGAGATAAAACTTCAGTTCTCGGATTCAAAGCATTGGGCGTGGACACGTATCCGCTG
This sequence comes from uncultured Actinomycetota bacterium, assembly GCA_964347095.1. Lineage (GTDB taxonomy): Bacteria > Actinomycetota > Aquicultoria > Subteraquimicrobiales > CAYFXD01 > CAYFXD01. Next base: position 14,098 of record CAYFXD010000077.1, on the reverse strand, counting down.
GAGCGACCGGAGGATGGGCGCAGCATATGGCCTGAGATCAAGGAACAAGACTATGGTGTAATCTTTGTCACCGAGCCGGTGTATCAGGTAATGGAGGATCTATTCGGCGAAGTGTCCGAGAAGATCGCTCCCGCTGTTACCATCATTCCATCGACCACGGGCGCTACGGGATTGGGAATGGAGCGCATCAGAAAGACAATAGAAAAAGCCGTAGGCGCCGACATCCTAACCGAAAAGGAAGAGTGAGCATGAAAACAGACTCTAGATACTGGATTCTGGATACTAGATCTTGATCAAGAAAATGCTTGCTGATTCAAGTTCCTGTTGAGTATCTGGTATCGAGCATCTAGCATCAAGCATCTGGTATCGAGCAAAAAGTGAGGTAGGACAATATGGCTGAGGGAAAGATTGCAAAGGTATCTGGACCTTTGGTGGTTGCTGAGGGTTTAGAGAATGCCAAGATGTATGATCTGGTCAGAGTGGGCTCCGAGCGGCTCATGGGTGAGATAATCGAGCTACGGGGAGATACCGCATCTATTCAGGTTTACGAGGAAACAGTTGGCGTCGGACCTGGAGACCCTGTCGAAAATACTGGCGAGCCCCTAAGCGTGGAGCTTGGACCAGGGCTGCTCCAATCGATCTATGACGGAGTTGAGAGGCCGCTGCAAGTTCTGATGGACCAGGTTGGAAATTTCATCCATCGTGGTCTGGAGGCTCCTGGGATCAACCGTGACAAGAAGTGGCCGTTCAAATCCATAGTCTCAGAAGGGGATGAAGTAGTCCCAGGCGATATTTTGGGAACTGTCCAAGAGACAAGTATTATTGAGCATAAGATCATGGTCCCACCGGGCATTCAAGGGAACATAGTTCATATAAGTTCCGGCAACTACACCGTGGAAGAAACGGTGGCTCTCATAGAATCCGACGACGGCAAAAAGCACGACATACGCATGCTTCAAAGATGGCCTGTGCGAAGACCCCGCCCTTACAAGGGAAAACTATCACCCGACACCCCCCTTATGACCGGTCAAAGGGTCGTAGATACGTTCTTCCCCATCGCCCAGGGCGGCACAGCCTGCGTCCCCGGACCCTTCGGAAGCGGCAAGACCGTAATCCAGCATCAATTTGCCCGGTGGTCAGACGCTCAAATTATTATTTTTATTGGGTGCGGCGAGCGGGGGAATGAGATGACCGAAGTGCTGATCGACTTTCCTGAACTGATTGATCCTTACACCGGTGAGCCCCTGATGAAGAGGACCGTTCTGATTGCCAACACCTCCAACATGCCCGTTGCTGCCCGTGAAGCGTCTGTGTACACCGGAATTACCATAGCAGAGTACTTCCGTGACATGGGGTACTCGGTGGCCTTGCAGGCCGATTCAACCTCCAGATGGGCTGAGGCCATGCGTGAGATATCCGGGCGTCTGGAGGAGATGCCGGGCGAAGAGGGTTTTCCGGCATATCTTGGCACTCGTCTTGCCTCATTCTATGAGCGGGCCGGTAAAGTCAAATGTCTTGGAAGCGACAATCGCCAGGGTGCGGTCACCGTAGTTGGCTCAGTCTCTCCCCCAGGTGGTGACCTCTCCGAGCCTGTTGTTCAGAACACGCTTCGAGTAGTGAAAGTGTTCTGGGGGCTTGTGGACTGGCTTGCCTACCAAAGGCATTTCCCGGCCATAGACTGGCTGCAGAGCTATTCTTTGTATCTGGACAAGGTCAAAGAGTACTGGAGGCAGGAAGTGAATCCGGAATTCGAGGAACTCCATGATGAGGCAATGGCCATTCTGCAGAGAGAGTCAGAGCTCAAAGAGATCGTCAGGCTGGTCGGCGTTGACGCGCTCTCAACCAATGAGCGACTGATAATGGAGGCGGCCAAATCAGTTCGCGAAGATTTTCTGCAGCAACATGCTTTTCATCCTGATGATACTTTTACCTCTCTCAACAAGCAATACTTGCTTCTCAAACTGGTGCTGTCCTTCTATCACCACGCAATCGAGGCAGTCAAACAGGACAAAGAGCTAAAGGACATCTTGAATGCTCCGGTTCGCGAAGAGATCGCAAAAGCAAAATACACTCCTGAGGAGGAACTCGGTAAGTTTAACGAGATAGAGAAGAGAGTTGAAGAGCAGTTGAAAGCTTCAAGCATGGTGAGTGACGGCGGTGGCGAGGCTCCAGCTTCCGGAGCAGGTGGTTGATTTGGCCAAGGAATACTTGACTGTACGAGATGTTGTCGGGCCTTTACTCCTGGTGGAGCAGGTTGTTGATGTAAAATACGGCGAGCTGGTGGAGCTGGGTTTTCCAGACGGCTCGGTCGGGATGGGCGATGTTTTGGAAGTGAGCAAGGGAGCGGCTTTGGTCCAGGCTTTTGAGAGCACCCAAGGACTGAACGTGACCCAAACCAGGGTGAAGTTCTTGGGCAAGAGCCTCGAGATACCTGTTTCCAGGGACCTTCTGGGACGAGTTTTTGACGGACTCGGGCGCCCGATTGATGAGGGCCCAAACATCATTTCGCAGGAGAAGCAGTCCATCCACGGAAGCCCGATGAATCCGTATGCTCGCGACTATCCGACCAGCTTTATTCAGACTGGCATATCGGCGATAGATGGACTTAATCCTCTGGTTAGAGGGCAAAAACTCCCCATCTTCTCGGGAGCCGGACTGCCCCATGCTCAGATCGCAGCTCAAATCGCCCGCCAAGCCAAGGTATTGGGTCAAGAAGAGGAATTTGCAGTCGTGTTCGCCGCGATAGGCATCACCTTTGAGGAAGCCGATTATTTCATGTCGGAATTCAGGAGAACGGCTGCTATCGAGCGAGCCTGTCTTTTCATCAACTTGGCCGACGACCCCGCGGTCGAGCGAATCGCCACTCCTCGTGTTGGGTTGACTGCCGCAGAGTATTTGGCCTTTGGATTGAACATGCATGTGCTGGTTATCTTGATCGATATGACCTACTACTGCGAGGCACTGCGGGAGGTATCCGCGGCTCGAAAAGAGGTCCCTGGAAGACGAGGATATCCTGGGTATCTCTACACCGACCTGGCAACCATGTATGAGCGGGCGGGCCGGATCAAGGAGCAAATGGGCTCCATCACGCAGATTCCCATCTTGACTATGCCAGAGGATGATAAGACCCACCCGATCCCCGATCTCACTGGTTACATTACTGAGGGGCAGATTATGCTCAGCCGCGATCTGCATCGAAAAGGTATCTATCCACCGATCGATGTAATGCCCTCTCTTTCCAGACTCAAAGAGAAAGGAATCGGTGAGGGGAAGACCAGAGAAGACCATTCCGACATCTCCAACCAGCTCTTTGCTGCTTACGCAAGAGGAAGAGAAGCCAAAGAGCTCGCGGTCATCCTTGGCGAAGCCGCACTATCCGAGGACGACAAGAAATTCGCAGACTTCGCCGATGAATTCGAAAGCCGATTTGTAAAGCAAAGCGAACGCACCGACCGCTCAGTCCAAGAAACCCTTGACCTGGGCTGGGAACTTATCTCAGCACTCCCAAGAGCCGAACTAAAACGAGTCAGAGATGAATACGTCGAGAAGTATATGGCGAGATATTTGAAGGAAGAGTAAGTGGCGAGTAATTGCATCGATTCTCGAATGGAAGAAAAGAATCGAGCGATGAAGAACAATGAGGCGAACAAAAGATGGCTATAAAAGTAAATCCCAACAGAATGGAACTGCTGCGGCTGAAGCGGCGCACCGCAATAGCTAAAAGAGGTCACAAGTTGCTTAAAGATAAGCTTGATGAGCTGATGAAGAAGTTCTTGGATCTGATCCATCAGAACCGTGCTCTTCGTGAATCGGTGGAAAGCAAACTAACTCAGGCCTATCTCTTGTTCGCGCTGGCTAGATCCGAAGCACCAATCGAGTTTATCGAAGAGGCGTTGCTTTATCCTCACGCGCTGGTCAGCCTAGAGATCGAACCGGTGAATTTAATGGGTGTTCATGTGGCAGAGCTTAAGGTCAAACAAGAAGGAACCATTGACTGCTATGGATTAAGCAGTACGCCTTCAGTGTTGGACGATGCCCTGATGACCTTTAACGAAGCACTTCCTGAAATGATAAAACTGGCTGAAGTCGAAAAGTCGGTTGAACTTCTAGCTAGCGAGATAGAAAAGACTCGGCGCAGAGTGAACGCTCTCGAATACGTATTGATTCCCCAGTTAGAGGAAGCTGTGTGGCGTGTTTCCATGAAGCTTGACGAGATGGAGCGCTCATACAGAACCCAGCTTATGAAAATCAAAGAAATGGTCAGCGAAGAAATGATCTAGCTTACCATGAACCAGTGCGCGCCCGACTGCAGCAGCCCGGGCTTATGAGATGTGCGTTAGCGAGTGGATCGCGCATTTCAAGGCAGCAGACCAGGGCCCGCAAGTGTCCCCGACATGTCGCTTCCTTGCGCTTCCAAGCATTTCGCTCAAATGCACGGTCCAATGTGAATGAATAAAGTAGGCTGCACAAACCAAACCCAGGGCTCTCAACTGTAGCTCATACGCTGATTTTCTCAAATCGATGGCATCGGAGCAAGAATTCCTCTAAAGTTTCGTCTGCTCTTACCGATACAATACATGCAGAACAAAGCAGTAGTGTTGTTTCACTAGCTCTTTCATGGCAGCCCCTCCGATGAAAGAGCTAGTGTTTTGAAGACGGAAAAGGAGCGCTGATGCCCAAAAAATGTAGTTACTGTGGAAAAGAGGTCAAAGAAAGCTCGTTCTATGTAAATCCCCAGAGTGACAAAGGCAGAACCTGCTATGAGATCTGTCCGCGTTGCTTGGAAAAGATAAATCAAAAAGTCAAAAAGGTCGAGATCCAAAACTACTTTCAAAAATGGTTGGCTTAACGAACACCAGCTAGTGCGGTGATAGTTTGAATTTCCTGGGCCCTTTTCAAGAGGGCCTTTGTTTTGCGGCGTATTCGCGATCCGAATCAGTTATCATTGTTTATGTAGCATACGTTGAAGAGTGGACACTGATGAGAGGGAGAGAGATGAGATTGTGAAGACCAAAAGGAACCGCAAGCCGCACCTGCTGTTTGTTTGCTTGGGAAACACGTGCCGAAGTCCGATAGCCGAGGCGATTGCCAAAAAGATATTTGGCAGTGCGGCCAAGGTGACCAGTGCGGGCATTGCACCATATTTTGAGGGTGCACAGGCCGAAACCATAGAGACAGTTGGATCATGCTTCGGGGTCGATATATCTGGTCACAAAACGCGAGGTCTTGAGGAAATCCAGATGAGCGATGTCGATCATGTTATTGCCATGGATTATTCTGTATTTGAGCAGCTAGTCAGCTGCAATCCCAGCATCACGGACAAGATCATCAGATGGGACGTAAAAGACCCGTATGGCCAGGGCCTTGGTACCTATATTGAGTGCGCGAAACAAATTGAGCAGCATGTAAACGCCCTATTTGATGAACTCAGCAAGAGTCACCCAGATGATTAGGGTGCCAAGACAGCGTGGTTCGCGAGACCTGCGCGATCCAGGTTGGCTCAACCGCGCATTACAAAGTCCCCGAGTTGTGCCTTGCCCAAAAGCAGGCTGCAAATGCCATACCAGCGACACTCTGTGCTTCTAGGCTGAGATATGACTCGATCCTTGGAATTGCTCCCACCATTGCTCCAGGTATCTTGAGGTCAATGAGGCGTGCTATAATCAGCGTCAAGGTGCTTGCCGCCCATGACCGTGCGAGAAGGTAACTATGATTCGACTCTTGCTGAGATAGTGGCCATCGCAACTGGGGCAGCTCAAGAGTTCTTTTGTGATAATTCTAACGGACGGTCTGCTGCGCACGGCGCAAAATATTCAATAGAAGACATTTCAAAGATACAGTAAGGAGTATGCGAAGAAGTGCAGATTGGGACCGTGCTGTTAGTGCTGATTATCATAGGGATCGTAGTTTTGGTACTATCCAAACTTAGTCCGAAGCTGGTTGCCAAGCAGCGCCGGCTTTTCTATCGCCGCAGATTCAGGTCTTTGGCCAATGTCGCGGATCAAGAGGCAGACAAGATACTTGACAGGCAAGTTGCCAGACTGAAGCAGAAATTCCCCGGTCGCAAAACTGATTGGTATTTCGAAAAGGCGCTCTATGATCTGGAAAGAGACAGGCGGGCCTAGTCGCCGGAATTCAAATAGCCCTTGACGCTTGGGCAGCCGGTTATAGAAATCCCATCTTTTGCAATCAGCGCGCCTTCGCATTTAATGGTACCCTTCAGGCTGATGGCTCCGGCTTCTGAATAGACTACTCCCTCTAGACTATTCTCTCCCCCTATTTCTACATCGTCTCTTGCTATGAAGACCACATGGTCCTGGGCCGCAGAGAGCACGGAGTGGCCAGTGCAGCGGATTTTTCCTGTACAGACAATGGTTGCCGCCAGGTTTGACGGATTCTCGATCGATGGACCGTCAATCAGCGTGAGATCTCCATCGACAAAGATCACGCCTTCGGGCAGGTTACCGTTGTCCGTTGTGATTTCCTGATCGCCCTCATAACAAGTGCCGTGCGTTTCCGCCAAATATTGGTAATATTCGAAGTCAATTTCTTGGCAAGCGATTGGTTCTCCGTTCTGTGTGATCGATCCGTCAATTATGGCAGTTTCGCTCCCGGCGAATCCAGCCGCGGTATAGACATCTCCCGTTATCGTTGGAGCACCAACAACGGAGATCCTGCCGCTGGAATATATGTTTCCTTCTATCTGAGGGAACCCTTTCAGCTGAGTTTCTGCATTTGAGAACAGTGTGTGATTGAAGATGTTGTCAACAGTGAATCTTGTGCTTATTTTGCTCTCGTTGCCTGCGAAGTCAGATATTTTGATGGTCAAAACGTGGTCGCCCGTAGGCAGATATTTATTGGGCTGCAGGATGAACAGATCAAGTTCTGGCACATGAACTGGCTCGGACATTAACTGACCATCCATCATGACTCGGATGGTTGAAGAATCAATGCCAATACCCGTCGGATTGTCTTTTGCACGAAAGCCGATGGTTGGTTTGTGGTATGGAGTAATCTGTCCGTCCTTCGGTGAGATATTGCTGATTACCGGCGCAATGATATCGGTCAGCGAATCGGGATCGGAGACACCTTCTTCCAGAAAATTCTTGCAGAATATGGCATATTTTCTATGTGCTTCTGCCGTTGAATTGTTTGATCTGTCTTCGATAACTGTTGCCAAGATGTTTTGAAAAGCATCCTCATCATCGATCTGTGGCGCAATACAATACTGCTGTTCTCCCTGAACTTCAGTAGTCTCTTCCTGATATCGGATAAGCCCGGCCGCTTCCGCGGCCTGTGCCACCTGATTCCAAAAATCATAGGTGATCTCATCGGAATCAATGCTTTCCGGCCATCCCTCATCTGGCTGCGCCTGCTCGCCGGCTACAACCGGCCGCACAGCAAGGAACTGCAGAGGATATTTTAGCCAATTCGGCATTCTGGCATAGAGCCCAGAACTGGAGCCGTGTGGCTGAGTCATGTTTGCCGCAATTGGGAATGGATAAAAAGGAATAACCTGAGTTGAATAATCCGGAATTGCTCCTCTGGCTGTTTTAGTACTAATCCAGTCTCGCACAGATCTCTCCGAGAGCCGGATATTGTCTTCAATTCCACGGGCTTTCATCGCATTTAAAAAGTCCGGTATATCAACATTATCCTTGATGGCTTTGAGCGCGTATGCAGTCTGCATACAAACAACAATTCCAGCCCACCGCTTGCAGCACGATTGAACCGCTGATCTGGGAAGACCATTGTTAAATGCTGCTGCCTTGAGGCTAGAGTCCGAGAAACGCCTACCTTCAGCTGTTTCATGCATGTCAATCAGCTGGTAGTTCGCAAGGGTCTTTGAGATGAGATAAGGATCAAAATAGAATCTTGACACAAATGGCCCATTTGTGAGGAATACATAATAGTCGCAAAGGGCTTCGGCATTGGCATGAAGGGCCAGTCCAGGAAGCCGATCAACAATTTTGAATAGCGCTTTATTATGGGCCACCCAATCTGCGGAGATGTGCCCTGCCCAGCCAAGGCTACAAGCTTTGGCTGGAGGCGATAACCTGCCATTGCCCACAACATACATGAGGAAGCCTACATTCGGTTCATCCTGAAATGATAATGTGTTGTTTGCGAGCTTCTTCGGGTTTGGACAGTGCGCGATGTCTGCCCAGTTCATGCTTACTTCCGCATATTCAGGAATCGGGTTTATCAGGGGAACGCTCACCAGCATATCAGGGCCGGTTCCATTAATGCAAAAGACATCCTCAGGACTATGCGGTGCTGCAATTTGCTTGTTTATGTAATAGTGAGTTATGGCGTTCCAGGCAAAAGCCTTAGTCTGACTTGAAAAGACAAAGAACAAGGCAAAAAAGGTGCATATGATCTTCTTCTTCATGTCGCCTCTCATTCATATTCGGTTACGGGGATCTTCTGCCAACCGAGTTTTGTGATTTCAATCGGTATACCTGCGGATCCAGGCATTGGGTCGGGCAGCTCTCGAGTTCCGAAGAATGCCAGCAAACCCCCTCCACCTCCATGACTGAAGATAAAGGGGAATGGGGCTGGGGTTCTGTCTCTGATGTCATATCGCATCTCGAGTTTCAGACCATTTCCGTCGGCACCGTCAACATAGATCATAGTGTGAGCATATCTTTGTTCGCCCCGTCTTTTTATTACGTGGCGGGGGCTATACATATACCGATGCCGATGATTTCCGGTACTCTGCCAAAGATAGTATTCCCGAAATGGCAGAGATTCGCGTATAGAGACGTCGCATCCAGAGCCCACCCCTTTGCCCAGGACACTGGCTTGTATTCTCAACATGGGACCGTATTTGGTTGATACTTTGTCAAAAGTAGTCTTATCCATGGTGTTTGAGCCATACTTCAGGTACCGCTCTTCTGTTTCTTTGAATGCCTTATTAATGATCTTCCCCTCACGGCTGGGGAAGGGCAGATACAGAACAACATTCTTGAGCTTCTCGCCATGAAGCGGCTCAGCAAAAAAAGAATATTTCAAATTGATTTCCCTGTCGGGCGTCAGACTGCAACCTGCCACGAGAACGGTAGACATGAGCAAAGCCACAGCAGACAAAACAAAACACAGCTTTCTAACCACATTTTCTCCAAACAATTAGTTCTCGGGTGCCGACTCCAGCAGCAGAAGTCGATGTGATACTCGATCACAATCCTAGGATCAATGCACGCAAGTCGGGCCCGCTGCCGTTTCTCTTGGAACTTGATTATGCGCGAGGCTGGCCGACACAGCTACTCGGACTTGATGACCACAGCCGCTTCAGCACTTTCGACCGTTCCGCTGGCCACGCTGGCAGCAACCAACTTGATGTTGTATGCTCCGTCTGGAGCTATTAAGACTCCTTTGTCGCCCGCTAGGGCTGCCATCTCTTTGAAATCTATGACTCCGCACCACCTGGCATCATGCAGGCCAGCTTCCTGCTTTTCTGGTTTTTCTAGCTCGGCCCCGTTGTCATCGAAGTCTTCATACAATGCTTTTACTTTTATTCCTTGAGAATCATATACTTGAACTTGGACCAGAGACGCCTCTTCTAATCTGTATGAGATCTTTACCTCGCTGTTTTGCTGGTAAGGATCGAGAATTCCCGGCGATACTGACAGATCCTTGATCAACGGTTCTTGCAGCTCTTCATATGCTATCTCCAACCGAGGCCAGAATTGAGGCTCAGGGTAGTCCTTGCTGTAGAAACTGGCTTGCCGATAGTTGGCATGCTCGAGTGTTGCGAGCAGGAAACCATAGTTGGATTGATTATCATTCACCCAGCTTTGGACTGCAGCTGTGACGTTCCAAGTTTTCCATCCCCGGTCGTATTCGTCTGAGATGAAGATATCGTCGAGCAGCGCGGTTGGGTTATAATCTCCGCCTGGCTTTATCCAGCTGTTGACTCCATCATAAGTATTCCAAGTGCAGCCGTCGGCAGTCTCCAGAGGTGGATCTTTTTGTTGATTCATAGTTCCTTCGGTCCAGCGATGGTCCAAAGCGTAACATCCGATGCTTTTCCAGGTTCCGCCTGAGAAGCAATAGAGTTTGAGGAATGCTGACTTGATTCCAGCATTTTTGGGAATCGAAGATACGTCAAATTGGACCAAAGAACGGGGATGATTCGATTGTCCACCTGCTGCTGAATAAAGAAAAGGACTGCCTCCGTAATTATAATTGGAGGGATAGTGAAAAGGGTCAAAATAGGGGTAGTCGTGCTGAATATATGTGTCTAGCACAGGGTGAAGAGTTAGGTGGTGGATCTCAGCCTCATTTGCTGAGACATAGCTAAAAGGACAGACTGGTATGGACAAAAGTATGATAAGCAGCGTCAAGGCGGGTATCTGATAAGCTCTTCGTTTGTATCTCCTGCTAGTTGTCCAAGACGCTGTGGTAATTGGGTTTGTGCTTTGATTGCGTGTCATGCGCGTACCGCTTTCTATAGGTTTAATGGATGATTCCTACAAGTAGCACTCTAGGCATTAAGAAATATAAGCATATAAGCATATTTACATAAAAACACATACATGCTAAGAAGTCAAATGTTTCTTCTCTTGCGGTTCCGGCGGTCCTATGTATCCCAAGAAGTTACAGCTCGATCCGTTCAAATCGCGGCCGGCCCGCTCAGGAGAAATTCGCGACCACCCGAGACAGGTTACGCTACATTCCCACATCTATACTCACTGGGCTGATACATCGCAAGGCATTTGCTGTAGCATGTACGGTAGGAAGAATACCGATAGATTTCCGTGCTGCAGATGTATAACTAGACGACAAGCACGCTCTCAGCGCCTCCAGCTCAAAGATTAAACAAGAACAAGAAGGAATGTCAGGATCCGCATCGAACCTGAATTCCCTAGGATGCATCATTGGCAAAGTGGCACAACGTTCCAAGCATTGTCCAAATGCCTTGCGGAGATTTCAGCAGGTTGGGACCGATTTGAAGAAGGCGCTTCAGCAGTGAAAAAAGTAAGATCCCTCATTCTTGCCTGCATTCTGACATCCACCATTCTCGGCTGCTCGTCTGAGAGGGCCACGCTAAGCAGTGAGCGCGACCCAACCAGCTTGATCTGGGATAAGGACGACTTCAAAAAAACAGATAGGCAGCTGGAAAAGCATACAACGGTCAAAATCAACATGCAGGGCCTCGGCCTGAAGACCGTATATCGTGCTAAGAAAAAAATCCCAAAATACGCGGTCTACACTTATTACAATAAGCGAAGTACCTCCTTTGTTGATCTAGCGTGGGATTTTGGCGAATTCTGGACGATCTTCTTCTACAGGGACGAAGACAAATTGACCATAGCTGAGGGAGCCAGGACATTTGACAAATCAGGCAGATTGGTGGCTGAAGCCAGGTTAGTAGGTTTTCTGGATAAAGAACTGGACCCGCAGAGATTTGAAATAGAAGAGGCCCATTATGGGCCTGAAGGCGATCTGATATTTACGTGCAAGAGTCGCTTTGATGACCTAGGTGTTAAAATCGTGCAGGCCGAAGAACAAGGCAAAAAGAGACAAGAGTACTATTTTATTTGGGCGGTGGGGTTTTAGAAGTAAAACGATGCAGCCAAGCGTGGTGCATGGCGCTGCCTTCCCGGCCGAAGCTAAGAGAAGTCGCATGACCAGCTGTGCTAGCTGCGGACTATCAATGGCTATCAAGCCCTACAGGGACAAAGCCCAAATCCTCAAAATTTGCTTAAGATTCCTTCCTTTTATTACTGTACAGCGCCTTCAGCTGGCGAAACCCCGACATTGCTGCTGCGGCAAATAGGATAATGGCGGCAATAATAAGTGCAATCTGAAAGTCGGATGTCTCGTCCGAGGTCAGCTCGGCAATAAGAGCGAGAATCATAATAGCTCCTCCGCCGATTCCCGCAAGCAGATACAAAATCGCATCTTGGTGCGCACGCTCGCGCCGCCACATGATGAAACCCAGCACGATGGCGATTAATAGCCATGCTGCCAGAGAAAGAACAAGTATCGTTGCCCACATACTGACTCCTTTCGGTTCTAGCCATTGTGGCGCGTATCAACCCTCATTATTCTCTAGTGGGGCATCGATCTCCTTTGATCTCTGTAAAAATCAAAGAGAGTTTTCTCCCTGCTGTTGGGGTTCTAAAACTCTGTCACCCCAGTAAAGTTGAAATGCTTGATCTTCAACATTGGCACGTAGCAAGTCCCGAATCCGCTATCCACCAAACGGCTTTTCTCCGAGACCAATTCAACGTTGTTGAGCGCCTCAAGAATCGTCTGTGTGATTCGCAGATTTCTGATCCCTTTTGAGATCTTTCCATGTTCAATCAGAAATGTGCCGTCCCTGGTCATGCCGGTCAGAACGGTCTTCATCGGATCTTCTATGTTTGTGTAATGCAGGCGGGTGACCAGGATCCCTTTCTTAGTGGAGGCGATCATCTCTTCAGGTGAAGATTCACCAGTCTCAAGGAATAGATTTGTGGGTATGGGTCCATACGGATTGGGAGCAGGTAGTGCATGTCCCGTCGATTTTTTTTCTTCTCTTTGGGCCGTGTATGAATCATAGACAACATTCTTGGCAACGCCTTGTTCGATCAAGACAACCTTTTGCTTGGGGACGCCTTCGAAATCGAATGGAAATCCTATGGTGCGACTGTCACGCGCATCGTCCCAAAGAGTCACGTTGTCGCCAACTATCTTTTGGCCTAGTTTGCCATATAAGAAACTCCGTTGCTCTTGAAAGGCCAAGGCGCCAAAGCCAATAAAACCGAGGAAAGACAGCAGCTGGGCGACGGCTTCTTCTTCAAGAATTGCTGTATATCGTCCAGGTTCGATGGTGACCGGATCCCTGCTCTCCAAAGCTTTTTTGATCGCCTCCCCTGCCAACTCTTCTGCATTCAACTCATCTACATTTCTGGACACGAAGCCTGCAAATCCTGAACTGGAAAGCGAAGATATGACGGTGCTAAAGGAAGCTTGGGTAAGAGGCTGTATCGACCTGATCCCTAGGGAGTTGGCGACTCCCAAAATGGCCGCCTCGTTGGAAAATGAACCAGCTGCTGAGAGTCCGCTCGTATTAGCTTTCTCAACGACCATCTTGACAGCCTCGGCACGGGCTTGGGGAGAAAAATCCGCTGTCGCAGGGTTGTAAGATTCGGCTATGGGAGATCCCGAAGGTTTTGGCAGCGACCTGAAATCAGGATCCTGGGGTCTTTGCTTGGCGATGGCTAGAGCAGTTTTGACCGTCTGCCGCACTGAATGGTTGTCAAGCCGGTTTGTGGATGCGTATCCAGTTTTTTTGTCCAGGACGGTTCTAATAGAAAGATGTACATTTCTCTCGGCCACGTTTTGGTGGATATATGAGCTGGAAAATCGAGTAAGAGCGCCGTCGTGCGCAATCGCAAGCGCTTCGGTTTGATCGGCATCCGATGAGCTCAAAGCCTCTTCCAACGCATTAGAGATCTGCTTCTCCAATTGCAGTCTTTCGCTCATTTTCCTACACCTACCTGAACATTTCGAAATCTTGCCGGAGCGGTACCATGCGCAACATGGGCTATCTGCATAGGCTCCCCTTTTCCACAATTGGGGACTCCCCAGATGCTCCAATGGTCTCTGCTTGCTATTGCGTCGCATGAGTTCCAGAATTCGGGACTTATGCCCGTATAATTGCAGTTTTTTAACATGGCTCCGAGTTTGCCGTCTTTGATCTCCCGGCCAATCTCGGTTGCAAACTGGAAATTCAGCCTCCTATCATCAATGCTCCAACTCTTATTGGTTTCAAGATAGATCCCATCTTTGATCTCTGATATAAGCTCTTCAAAGCTCTTATCTCCAGGCTCGAGGTTAACGTTGGTCATTCTAATAAGAGGGATACGGTTCCAACCGTCCGCTCTCATGGTTCCATTGCTTGGCCGGCCGATCACCGGTGCTGTTTCGCGAGATGTCAGATAGCCAACAAACCGACCCTCCTTTACCAAGGGAGTCTGCTGAGCTCTGACGCCCTCATCATCGTACCCAAAGGATCCCAGCCCGTCCTCAATTGTAGCGTCGGCAGTGACGTTTACTAGTGATGAGCCCAGCTTAAACTTGTCCAGCTTTTTGAGCTCCAGAAAGC
>CAYFXD010000076.1:0-8981 GCA_964347095.1 uncultured Actinomycetota bacterium | reverse complement strand
AGGAAAAGTCAGCCTTGCTGCACTACAGCAGACGTTCAAGCAACGCACTTCTACGGCTCTGAGAGGATTGGAAAAGAAAGGAATTGTCAGACGAAGCTATGAGGTACACGCGCCTGCGGCAAAGGAAAAACAGGAAGAATATACAAGTCTTGACATCTCGGTAAAAGATGCTCACGGTTTTGCGGACCGGCTCAAGAAACGGGCGCCCAAACAAAGTAAAATGCTGCGAACTCTAATGTCAGAATCTCCTATGCAAACTGCGCGGCTTCTTTCTCTGACTCACTCTTCAAGGCAGTCGTTGAAATCGCTGATGGCCAAGAAAATAGTCTCGACCAGTCTGAAATGCACTTTTCGGACGCCGGAGTCATATTATCCTGAACCGACCGCCAAAACAAACGTGCTCACCGATGAACAAAAGCAGGCCATCGCAGCTATTGAAGCAACACTACAGGAGCATGTGCACCGGGTTTTTCTACTTCAAGGTGTAACCGGCAGCGGCAAGACCGAGATCTATCTCAGGGTCATCAACGAGGTTTTCAGGAGGGGCAAAACTGCGATCGTGCTGGTTCCTGAGATTGCCCTCACTCCTCAAACTGCCCACAGATTCCGGAATGCCTTCGGGGAGCGCGTTGCGGTTCTACACAGCGGGTTGCGGTTGGGTGAACGCTTTGACCAATGGCGGAGCATTAGGGACGGCCATTGTCGTGTAGTTGTTGGTGCCCGGTCCGCTCTATTTGCTCCTTTGTCGGATCTTGGAATCATTGTGGTAGACGAAGAACATGAAAGCACGTATAAGCAAAACCGGAGTCCGAGGTATAATGCTGTAGATGTTGCTATTAAGAGAGCTGAAATTGAGCATTGTCCGCTCGTCTTGGGCAGCGCAACACCCGCCATTGAAAGCAGCTACAGGGCCAGATCGGGCCGATTTGTCCACATTCTTTTAACCAAAAGAGTCGAAAACCGGCAACTGCCTGTGATAAGAGTAGTTGATATGAAAGAGGAGTCACGGAAGGGGAACCGAGGAATATTCAGCGCTATCTTGACGGAGGAAATGCTGAGATGTTTGGCCATGGAATGCAAATTCATCTTATTCATCAACCGGCGCGGTTATGCAAGTTTTCTCCTTTGCCGGGACTGCGGATTTGTTCCAAAGTGCAAACGATGCGCGGTGTCATTCACCTATCACCGGACCAGAATGAGATTGCTTTGCCATCATTGCAATCTTGCAATGGCTGTTCCTTCGACCTGCCCTGAGTGTGGGAGCAGCAGGATTGGCGACTTTGGAATAGGAACTCAGAAAGTCGAGAGCGAGCTGAACAAGTTGATTCCGGGGCTCAAGATAATAAGAATGGACGCGGATACCACAAAAGGAAGAGACTCTCACCGACAAAAACTGATTGAATTCCATAAACGGAAAACCGGTGTTCTGTTGGGAACACAGATGATTGCCAAAGGCCTTGATTTTCCCGATGTGACTCTTGTCGGTATTATCAATGGTGACACCGCACTCAATCTACCGGACTTTAGGGCTGCTGAGAGGACCTTTCAGCTTCTGATGCAAGTTAGCGGAAGAGCAGGCAGAGGCAGCAAGCCTGGAAAAGTCGTTCTTCAGACCTATTTACCAGGCAGTTATGCGCTGGGTGCCGTTTCATCAAGTGATTATGGTGCTTTCTATAGAGAGGAAGTTGCATTACGCAAAGAACTTTTCTACCCACCTTTTTGCCAGCTGATAAACATAGTGATTGCTGGTAGCGACAACAGTGAAGCTGAAGGAACAGCCGAAGAAATCAGCAGGTTAGTAAGGGAGAGAGATCATGAGCAGGTCAAAGAGATTCTTGGACCGGCACCTGCTCCTCTGTCCAAGATCAAGAATCACTATAGGTGGCACATTGTCCTCAAAGTATCAGATTCCCTGACAGTCAGTCGGTTTTTGCAGGACCGGCTTCGCTCGGTGGAATTGTCTGGATTTGGAAGGGGAGTCAATCTGATAGTAGATGTTGATCCGGTCTGGATGTTATAGTTAAGACATAAGTACTGTTCATAAGCTGATCAAGCAAGATTTTGAGCTTTGGTTGTGAGGGAGATAAACAAAAATGGCCGTCGTACCAATAAGAATGCACGGTGACCCCGTACTGCGCGAGAAAGCTACAAAGGTTCACCATGCCAATCAAGAGATCAGAGATCTGGTTAAGAACATGCAAGATACCATGTATGATGCGCCAGGGGCGGGGCTGGCCGCCAACCAAATCGGCGTCTTGAAAAGGGTCATCATCTATGACATCGGCGAAGGCCTTCAAGTGCTCTTGAATCCAGAGATCATTTGGACGAGCGAAGAGTGTTGTGAAGAAGAAGAAGGCTGCTTGAGCTTCTATGAAATAAAGGTGTTGGTGAATCGCCCAACTGAAGTTCGAGTAAGGGCAAGAACTCTGGACAATGAGGATATCGAGTTTTCAGCAGCAGATTTGGAGGCCAGAGTTATTCAGCATGAAGTAGATCATTTGGACGGAGTTGTGCTCTTGAACCGGACTACTAGAGATGAGCAGCGCAAGGCTCTTAAGATTATGCGCGAAATGGCCACCACCTAGAAGCTTTCCTGTTGCGAGTAGGGATCGTCTTCAATTAGATTCGAGAGTACATGTGTTAACTGGCCACCAAGTTCAAACAAAAAGCTGTTCAGCATTCTTATCTCATGCCCAGTCTTCAGCTCAATGTATGAACAGCTCTAGAGGGGAGCCGGCATGGACGTAGTGTTCATGGGCACACCGGATTTCGCTATTCCGGCTTTGGACCTTGTCTACTCTTCAACTCATCGATTGCTGGCAGCCGTTACCCAGCCTGACCGTCCCAAAGGAAGACGTCTACAGCTACAACCGTCCCCGGTTAAAGAATTTGCCCAAAGGAACAATATACCACTATTCCAACCCGATAACCTCAATGAAAAGGGATTCCGTAGTAGTCTTTGCCAGTTGGATCCAGAGGCAGTCGTGGTTGTCGCCTACGGAAAAATAATTCCTGAGTGGATACTTGATTTGCCCCCTCATGGCTGCATAAATGTCCACGCTTCGTTGTTGCCCCAATACCGTGGAGCGGCGCCAATTCAAAGAGCGATTATGGATGGTTGCACCAGGACTGGCGTGACTACAATGCTTCTGGATCGGGGAATGGATACGGGTCCTATCCTGCTGCAGGCAGAAACCAGCATCGAGCTGGACGATACGGCCGGCACGGTGGCCCAGAAGCTTGCTGATCAAGGAGCAGAATTGCTTGTAGAAACCCTTGATGGTGTTGCTGACGGCATCATTGAACCCAGAGAGCAAGATGAGAATGGTATCTCATATGCTCCGAAGATCAAGAAAGAAGAAACACTGGTTCAATGGTCGAGTCCGGCAAAGCAGATTAAGGATAAAATCAGAGCGCTAAATCCCTACCCGGGCGCTTATACGTTCCTGCAGGGGAAAAGGCTCAAGCTGCTAGAAGCACGCATCAATGAACAGGTATCTAATAAAGAATTGCAGCCCGGGACAGTTGTGGCCGTGGAGAAGAACGGACTAGTCGTTGCTACTCAGGATAGGCGACTGATCTTAACCATGATTCAGCCTGAGAATAAAAGAAAAATGTCCTCCGCTGAGTTCCTGCGGGGACACCAGATTAAGCTAGGGCAGCAGCTGGGGTGATAAAACTTGGGCTGCCGTGAGGCAGCCTTATTTCATGCACATATCGATTCAAATAGATTCTATATTCAAAGACCAAAGCCCAGATTGATTTTGATCATGAGAGCCATGAAAGCATCTGCCCGGGAAACCGCCCTGGAGATAATACAGCGTGTGCATGACAGCGGAAGCTATGCTAATCTGCTTCTTTCAGCTGTCTTGAGTAGAACAGCGTTGTCTGAAAAAGACAAGGCTCTTGTCACAGAGCTGGTGTATGGCACGTTGCGAACGCAGGGGAGCCTGGACTGGATTATTGCCCAGTGTTCGACGCGAAGCCTGACTGAGATTCCACCAAAGGCTTTGGACATTCTGAGGATGGGCTGTTATCAGCTGGTCTATCTGACCAAAATCCCGGCCAGGGCCGCCTGCTTTGAAAGCGTTGAGCTGGCCAAGAAGTTTTTCCATTCTGGGATCGCGAGTTTTGTTAATGGTGTTTTGAGATCAATCGCTCGAAAAAAGGAAAAGCTTTCCTGGCCTAGTTTTCGGGAGGATCCCCTAAATTTCATCTCCTTGAAGTATTCCCACCCGTTGTGGCTGGTCAAAATGTGGGTCGAGGATTTGGGTATTGATGAGACCATACAACTATGTCAGGCGAACAATCGTTATCCTCCCGTTACCATCAGAACTAATACTCTCAAGTGCGAATCTCCTGAACTGCTCAAATCACTTGTGGATCGGGGATTGAAAGTGACGAAGAGTCGCTTGTTCGGGGAAGGTCTGGTACTGGACCATGCAGGCGATCCAGGCACCTTGCCTGAATTCAAAAAAGGGTTCTTCTTTGTACAGGATGAGAGCTCAATGGCAGTAAGTCACGTTGTCTCGCCTCACGCAGGAGAGGCCATACTGGATTGCTGTGCAGCGCCGGGAGGCAAGACAACACATATGGCTGAATTGATGCAAGATCAAGGCCGGATCGTTGCAGTTGACATAGCGGCTCAGAGGCTAAATCTGATCAGGGCGAACGTTGAGCGCCTCGGGATCACCAGTGTTGAGTTGAGACAGGGAGACGCTACTGACGTCCACAGTCTGGTCGCTGAAACGTTTGACAAGGTTTTGGTGGACGCACCATGTTCAGGACTGGGAGCATTGGCCAGAAGACCGGATGCACGATGGAGAAAAAGCCTAAGCCAGATTGAAGAACTATCGATTTTGCAGTCCAAGCTACTAGCCTCAGCGGCATCGTCTGTAAGAACAGGTGGGGCACTGGTCTATTCTGTTTGTACTATTTCGCATCAAGAGGGAATTGAGGTTGTTAAAGGATTTCTGCGCTCTCATTCTGATTTCGTCCTTGATGATGTTGCCACATTTTTGCCTGAGAAGTTGAGACTTGAAGAGCCCTACCACTGGGTCCAATTTCTTCCTCACAAGCATGGGACCGACGGGATGTTCATAGCTCGAATGACAAAGAAAGCACATCACAGCCGTGCCGCGGCGACCAAGGCGGCCTCCCAAAGTAAGGCCTATTCGCTTGCCTAAATATTTGCGCAGCTACTTGCGCAGGTTCAGCGCATCTGCTAACATTCTTAGCACAGTCGAATATGATCCTTCGGGGCAGGGTGACCTTTGAGCATTTCAGAGGGATTCCCGACCGGCGGTATAGTCCGCGAGCCCTCTCAGCTTGGAATTGGAGCTGGAGAGCGGTTGATCCGGTGAAATTCCGGAGCCGACAGTATAGTCTGGATGGGAGAAGGATGAGTGTGCAAAGCCAATGATGCTATCGTGGCCTGTTTTGGCTATGCTGCTATGCTTTTACCGTGCCCTTAAGAAAGGGCACTTTTATTTGGAGCCTTGTATGGACAAACAATATATGCAAAGGGCCATTGAGCTTGCAGAGAAAGGAAGGGGGAGAACCAGTCCTAATCCCATGGTCGGGGCCGTTATTGTCAAGGATGGGCGGATTGTGGGTGAAGGTTTTCATCAGGAGGCTGGTCAAGCCCATGCGGAAATCAATGCGCTCGGTCAGGCGGGGAAAAGATCAAACGAGGCTGCAATGTATGTCACTGTGGAGCCGTGCTGCTTTCAAGGCAGAACACCGCCATGTACTGCAGCAATAAAACGGGCTGGGATCAAGGAAGTGATCGTTGGCATGGAGGATCCCAATCCACGAGTTGCAGGCAAGGGAATCAGAGAACTAGAATGGCAGGGCATTCGGGCACGATCTGGTTTTTTGGCTGGACAGATCGCGGCTCAGAACGAGATATATATCAAGCATATAACCACGAGACTTCCGTTTGTCTTGATGAAAGCGGGGATGAGTCTAGATGGGAAATTAGCCGCTCATCGAGATGAGTGCACAGTCATAAGCAGCGAGAAGTCAAGGGAGGCGGTTCATGTACTTAGGGACCAGTACGACTCGATAGTTGTTGGCATTGGCACGGTTCTCACAGATGATCCTCTCCTGACGACCAGGCTTGACGGTCGTGAGTCCAAGAACCCTATTCGCGTGGTCGTCGATAGCTCCTTAAGAATTCCTGTGGAGTCAAAAATTGTGGCTACTGCCTCTGATGTGGAGACAATAATCGTCTACGCGAGGGGCGAAGAGGCGAAGAAGAAGGTGCTGGCGGAGAAAGGCGCAGAGCTTCTTGCAATGCCTGGTGCGAATGGAAGAGTTGATCTGTTTGCTCTGATTAAGGAACTGGGTAGTCGAGGGATTTCATGTGTTCTTTGGGAAGGCGGATCAAAGCTAAATGCAGCTGCTCTCAAGGCAGGAATAGTGGACAAAGTGCAACTGTATATTGCTCCGGTTCTTATCGGCGATGCGCACGCCCCAGGCCTGGTTGAGAACGGAGTTGGAAAAGAGGGAACGACAAAGTGCTTTCGGATCTCAAACACTTGGCTGAGCGGCGATGACTTGGCAGTGGAGGCTTACCCGGTCGAGAGAAAAGAAGATCCAGGCAGTATGGCCAATAAACACGCGAGGAACCATGTTCACGGGCATCATTGAAGATCTTGGGGAAGTCAGAAGTATCAGTACATCGGTATATGGGGCACGCGCAGAAATCCGGTCGCCTACAATCACAGAGGACGTACAGATTGGGGAATCGATTGCCGTCAATGGTGTCTGTCTCACAGTCAAAGGATTTGAAGCGGACGTTTTCTCCACTGATCTGAGCCCTGAGACGCTTAAGACAACAAATCTGGGGTCCCTGAAGGCGAAAGACAAGGTCAATCTAGAGCGGTCGGTACGAGCAGCTGACAGACTGGGAGGACATTATGTCCTAGGCCATGTGGATCAAGTTGGATATGTCAGGGAAAAGAGGACACAGGGTAATTCCATCATATTCAAAATATCCGCGCCGCATGAAACAGCTGCCTATCTTGTTCCCAAAGGACCCATTACTATTGACGGGATCAGTCTAACGGTGGCGGAGACGTCTGGGGACATTTTTACGGTAGTTGTAATTCCCCATACGCTTGAGGTCACGACGCTTGGGCGGGTCAAAGTTGGTGCGCCGGTCAATTTGGAAGTCGACATGATTGCCAAATACGTCAAAAAGATCATGGATGAGACCGGAAGACCAAGCTCAACCTTAGGTTTACTATATAGACACGGTTATCTTGATTGAGGAGGTGTTACAGATGGGTTTTAGCTCAATTGAAGAAGCGATCGAGCAGATCAAGAGAGGCCGGATGGTAATAGTTGTAGATGATAAAGACCGTGAGAATGAAGGCGACTTTGTCATGGCAGCGGAAAAGGCGACTGCGGATGACATAAACTTTATGTCCAAATTCGGCCGCGGATTGATCTGTATGCCTTGCAGTGCCGACAGGCTTGACAAACTTCGAATCCCAGAAATGGTTTCTACAAACACGTCCAGTCAGCGAACTGCTTTTTCCGTTTCCATCGGGGCGAAGCATAGAATAACAACTGGCATATCAGCGATGGACCGGGCTGCGACGATCCAGGCGGTTGTTGATCCCGTAACACAGCCGGAGGATATCTCCATGCCCGGTCATGTTTTCCCATTACGAGCAAAAAAAGGCGGAGTGCTGGAAAGAGCCGGTCATACTGAAGCGACGGTTGACCTCGCTAGTCTTGCCGGCTGTTTTCCCGCAGGAGTTATTTGCGAGATCATGAATGAAGACGGTAGCATGGCCCGAGTACCCCAACTGGAAAAAGTGGCCAAGCAGTTCGATTTGAGGCTGATCACCATAGCTGATTTGATCAGTTACCGGCGCAGAACCGAAAAACTGGTGCGGCGTGTATGCGAGGTGGATCTCCCGACCAAGTATGGTGAATTCCGAGCGGTTAGCTTTGAAAGTACACTGGACGGGAAATGCCACATCGCGTTGGTAAAAGGTGAGGTCGCTGGTGAGAAAGATGTGCTAGTGAGGGTGCATTCCGAATGTTTAACAGGGGATGTTTTTCACTCCCTTAGGTGCGATTGTGGGATTCAGTTAGAAAGGGCCTTGGGCAAGATCGAAGAGGAAGGCCGCGGAGTTCTTCTATACATCCTCGACCAGGAAGGGAGAGGAATCGGTCTCATAAACAAGCTCAAAGCATACAAGCTCCAGGAAGAAGGAAAAGATACCGTGGAGGCAAATCAAGTCTTGGGTTTTCCGCCCGACCTCAGGGACTACGGCATTGGTGCACAGATATTGGTTGATTTGGGTCTAACCTCAATGAGATTGATGACCAACAATCCGACAAAGATAGTGGGCCTGGGAGGGTACGGACTAAAAATATCCGAAAGAGTGCCGCTCGAAGTTGCGCCGAATCCAAACAACCTCAACTATCTGCGAGCTAAACAGGAAAAACTGTGTCATATTCTCAAGGATGATAGACTAGCGTCGCTTGAGGATAGATTAGGCCAAGTCTAAAAGACGAACCATTTGGAGGAGAAGAATGAAGACATTTGAGGGAAAGCTGCTCGCCAAGAGCCTGAAGTTCGGGATCGTCATAAGCAGGTTTAACGAGTTTTTGAGCACCAAGCTACTTGATGGAGCGCTAGATGCACTAAGGAGGCACGATGCCCTGGATCGTGACATCTCGATAGCATGGGTCCCCGGTTCATTCGAGATGCCGCTTGTTGCAAAGAAGATGGCCGAATCCGCAAATTATGATGCCGTGATTTGCCTAGGAGTGGTAATTAGAGGGGGAACTCCCCATTTTGACTATATCTGCAGCGAGGTCTCGAAAGGAATCGCCAAAGCCAACTACGATTCTGGTGTTCCGATAGCCTTTGGCATCATTACCGCTGACTCAATTGAGCAGGCAATTGAACGTGCCGGAACCAAGTCCGGCAACAAAGGATGGCAAGCTGCCTTATC
>CAYFXD010000075.1:0-10795 GCA_964347095.1 uncultured Actinomycetota bacterium | reverse complement strand
TGGATCATGCCTCTTATCTCAGGTTTATCCTCATGAATAACCGAGTGATTGATCCGCTTGAGACCAAGAGCCTTAATCGTCCTTCGATGCGGCTGCGGCCTGCTGATCAGACTCCTCGTCTGCGTTATTCTCAGTTTTGGTGTCATTGCTCGCCCTCCTATATGGGAGATCCTCCACGGCCAGGTCTCTCGATCTCGCAACATCCACGGGACTTTTTAGGCTTTGCAGTCCTTCGACTGTAGCTCTCACCATATTGATGGCGTTCGTAGACCCCAAGCATTTGGTCAAGATATCTTTTATCCCTGCTAGTTCAACCACTGCCCTCACTGGACCGCCAGCAATAATACCAGTTCCTTCGGATGCGGGTTTCAATAGAACTCTACCGGCCCCGTAGTGGCCGACAATCTGATGCGGAATGGTTGAGCCGTTCACTGGGACTTCGAACATGCTCTTTCTAGCCCTCTGTACGGCTTTCCGGATGGCAATCGGAACCTCGCTGCCTTTCCCCAGTCCGACTCCCACGTGGCCGTTCCCGTCCCCGACAACAACCAAAGCGCTCAAGCTGAATCTTCTGCCACCTTTAACTACTTTGGCGACCCGATTTATGTGAACCACTTTTTCCTTCAGATCTAATTGATCCGGCTCAATCCTCTGCACTCAACGCCTCCCATCGATAAGGACTTCATTGCAAGGTGCAAAATGTAAAACCACATATGCCGTCTGCAGCCATTACTTTTCACGGCTTTTAGATTTTTCAATTTGCATTTTGAAATTTGCATTTGTATTAGAATTTTAGTCCGCCTTCTCTTGCGCCATCGGCCAACGCTCGTATCCTTCCATGATATAGATAACCGCTTCTATCAAAAACAACTTGTTTAATCCCTTTCTTCGCTGCGCGCTTAGCCAGGAGCTCTCCAACCTTCTTTGCCGCATCTGTGTTTGCGGATGACGCAAGGTCTTTCCTTATCTCTTTATCCAGAGTACCCGCTGATACCACGGTTATCCCGTGGCTGTCGTCAATGATTTGTGCATAGATATTAGCGTTGCTACGAAAGACCGAGAGCCGCGGACGCTCCGCAACTCCTCTTACTTTGTTCCTCACGCGTTTGTGTCTTCTAAGCTTGGCAACTTTCTTTCCGGCCGTGGCCATTCTTCCTCCACTGGTCTGTTAGTGTATTAGTCAGTTAGTCGATAGCGAAATCTCTTGTAGCCTCCTTGGTCTTCACTGCTCACTACCCACTAATTCACTAACTCACTAGCTCACTTCTCACTGGTTAGTTCTGGTGGCTAAAACCATTTTTGTGTGCTTCTTGGCTTGATTTTTACCACTCACGACCCGCTACCCACCACTCCCTCACCACTGTCCGCTATGACGCAGCTGTTTTTCCGACCTTGCGCCGCACATACTCTCCAGCATACCGGATTCCCTTGCCCTTATACGGCTCGGGCTTCCTGATTGCCCTTATTTCTGCGGCTATCTCGCCGACCAATTGCTTGTCGGGCCCCTTCACTACGATTCTATTGGGTGCCGGAACTTCAAACTCAATGCCCTCGGTTCTATTGACCATCACTGGATGTGAGTACCCCACTGCCAGCTCGAGATTTGACCCCTTAAGCACTGCTCGATAACCGACGCCACTAATCTCTAGAGTTTTTTCAAAACCAGCGTGCACGCCCTGCACCATATTGGCCACCAGCGTCCTTGTCAATCCGTGAAGAGACTTGTGCCTAGCGCTGTCAGTAGGTCTTTCAACGTAGATAGTATCGCCTTCTTTCTTTATGCCGATATCGGGCGAAAAGGTTTTTTTCAGCTCTCCTTTCGGCCCCTTGGCGATTACCGTGGACTTGTCTATTACAACATCCACTCCACTCGGAACCTCTATGGGATTTTTTCCCACTCTTGACATTGTCGCCTCCATCTAGATGCTGGATGCTTGCTACTGGATAAACCCAAAAGCCAGAATCTGCTGTCCGGAATCCAGCATCTTGTATCCAGGATCTAATGTTTTACCATACGAAACAAAGAACTTCTCCGCCCACCTGTTTCTCTCTCGCAAGTTTGTCAGTTAGAATGCCGTGTGAGGTTGATAGGATCGCGATTCCCAGTCCACCCAACACGCGAGGGATGTCATCGACTTTTGCATAGACTCTAAGACCCGGCTTGCTAATCCGCTTCAGGCCCGTGATGGCTCGTGCCTTCTCGGCTCCATACTTCAGCGTAATATTCAGCTCACGATGAGCGCTTGAATCATTAACTTGATATCCTCTGATATACCCCTCCTGATCAAGGATTTGGGCAATCGCTATTTTTGTTTTGGACACCGGCATACTGACACTTTCATGATAGGCATTGTTTGCATTCCTTATCCTAGTCAGCATATCAGCAATGGGATCTGTAACTGTCATTGTCTACCTCCATGTCTTGGCCTGGTGAGTGCTTGCATGCCTCTGCCACAAACAAGCACACAACACTCGACATATTCTACCAGCTAGCTTTCACCAAGCCAGGTATTTCCCCTTTGAGAGCCAACTGCCGAAGACAAATACGGCACAGGCCGAACTTACGATAGTAGCCTCGGGGTCTTCCACATCTTTGGCAGCGGTGATAGTGCCTAACCCGGTACTTCGCTTTTCTTTTCTGTTTGGCAATGAGTGATTTTTTGGCCATTCTTCCTCCCTGACGCAGATCACCCAGTGCACATTACTGCAGATCTTGATATCTGCGTCAATCAGCATTTCCATCTACGTTAATCAGCGTCTCCTAAAAGGAAATCCAAACTCCTGGAGTAACATAAAGGCGTGGTCATCATTTTTGGCACTGGTAACAATTGTGATGTCCATGCCTAGTATCTTTGCCACCTTGTCATAGTCTATCTCAGGGAAGATCAATTGCTCATCCACCCCGAAGGTATAATTGCCATGTCCATCAAACGAGCGCAGCGACAGACCCCTGAAGTCTCTGATTCTTGGCAATGCACATGAAAGCAGCCTGTCTAGAAACTCGTACATTCTGCTTCCCCGAAGTGTCACCGCGCAGCCAACCGGAGCCCCCGCTCTGATTTTAAAACCAGCGATGGATTTTTTTGCACGCGTTATTTTGGGCCTTTGACCAGTAATTATGCTCAGATCGTTCATTGCGGCATCGAGGATCTTTCGTTCAGCAACACTTTCTCCCACTCCCATGTTCACCACAATCTTCTCCACGCGGGGAGCCTCCATTGAATTGGACAGGGATAACGCCTTTTGAAGCACAGGAATGATTTCCTTCCGATATCTTTCCTTTAATCGCGGCGCTACAGCGGGAGCCATCCTTTTTTCTCGACCCTGTGTTCCGCTGGTTTCTTTCTTATCAACTTTTTCCTCTTTAGGCCCCTCTTCAGCCTTTGCCTTTGCCACAAAACCTCCAGTGCGCAGATTTGCGCTGTTCTGTCTCACATAGATTGGCGCTGATGTCCATAAAAAGGCTTGCGCTGATTGAGTCATTCAGCTAGACACAATATCAGCTCTTGTCTACCTCACCTTGACACTTTCTGCAGACTCTCAGCCGCTTGCCCTGTTCAGTCCTGATTGCACCAAGGCGGGCAGCCTCGTCACATTGCGGGCAAATCAACTGCACGTTGGATGCATCTATCGTGCCCGGCTTTTCCACAATGCCGCCTTGAGGACTTTTTTGCGTTGGTCTCACGTGCTGCTTTACCATATTCGCGCCTTCCACAACCACGCGATTGGTATCAGGAAATGCGCGCAACACCTTCCCTTTCTTCCCTTTGTCTTTGCCGGCGATTATGAGTACTTTGTCGCCCTTCTTCACGTGAAGCCCCGCCATGTTATCCTCTCATATTGTGCACTTGGAATCCGCTATTTCGCATCCATTGCCAGATATAGTGGCCCGTCCGCGGACTAAGGCTCCGGCATTCTTTACAAAACCTCCGGTGCCAACGAAATGATCTTCATGAAATTCTTGTCCCTCAGTTCACGGGCAACCGGCCCAAAGATCCTAGTACCTCTCGGATTATGTACCGCATCAATTATTACAGCTGCATTCTCATCAAATCTGATATAGGAACCGTCTGGGCGCCGGACATTTTTCTTGGTCCGAACAATAACTGCCCGAACGACATCTCCCTTCTTGACAGCTCCGCCCGGCATTGCCTCCTTCACAGTACCGACAACCAAATCGCCGACTCGTGCATAGCGCTTACCAGATCCTCCCAAGACCTTGATGCAGAGGATTTCTTTGGCCCCTGTATTATCTGCCACTCTTAATCGTGATTCCTGCTGGATCATTGCTGGTGCCTCCGTGTAAGTCTCACGCCGAGCCCCAGAAAGCGCGACTCTCGTATCTCAACTCCTCGATGTACGAGCCATACGCTACCATTCGGGCTACGAGCTTCGAGCGAGCTATGCGAGCATCCTACTTGGCTTTCTCCATAATAGAAACAAGTCGCCACCGCTTCTCTTTGCTCGTAGGTTTGGTCTCCATAATCTTTACTATGTCACCGATGCGGCATTCATTCTTTTCATCATGGGCCTTGAACTTGATTGTCTTTTTGACAATTTTTTTGTACAACGGGTGTTGAGCCCTAGAGTCAACAGCAACGACGATGGTTTTGTCCATCTTGTCGCTTATTACCGCACCTGTTTTGACCTTTCGGCTAGGCCTCTTAGCCACTACTCCTCCATTCATAAAGTGTATTAGCCTGTAGTGATCAGTCGGTGCCAAAAGCATTTATGGCTTTTTTGGGTTCCACTATTCACTATCCACTACCCGCTAACTCACTACCTACTCCACAAGTCTGTTGGCCTGTTAGTCAGTAGTGCCGAGTGAGGACATTTATCGTTCTCTTGAATTCACTATCCACTACTCACTAATTGACCATGCATTTTCTACTATTCACTCTTCACTATTCCGAGTTCTCTTTCCCTTATGATCGTTTGAATGCGTGCAATGTCTCTTCGTGCAAATTTCAGCTTGACAGCATTTTGCAGTTGTCCGGTTGCCAGCTGAAATCTCAAATTGAATAGCTCGGTTTTAGCATCACCCAGCTTCTCTTTCAGCTCGCTATCTGAAAGTTCACGCAATTCCTCGGAATTCATATGCGCCTCCTGCTTACTCTTCCCGCTTAATGAATCTTGCCTTAATGGGAAGCTTGTGCGATGCAAGCCTCATCGCTTCCCTTGCTACCGGTTCTTCAACGCCTGCCAGCTCGAACATCACGCGCCCCGGCTTGACCACGGCGACCCAGTGTTCAGGTGCTCCCTTCCCACTTCCCATTCGAGTCTCAGCAGGCTTCTCGGTGACAGGCTTATCCGGGAAGACATTGATCCAGACTTTCCCTCCACGCTTGATGTGTCTTGTCAACGCAACACGAGCTGCTTCAATCTGCCGGTTGGTTATCCAGCCGGTCTCAAGCGCCTGCAGACCAAAATCACCAAAATTAACTCTTAATCCGCCTTTGGCGAGGCCTCTCCTTTTTCCCCTTTGCACTTTTCTATGCTTGACCCTTCGAGGCAGCAACAACTGCTATCCCTCTTTCCTACGTGTTCTTTTTCTTCTTGGGAGCTGTTTTTGACTTGCTGGGAGCTGTTTTTGACTTGCTGGGAGCTGTTTTTGACTTGCTTTTTGCAGCAGTTTTCGTACCGGATTTCTTTTTCTCTTTATCTGCCGGTGCGCCTGATTTAGTCTTTGCTGGCTCCTCCTCTGCTGCTTCCTTGGATTCTGCCTTCGGCTCTGGGATCGCTTCTTGCTCCTTCGCTGCTTCCTTGGATTCTGCCGGCTTTGGGATCGCTTTCAGCTCCTCCGCCTGAGCAGGCGGCCGCTGCGGTCTTCGGGATTCCCCTAGTTGACCAGCCCCTCTTGAACTGGCACCTGTCTCTTCTTTGTCCGCTGCCGCAAGAACTTCACCCTTGTAGATCCATACCTTCACGCCGATTCGGCCAAAGGTGGTATAGGCCTCTGCAAATCCATAGTCTACATTTGCCCTTAGCGTATGAAGCGGGACTCGCCCTTCGCGATACCACTCGGTTCGAGCCATTTCGGCTCCGCCCAAACGGCCCGCACATGATACTCTGACTCCCTGCGCTCCACTTCTCAATGCAGCCGTTACCGCTTTCTTCATCGCCCGTCTAAAAGAGACCCTTGCTTCCAGCTGCTCAGCAATATTCTGCGCAACCAGGATCGCATCAATTTCGGGTTTTTTAACTTCCTGAATATTGATCTGGGTCTGCAAGCTCGTTATCTTCTCAACATCGGAGCGCAAAATATCCACCTCAGATCCACCCTTGCCGATAACGATTCCAGGCCTGGCAGTATAGATATCAACCTTAACTCGATCCCCGGTTCTCTCGATCTCAATCCTGGAAATACCAGCTCGCACCAGCTTGGTGGCTATGTGCTTGCGAATTCTGATATCCTCCTGCAAGAACTGCGCATATTCCTTGTTCGCGTACCAGCGGGATCTCCAATTTTCAATTATTCCGATCCTCAAACCAATGGGGTTAACCTTTTGACCCATACTTTATTTTCCTCCCCGCTCTTCCACGACAATAGTTATGTGACTTGTCCTCTTATGAATGCGACTTGCTCTGCCCATGGCCCGATGCCGAAAGCGCTTCAAGGTTGGACCTTGATCAACATACGCCTGCGAGACAATTAGCTCGTCCCTTCTTAATCTGAAGTTGCTTTCTGCGTTTGCTGTTGCCGACGCGACCACTTTTTGAACAGTCTTGGCCGCAGCTTGCGGCGAGAATCTCAAGATATCCAGAGCCTCATCAACATCTTTCCCTTTTATGAGCTCGATCACTCTTGCAGCTTTGCGAGGTGCCACTCTCACATACTTGGCGATAGCGCGCACTTGGTTTTCCGCACTTCCGACGTCCGCCACAATTACCTCCTGGACAAAATTCTTGGTCAAGGATTACGGTTACGAGGCCCGTATCGTCAAGGGTTCAAGGGATACAAAAAGCTCCGAAATGACGCTCGACGTTCCCGCTTGGCCAAACGGGCATCCCAACCCTAACCGTAACCGAATTCCTTCTACTTAATAGCTGTCGATCTTTCCGTGTGATGACCGTGGCCTCTAAAGGTCCTTGTAGGCGCAAACTCGCCCAGCTTGTGCCCGACCATGCTTTCCGATACATATATGGGAATGTGCTTACGACCGTCATGCACGGCGATCGTATGCCCGACCATCTCGGGGAAGATCGTCGAAGCTCGAGACCAGGTCTTGATCACTCTCTTCTCATTCTTTTCATTCATCTCGGAGATTCTTGCAAATAACCCTTCGCTCACATATGGACCTTTTTTCAACGACCTACCCATCTAGCTTCACCTCTGATTCTTGCTGGGTTGGGCACTGATCAATGCAAATTTCAAACTGCAAACTGCAAATTTGAAAGTTCAAAACCGCAAGTGTTTCAGATCTTCGTTTGTCTTCATTTTGCACTTTGCACTTTGCTTTGTGCGATGATCCTTTCTATTTCTTCCTTCTCACTATGTATTTGTCAGATAGCTTCTTTTTTCTGGTCCTGTAACCGATCGTCGGCTTACCCCACGGGGTTACAGGATGCCTTCCTGACGAAGCCTTGCCCTCTCCTCCGCCATGAGGATGATCAACTGGATTCATCACAGTTCCCCTAACTGTAGGACGCCTGCCAAGCCATCGATTTCTTCCTGCTTTTCCCACGGAAGTGATCTCATGCTCAACATTTCCAACCTGCCCTACGGTTGCACGACAGCTTTGATGGATCATCCTTGCTTCTCCGGATGGCAATCTTATTTGAGCGTAATCGCCCTCCTTGGCCATTATCTGAACTGACGATCCTGCGGACCGAGCCAGCTGCGCTCCTTTTCCGGGTTTCAACTCAATATTATGAATGACTGTGCCCACTGGAATCTTTCTCAGAACCAGGGCATTTCCAGGCTTTATGTCCGCATCTACACCGCTGAGAACCTCGGCCCCCACACGCAACCTCAAAGGCGCTATGATATATCTTTTTTCACCATCAGCGTAATGCAGTAGGGCAATATAAGCCGACCGATTTGGGTCATACTCAATTGACGCTACCTTTGCAGCAATCCCATCTTTATCTCTTTTAAAATCAATGATCCTGTATTTTCTCTTGTGCCGCCCTCCTCGGTGACGTGTGGTAATTCTGCCGTGCACGTTCCGCCCCGACTTCCTCGGAAGAGCAGTAGTTAAGGACTTTTCCGGTTTGGTTTCAGTGATCCCCTCAAAATCCGAGACAGTCGCAAACCGTCTACCTGGAGATGTCGGCTTAAATTTTTTGACTCCCATTAGAATCCTCCGTTCACCGCAGAAGGCTCATCGTTAACGAGCTACATCCAATCGCACACCAAACCAGCCTCAGCCTAATTCTTCCTACGCTCCCTCGAAAAACTCTATTTGATCTCCCTCTCTGAGGGTAACGACCGCCTTTTTCCAATTCTTGCTGCGCCCCGAAGTATACCCCTGTCTTCTTCTCTTTCCCGTGACCCTGCTGGTATTAACCTTGGTGACCGCTACATTGAATATCTCTTCTATCGCCTTGCGGATCTCAATCTTTTTCGCCCGTGGATCCACCTCAAACGTGTACTTCCGTTGCTCTATGAGATCATAACTCTTCTCAGAAATGACTGGCCTTAAGATGATGTCCCTGGCCCAGTCAGTATTGGTTGTGGGTGTTTCCTTTTTCCCCTTGCCCTTAGGCTTTTTCATGTTCCAATGCCTCCATGACTTCCCCCAAAGACTTGCGCGTAAAGACAAGAACTTTGTTGTCCAAAACATTATAAGTGCCAATCGAGTCTGCCGCACAGATTTTTATCCTGGGGATGTTCTGAACAGACTTTGCCACCATTTCCTCATCCTTGCTGAGGACAAGTGTCGCGTTCTTCAACGCACCATTTTTCTCCAGGATCGCATATGCTTTCTTCGTGGCCGGTTCCTTCAGGCCAAATTCATCAATTATAATAATCTCCGAGTTCTTAGCCTTCGCTGACAGAGCGGATCTGAGAGCCAGCCTTTTAACTTTCTTGGGAATCGACTGGCTGTGATCTTTAGGTTTCGGACCAAAAGTCACACCACCGCCTTTCCACAAAGGAGACCGAATGCTCCCGGCACGGGCGCGACCGGTTCCTTTCTGGCGCCAGGGTTTTGCGCCCCCTCCCGATCTTTCATTTCTTGTCTTGGTAGATGCGCTGCCCCTGCGGAGCGCATTCCTTTGGGCCTTCACATCCTGATGGATGGCCCATTCATTTATTTCTTCTTCAAACACGGCAGGACTTAGGGCTACTTCATCTACTTTTTTGCCATTTGCGTCCGAAACAGGGAGTTTCATTATTTCTTCTTTGCCTTCTTAGCTTTCTTGACAGATTCCTTCACCACAACAACAGCGTTCTTCGCCCCTGGTATACTACCCTTGATCATTATCAAATTCTGGTCGGCATCGACCGCGGCGATCTCCAATGCCTGAACCGTGACCTGCTTGCTGCCCATCTGACCCGGCAACTTCCTTCCCTTGAAGACCCGTGACGGGGAAGCGCACGCCCCAATCGCGCCCGGCGCGCGGTGAAAATGTGATCCATGGCCTCCTGGGCCTCCGCTAAATCCCCATCTTTTCACTACGCCAGCATAACCTTTTCCTTTGGAAATCCCGGTGACGTCCGCTTTGTCGCCGACCTCAAAAACATCAGCTCCTATCTCTTGTCCAACCTTGAAATCATGGCCTTCGGCCACTCTTATTTCAGCAAGATGTTTCTTGTAGTTGACTTTCCCTTTATCAAAATGGCCTTTCATAGGTTTTGCCACCGACTTTGGCCGTGCCTCTCCATAACCAATCTGTATCGCTGAATAGCCGTCGTTTTCCGGCGTTTTTACTTGTGTTACAACGCAATCGTCCGCTTCGATTACCGTAACCGGGATCAGCCTGTCTTTTTCCGCAAAAATCTGGGTCATCCCCAGCTTTCTTCCTAGCAAACCTTTCATTCTTCCTGCCTCTATACAAGTCATCATTAGGAATTAGCCTGTAGCTTGTAGGTTTCAATTCAGGAATCCAGCTGATTTCCTGATTCCTAATTCCTACATCCTGGCCTTCGGGCGCCACTCTGCGCACCCATCTGCGCCCTAGAGTTTTATTTCAATATCAACACCCGCTGGTAGATCCAGACGCATAAGAGAATCTACCGTCTTAGGAGTTGGCTCGAGGATATCGATGAGGCGCTTGTGAGTACACATCTCAAAATGCTCCCTCGAATCCTTGTTGACATGAGGTGACCGGAGAACGCAATACAACGATCTCTCCGTCGGCAAAGGAATCGGACCGGCAATGCTTGCCCCGGTTCTCTTAACAGTGTCAACGATCTTCTTCGCCGATTTGTCCACCACCTCATAGTCAAATGCCTTGAGCCTTATCCTAATTTTTTGACTAGCCATTCACGTCCTCCAGCTAAGATACGCTCCGCGCATCCCCGTAGATCCTAGATTCTAGACGCTTGGTACCAAATTCTGCATAAAGCCGAACCGTCATCGTTGTTTTATCCAGCATCCAGTATCCGCATCTGTTTACTCAACAATCTTAGTAACCCGTCCGGCTCCCACAGTTCTTCCGCCTTCACGAATGGCAAAGCGAAGCCCCTCTTCCATAGCGATAGGAGTGATCAAATTGACTTCTATCTCAACGTTGTCTCCGGGCATAACCATCTCGGTGCCTTGGGCTAGGGATACCACACCCGTCACGTCGGTGGTTCTAAAGTAGAACTGGGGACGGTAGCCGTTGAAGAAGGGGGTGTGCCGTCCGC
>CAYFXD010000074.1:0-3840 GCA_964347095.1 uncultured Actinomycetota bacterium | reverse complement strand
ATGTGCTATTTTCTAATAATCCTAATAGCTGATGTGATTGGAAGACGACTGCTCGATTTGAGATTCGAGATTAGATATGGACTCAAAGGAACCACACCATCTCTCACTTTGTACTCTGCATTTTGATTTTCGCACTGGTCTTAAAGGAGGACTTTGAATATGTTAAAGATCGCTCTTCCCAAGGGCAGTTTGGAATCTCAGACCATGAAGCTGTTTGAAGAAGCTGATCTGGAGGTAAGAAAAGAATCAAGGGGCTATAGTCCAAAAATAAACGATCCTAGGATTGGCAAAGTAAAAATCCTGCGTCCCCAAGAAATCCCCACCTATGTGGCCGAGGGATACTTTGACTTGGGCATCTCAGGCCAGGACTGCATAAGAGAGGCCGACGCCGATATAGTGGAGATCACTCCTCTTTCCTACAGCAAAGTAAGTGATCAGCCAATTGAAATGGTAATTGCCGTCTCCGAGGATTCCACCGTCGAGAAACCGGAAGATATCGCAGCCGGTAGCAGAATCTCCACTGAATATCCCAAACTAACCAAAAAGTATTTTGATAGCCTGAATATCCCCGTCAACGTCTTCTTTTCATACGGTGCTACTGAGGCAAAGATCCCTGAACTGATGGATGCGGTTGTTGACCTTACTGAAACCGGGGAAACACTTAGAAAGAACCGGCTGAAGCCTATCGGAAGCATCATGACTTCGACCACGATGCTGATCGCCAACAAGGATGCATGGAATGACACGCGCAAAAGAAAAGCGATAGAAGAGATAACGACACTGCTTCTCGGGGTCATGGAAGCGCGAGGCAGAGTGTTATTGAGCATGAACGTCCCTCAGGATAAACTTGATGATGTAATCGAAGCCTTGCCCGCCATGAAAAAGCCAACGGTCTCCAAGTTGTACAAGATCGATTACTACGAAATAATCACAGTGGTCGATAAGAAAAATGTGAATATTCTCATCCCTAAGCTGAAGAACAAGGGAGCAGAGGATATCTTGGAGCTACCCATCGCCAAGATTGTGAAGTAGTCTAGTAGTCTGTTGGTAGGTAGCCGGTAGTTGAGCCAGTAATGTTCAAGCCCTATGCCGCTGAAGAGGCCGAAACCGTCATTGCGAGGAGCGAAGCGAGGCGGCGTTCTCTCTTGCAATATCTAGTATCGTGAATCTAGGATCTAGCATCTGTTTTTCTTTTTTGCTCTGTCACTCCTTCACTTCTTCACTCTCTCACGCAAAAACCTGTTCACGCTCCCGTTGAGGGTCTTGAGGACCATTCAAACTCAGAATTCTTTTGAGTGTTGCATTGTGTATTTTGCGCTTTGAATTTGATATGTCTTTATCCAGTATCCGGCATCGAGGATCTGGTATCTATTTCTTGTCCTTCACTCCTTCACTCTCTCCTCCCTCACTTACTGCCCACTATTCATCTCATGGATAATCCTAAGACCCACGAGTGTAAGTAGAGGATCGGTATCCTGGACGCTTACACACACTGGAGCAATGAGCGGGGCAAAGCCGCCGGTGGCAATAACTCGGGGTCCGGCATTCATCTCTCTTTTCATCTTCTCGACAATAGCATCAACTAGACCAGCAAAACCAAAAATAAGACCCGATTGAACACTATTTTCAGTATTCTTGCCGATCACTTTGGCGGGACGCAGAAGATCAACTTTCGACAGTTTTGCGGCTGTGGAAAACAGTGCCTCCGCCGAAATCTCAATTCCTGGCGCAATTGCTCCGCCCAGATATTCTCCTTTGCTGGACACTGCGTCAAAGGTTATAGCAGTGCCAAAATCAACTATGATAGTCGATTGTTGGTATCTCTGAAAAGCGGCCACAGCATTAGCAATTCTATCGGCGCCCACCTCGTGCGGATTGTCATAGAGAATGGGCATGCCCGTCTTGATGCCGGGCCCCACGATCAGAGGCTTTATCCCCAGGATTTCTTGGGCCATCTCCAGCAGAGCAGCTGTGCAATTGGGCACAACTGAGGATACAGCCGCATGCGAAATATCCTGCAAGGTCAACCGCGCGAGCTGCATGAGATCAGACAACATCACAGCTAACTCATCAGCAGTTTTGTCCCGGTCGGTTGAAATGCGCCAGTGATGGACCAATTTTCCATCCTGGAACACCCCTACTGCTGTTTGCGTATTTCCTACATCAATAGCAAGTAGCATATGGTTATCCTTGGTCCAAATTCCGAAGTCGGGAAACACAGTGGAAAGTGCCTTATGATCTCCCCTCGGAGATTATGGATGATTTTACCATACAATCCTGATCTCACCCATACAACAGCCTTTGATAATATTTCGAGCTTCCCGTCTCAAGTATCTCCTTTATCAAGCGTTCTGTTGTGGGTCCCACACCTTTTAATGCGCGCAAGTCTTTGATGGTGGTCAGCGGCTCCTTCAGCTGCGCAATTGAATAGGCTGCATATCCATATGGCGAACGCTTTCCCTGCAGCTTGAGAAGATAGTCGATATGCTCCAACACAACTGTCACCAAATCGTTTGGATCCAAAATGTCTTGGAATAGATGAGGCGGAATGCGCTTCGGTATCCCAAATTTTGCGGCAATCCGACTGAACGCAAAGTTTATTGAGTCGCTGTACTCCCTGGTTGCCTCCCCCCACTTGCTTTTTGAGCTGTATATCAGCTGGTAATTGGGAACGAGGTCAGGAAAGTATTCTTCAAGCACATGACTGAAGAACTCTTTTTGTCGCCCTTGCTTCAGGGTCATCCCTCCGAAGATGATAAAGTCAACTCCAGTTTCTTTGGCCGCCTCTATCGAATCTTCCATCATCTCCAGCTGATCTGTGATGAATGGGATGACCGGGAGCAGAAACATACCGGTTGCTATACCCTGCTTTTTAAAGAGTCCCAGAGTTCTGAGCCTCTCCGCAGGGGACGGAACACCAGGTTCAAAAATGCGGCTTATCCCTTCATCCACCGATGAGAAACTGAAACTTACAATGCTTCGGCTCCGCTCGTTGATCTTCGCCAAAATGTCCAGATCTCTTTCAATCAATGTTGATTTGGTGAGCATATGCACTGGAAAATTGTGTTCGTGCGCCAACCGAAGCGCCTTCCTGGTCAATTCATACCTTTTCTCGACAGGCTGGTAGCTATCGCTGACCCCTCCTCCGAACATGACAAAACCCGGCTTGAAAGCGCTTCTCTTCCTTTTGGGATCCAGTTCTCTCTTTAGAAGCTCAATTGCGTTCACCTTGACATCGACATCTTTGCCGAACTCCCCTTCAACCCGGTAGCTCTCTGCTCTACCATCACAATAGACGCATCCATGAGCACATCCTCTGTATAGATTCATCCCGTAGCGAGAGACGAACCAGGAGTCGATCTTTTTGTGGGTGCGCAGTATCGATTTTCCCTCAATCTCTTTGATAGTCACTTCTCTTATGGATCCTTTTCTTGTATTTGTACTCATCCACATCTAAGAGGTTCATTACCCTGATAGGGTCCTGTTTGACTAGATTTCTACAAGCTCTGTATGCGATCCAGTATGAGTTTTTGTCTCCGCTTTCGACCAGCTCTTCGACCAGTTTGTACACCAATTTCGGCAAACGCCTGGCCAAATCACTTAAGTTGTTGCCAACCGATGTGCGCGGATATGGGGAACTTTCCTGGAATAAGCTCCGCAAGATAGAAAGGGAATAGTCCGGATCCTCATAGAACCATCGGTTTTCGTTTACGGGGCGCAAGGTTTCACTGACAAATCTGCGGGTCTTGGGATCATTTGATCTGACTAGCTGCAGCAGATAATCCTTGGCTTCCGCTGAGTATTTATTTGTGAGTTTTTGGAAAAAAGAGGCGGCACACT
>CAYFXD010000073.1:0-6734 GCA_964347095.1 uncultured Actinomycetota bacterium | reverse complement strand
GTTCAGCCAGACTGTTCCGAGCCTTTCAAGACGCAGCATTCATGTGGACGACATACCAGGCATGGCAGACATGTCATTTGGCGCCTATTCATCGGCTGCTGGTCCCAACATCGTGATGGAGCGAGCCATGTATTTTGACTACCCAATTCCATGACGGCCGAACACAGAAAGAGCTATGATCTAGACTCCGCGCCTCAGCGGAGTTTTTCTTTTTGCACTTCAGGATATAAATACTGAATTGACATCATAATATCGAGATAGCCCCAAGAGTTGATTTGAAGCCGGAGTCATGCAGTCCAGCTCAGCTCAGGGTGTCTATCACTGGCTGGAAGAACGTTATCAGCCTGGGGCCGATGGCGGCTACTGCGAAGAATATGACAAGCGCTATCAGGGATATTAGAACCGCATATTCTGCTGCTGTTGCACCACGACTGCTCTTCAGGATCTGTAAGCTAGTTGTTAAACGTTGCCACATTGCCATTTTTCCCTCCGCCCTTCTCGAGTTCCAGACTCCTTACTTCTGATATCGACATGGCTTGATGCTGTTTTGAACCACGCCGCCTATATCTCTATACAACGCTAAAAGACTCTGTGCTTTGCCTAGATCCTTCGCGGAGCCTGCCCAGTTCCTTCGACAAGCTCAGGATAAACTCCAGCGAAGAGCTCAGGATGACATCAAAGGGATGCCCTTTGTTCATCCCCAGATCATTAGCTTTGCGTCAGCTCGAGATGCCCACTAGCCAGCAGGTGCTTTGAGGAGACATGCCGGGATTGGCTGCCAATGCTATAATATCGACGTGAAAATACAGTCAGCTGCAGCGTCAGACGGAAAGGATTCTTATGAGAATACTTTATATTGTTTTGGATGGCCTGGGAGACCTGCCAAATCCAGAATTGGGCAACCAAACTCCGTTGGCTGCCGCCTATACTCCCCTTCTGGACACGCTGGCTTCTAGAGGGCAGACCGGGCTTGTATACACAGTTGGAAAAGGTATCGCTCCGGAGTCGGATGTAGCAGTGATCAGCATTCTCGGATACGACGCCAAGCAATACTACACCGGTCGAGGTCCGCTCGAGTGCTACGCGGCCGGTTTAGATGTAGAAGATGGAGACCTGGCCTACCGGGTCAACTTTGCCACCCTGGGCGAAGACCGCAATATCGTTGACCGCAGGGTTGGACGCAGTCTGACAACGGAGGAGGCGACTGAGCTAGCTACGGCCATCAACAACAAGGTCCAGCTCTCTTCGGCCAGTTTTCACTTCAAGAACACCATAGGCCATCGTGGCGTACTAGTCATTCACCCAGATGCAGGAAAACTCTCCGCGGAAGTAACCAACACAGATCCTGCCTATGAAAAAGAGGGAGTCTATGGAGTAGCCAGGAGCGAATTCGAAAATGTGCTCCTCGAGAGCCGGCCCGTTGAGGGACATGAGGATTCGCAGGAAGCACAAGAAGCCGCTCTGCTGACGAATGAGTTTATCCAAAAAAGTCATGAGCTGCTGAATAATGAGCGGGTAAACAAGGAAAGATTATCCGAGGGAAAACTTGCAGCCAATGTGATCCTAACTCGTGACAGCGGGGACTCTTTGCCAAAATTCCCTCCGTTGGGACACAGATTTGATATAGCGTTTGGTTGCTTTGTTGAAATGCCCGTGGAAAGAGGTATTGCCTTGCTCACCGGAATGACCATAATTGATCTTCCCGAACCTACAGGCAATCCGGCTCATGACTACCCCTTACGCGCCAATCAAGCACTTGAATCAATTAAGGATTTTGAGGGGCTTTATATCCACATTAAAGGTCCAGATGAACCAGCCCATGACGGTAAGTGCGAGGAAAAGAAGGCAAGCATTGAATCAATCGATCAATATTTCTTCGGAAATCTACTTCCGTATACGGATCTGGACAACACAGTGATCGCAGTTACGGCAGATCACTCGACTCCTTGCGCTCTCAAAGCACATTCCGATGACCCTGTTCCACTGTTGGTTGTGGGAGGCCCGGTTCAAGCAGATGGCTCTACGAGCTTCACTGAGCAACAATGTGAGAAAGGAAGCCTTGGCGAAATGCAGGGCGACGAATTGTTGCCGATGTTGGTAGAGCTGAGTAAGTATGATGAGGAGCGATAGAAGCGCAAAATGCAAAGTGCAAAAGACAGTTCGCGGTTGTCCGTTCACCGTCTACCGAGGCTTAGTGGTCCGGTCAGTGCCAAGACTTCTCCGTCCGTATAGGCCCTTCAGGTTTTGATCTTGCGCGAACCAATAGCGGCAAACCGCTTTTGAGCGCCAAAGTGATGCAGTGAAGAAGTTCTAAAAAACATGCTTGTATTGTCGCTGCGCAGCCCTCGCACTTTGACCATCGCGTTGTTTTCGCTTTGCGTTTTGCGTTTTCTATGTGCGGCATGCACTTTTGGTGTGTTGTACTATTTGGGCGAAATCCTCGGCCTGGAGACTTGCTCCTCCAACGAGGGCACCGTCTATGTCGGGTTCGGTCATGAACTCAGCGATGTTTGCGGGTTTTACGCTGCCGCCATACAGGATGCGGGTCGTTTTGGCTAATTCCTGGCCAAACTGTGATCCCAGAAGTGCTCGTATATGCCGGATGACATCGTTGGCATCTTGACCTGTTGCAGATTTACCCGTACCGATTGCCCAGATCGGTTCATATGCAACCACCAGGCTCTTCACATCATTAGTACTTAGTTCCTTCAAGCCCTGGAATATCTGCCTTTGTACCACTTCTTGAGTTTTACCGTCTTCTTTTTGCTCAAGAGACTCACCCACGCACATGATCGGACTCAGCCTGTGTGCGATGGCAGATTTCAGCTTCTTGTTCACGATCTCGTCATCTTCGCCAAAATAGCCCCGGCGTTCCGAGTGACCAATGATTGCATAATCCAAGTCAAATTCACCGAGCATGATTGGGGATATCTCACCTGTATAGGCACCCTCTTCTTCCCAGTGCATGTTTTGAGCACCAAGCCTGATCCTTGAGTTTTCGGACTTGAGGAGTGATCCAACCCCGGCAAGAGCGGTAAAGGGCGGGCACACTGCAATTTCCACATCCTCTATGCCGGATACCAGTGGGATAAGATCTTCGACCAGCGCTACAGCTTCCGAGCTAGTTTTGAACATTTTCCAGTTCCCAGCAATTAGTGGTACTCTCATGCATTCTCCTTTCTCTTATCTCACCAATTTCTTTTCGCTATACCCAGGCCCGATACTATCTTCAACTATGTCTGCCCAGATGGGAATCCACACCAATCTTCTGCCCCCTGCTAACATCTTCTTCCTTCACCAATACACCCTGTGCCTTTCTTAGATCCTTCGCGGAGCCTGTCATCGAGTGCAGCGAAGGACTCAGGGTGACAATAATAGATCTAGTCTGGCCATCCGTGCATTCAGAGCTTTGCACCCCATAGATGCTTCGCACAGCTTGTCCTCAAGGTGAGTGAAGAGCTCAGGATTACTGAAAAACAGGTCAGATTGCCACGCCTCCAAGACCAGGAGGCTCGCAATGACGCTATCGATACTTTGTCGACTTGTCCAGGACCTGGTCTTGTGCCTGTTTCTGTCCGTCACTCGTTGCTCGTCGCACATCGCTCGCCGTCTTTTTATCTAAAATACCGTCGTCTCTTCTTTGCTCATCAGTGCTTGCACGCCGTGCAATGGTACCCCCTCAAGCATTTTGAGTGATGCACCGCCCCCGGTGGAAATAAAATCAATCTTGTCTTCCAAATCATACTTGCGCAAGGCAGCGTCCGAGTCACCACCACCCACAATTGTGGTTGCACTTGAATTTGCGATCGCTTTAGCGATTTCCTCAGTCCCTAGGGAGAAGGGTTCTATTTCAAACACCCCAAGGGGGCCATTCCAAAAGATGGTGTGTGCGTCGCTGAGAGCCTCTTTGTACATTTGAACAGTTTTTGGACCTATGTCCAAACCCTTCCAGCCGTCTGGTATAGTCTCCGCACTGACAGTTTTATGATCAGCAGTTTCAGAGATGTCCCTGGCCACAACGACGTCAACAGGAAGGTAGAACTTGACCTTGTTCTTTTCCCCCTTGGCCAGCATCTCTCGCGCATGATCCAGCGCTTCTGTCTCACAGACTGAGTCGCCAATATTGAGTCCTTTAGCTTTGAGAAAGGTGAAGCACATTCCGCCACCAATCAGGAGACAGTCAACAATATCGAGAAACCGGTTTATGACTCCGATCTTATCTGAAACCTTGTTCCCGCCAAGGACCGCACAGAACGGCCTATCAGGCTCTTCCAACAAATAGGTCAGAGTATTCACCTCTTTGGCCAAGAGCAGTCCAGCCACAGCCGGCAAATATCTGGTCACTCCAACAACAGAAGCATGCGGTCTGTGAGCTGCGCCAAAT
Source organism: uncultured Actinomycetota bacterium (assembly GCA_964347095.1). GTDB lineage: Bacteria > Actinomycetota > Aquicultoria > Subteraquimicrobiales > CAYFXD01 > CAYFXD01. Next base: position 2,350 of record CAYFXD010000073.1, on the reverse strand, counting down.
GCATCATCCACGTAGACATCCGCCAGTTCAGCCAGCTTCTTTGCGAACTCGGGATCATTTTGCTTCTCGCCCTCGTTGAATCTCAAGTTCTCCAGCAGCAACACATCCCCGGGCTGCAGATTTGATACAGCTTCTTTGACTTCATCCGAGATGGTCTTGTCCACCTTTTGAACCAGCCTGCCAAGCAGTTTTGAGAGAATGTCCCTCACCGGATTCAATCTCAGCCTCTCGTCAATACCCTTCGGTCGCCCCAAATGAGACGCAAGAATCACCCTTGCCCCCCGATCGACAAGATAGTTGACCGTCGGCAACGCTGCCCTGATTCGAGTATCATCCTCTACTCTTCCGTCTGTGCTGAGAGGAACGTTCAAATCCACCCTGACCAAAACTCTTTTGCCGGCAACATCAATATCCTTAACTGTCATCTTTCTCAAAGCGTTCGCCTCCCGACGTTGTCTGTGGTTGAACCCCAATAGCCCGAGGGGAGCTCGCGATGACTGCTTCATCATTCTTGGACTCTGTCAGCAATCCCCAAAGACGAATATCCAAAGAATGACCAATACTCAAATGCAAACGCATAAGATACTTAGATACCGGACTGTGGATCTTAGATATTTCTAGAATCGAGTTGCTTCTATTGCAGTTCCTAGCCTGATGAGGCCATTATCAAGCTGCGCCCGCGGAGATTTAACAAACCGGCTGTTACGCATTAATCCAGCTGTTTGATATATCTTTTTGCCTAACTAACAACTCTGGTCTGCAATCTGGCACCGATGAGATGCACCAGATCTACAATCCGATTCGAGTAGCCCCACTCATTGTCATACCAGGAGATGATCTTCACGGTGTTACCGTTTGCCATTGTCAACATAGAGTCAAATATCGACGAGTACGGATTCCCTATCACGTCAGATGAGACAATCGGATCGTCCGTGTATTGCAGGATTCCTTCAAGCCTGCCTGTATCTGCCTTATCAAAGAACACCCCATTTACATCTTCGATGGTCACCTCTTTCTCCAATATGGCAACCAGATCCACCACTGACGCGTCAGGAACAGGCACCCTAAGCGCTATTCCATCCATTTTGCCCTTGAGCTCGGGGATAACCAAGGAGGTGGCTCTTGCGGCCCCAGTTGTTGTGGGAATGATTGAGATAGCCGCAGCCCTTGCTCTTCTCAAGTCTTTGTGCGGAAAGTCCAGGATTCTTTGATCATTGGTATAGGCGTGGCAAGTCGTCATGAACCCTTGTTCGATGCCAAAGCTGTCCAACAGGATCTTTGCCACCGGTGCAAGACAATTGGTCGTACAAGACGCGTTGGAGATCACGTGATGCTTTTCGGGATCGTACCGATCCTCGTTGACGCCGATTACGACCGTAAGATCTTCTCCCTTGGCGGGTGCCGTGATCACCACTTTCTTGGCGCCACTGGAAATGTGCTTGGCCGCTAGCTCTCCCTTAGTAAACACACCGGTTGATTCTATGACCACATCCACACCTAATTGCTTCCAAGGCAGAGCTTCTATGTCCCTTTCTGAAAGCACCCGTATCTCGTCATCATCTACCACAATTGATTCATCGCTCACTGCGATGTCACTATCCAAAACGCCATAAATAGAGTCATATTGTAGCAAGTAGGCAAGCGTTTTCGCATCAGTCAAATCATTGATCGCTACAAACTCTATCTCCGGATTGTCTATTCCGGCGCGGAACGCGTTTCTGCCGATCCTCCCAAAACCATTAATTCCAACCTTGACTGTCATCTCTGCCTCCTTTGAGATTCGCAAGACTCCATTCTCTCTCTTTTAGCCTGCGTTGCACTTCTTTGTCTTGCTTCTTGGCTAGTTCGCTATCTTGTCTGGCCTTTTAGTGCTTTTTCTTAAACTTGCGGCAATTTCCTGTAATCGCTTTATCCTGTGATACACAGCGGATTTACTCAGCGATGGACTGCACAACCCTCCAAGCTCTTTCAAGCTCACATAGGGATAGCGCATGCGCGCTTCGGCGATTTCCTGCAGTCCTCTCGGTACTGCATCGAGTCCCACCTCCTCTTTGATCAAGGCTATATCCCTCATTTGCGCCAAAGCTGCATCAACTGTCTTGTTCAAGTTCGCTGTTTCGCAGTTCACCAATCTATTGATCTGATTGCGCATTCCTTTGACAACTACGATCTCTTCCCACTTCAAAAGGGCATTAAAGGCGCCGACTAGTGCCAGAAATTCCGCCATTGAGTCGCTGCTAGTCAGATAGACAGCAAAATTCCTTCTTCTTCCGGAGATCTTGGCTGGCAGGCCGAACCTGCCCAGGGTCTCTTGCAAATCCGCCGCAAACCCACCATTATCGGTGGTGAT
>CAYFXD010000072.1:0-23213 GCA_964347095.1 uncultured Actinomycetota bacterium | reverse complement strand
GGCTCTCTTGGGGAAGGATCTTTCTCTCATCGCTGAAGTAAAGAGGGCGTCTCCTTCCGCCGGTCTTATACAAGATGATTTTGACCCAGTCAGAATCGCCAAGGCTTATGAGCAAAATGGGGCGTCAGCCGTCTCTGTTCTCACTGAGAGAGGCTATTTTCTAGGGAGGCTGGATTTTATACCACAAGTCAAAGCGGCGGTCTCAGTCCCCGTTTTGAGAAAAGACTTCCTTTTTGATGAGTATCAAGTATTTGAGTCAAAGGCATACGGGGCGGATGCCGTTCTGCTCATAGCGGCGATCCTCACAGACCGACAAATGATAAAGATGCTGAATCTGAGTCAGCAAATCGGCCTAGATGCACTGGTGGAGGTCCACAACGAAGAGGAATTACGAAGGACCCTAAAGACAAAGACCCAGATTATTGGCATAAACAATCGCAACTTGAAGACTCTGGAAGTGAATCTGGAAACAACAAAAAAACTCGCGCCCATGGTTCTCGATTCGCATCGTGCGAGCGATGTGATTATCGTGAGCGAGAGCGGAATCAAGACTGCTGATGATGTTGAAATGGTGGCGCAATCAGGTGCCAGCGCCATCCTCGTGGGGGAAGCACTGATGCGGGGTGGTGATATCGGCAAAAAAATGAGAGAATTGTTGAGAAAGAAGAACTAGATTCTGGATCCTTAATGCAGGATTCTGGACCGAAGTGTCAGCGGTACAATTGAGATCTATAGAGGGTATCGCTGATCGTAAATCGCTTGTCGGATTTTTCAAGGAGGGAGCAGTAGCATGAAGGATGAGAACAAGATTGTTTTGAGTGAGAAGGACATCCCGGAGGCTTGGTATAATATTCTTCCTGATCTGCCAAGACCTCTGGATCCACTTCTGAGCCCCCGGACAATGAAACCCGCCACGCCGGAAGAGCTCATACCGCTTTTCCCGCCCGATCTGCTTCAGCAAGAAGTGAGCATGGAGCGGTGGATTGACATTCCGGGTGAAGTCATCGATGCGTACCGGCTTTACCGGCCTACACCGATGTTTCGGGCTAGAAGGCTGGAGGCAGCTCTGGATACGCCTGCCAAGATCTACTACAAGTATGAAGGCGTCAGCCCTCCGGGAAGCCACAAGCCAAACACCGCAATTGCTCAAGCTTATTACAACAAGAAAGCAGGCACAAAAAGGCTGGCTACCGAAACAGGAGCGGGCCAATGGGGAAGCGCTCTTGCCCTTGCCTGCAAGTTGATGGGATTGGAATGCAGTGTCTACATGGTCAAGGCCAGCTATAATCAGAAGCCCTACCGCCGCATCCTAATGCAGATATGGGGAGCGAGTGTGGATGCCAGTCCCACCGACAAGACCAACAGCGGCCGGAGTGTATTGGAACAGGATCCTGATTGCCCCGGGAGCCTGGGCATAGCAATCAGCGAGGCGGTTGAAGACGCAGCTACCGATGAAAATGCACGCTATTCACTGGGGAGTGTGCTGAATCATGTTCTGATGCATCAGACTGTGATCGGTATGGAGTGCCAAAAGCAGATGGAAGCAGTAGAGGAAGAACCTGACGTTATCTACGGATGTGTGGGTGGTGGAAGCAGCTTTGGCGGGATCAGCTTGCCTTATGTCAAAGAAAAAATAGGGGGGCGAAATATTCAGCTTGTTGCTGTAGAGCCAACTGCCTGCCCCACGCTTACCAGAGGTATATACGCCTACGACTTTGGAGACGGCGTTGGCATAGGGCCCGTGGCAAAAATGTATACGCTGGGTCACGATTTTATACCTGCTCCGATTCACGCAGGCGGTCTAAGATATCATGGTGATTCGCCTTTGCTTTGTTCTCTATATGATCAAGGGATCATCGAGGCAGTCGCCTATAATCAGATACCAGTCTTTGAGGCAGCAGTAACATTTGCAGGAGCCGAGGGCATTGTTCCTGCGCCGGAGTCAGCACATGCAGTCCGTGCTGCGATTGATGACGCATTGAGATCCAAAGAAGCGGGCCAGCAAAGGACTATCCTCTTCAATCTGACTGGTCATGGACATTTTGATCTCAGTGCATATGATGACTATTTTGCTGGTCGATTGGAAGACTTTGAATATCCCGAAGAGAAGATAAAGAAAGCTCTTACTCATCTTCCTCAGGTGTAGCAAAAAGATCACAAGTGAACGAGGTGAAACCGATAGCGATTTTCGATGAGCTATTAGCGAGGGGGCCACTATGGCCTGATGCCCTCGAAATCTGGATGTCCAGCCGGCACCGGCAATCAGTGGTCTTTCATGTCGCTAGTCGCTAGTCGCTAATCGCTGATCGCCAAGATTGGTCAGGATAAAGATATGTGGCATTACCAATACAGAAGATGCGCTCCTAGCGGTTGAGGCCGGAGCGCATGCTATAGGATTTGTTTTTGCCGAGAGCCCCCGCCAGGTTGATCCTCAAACCGTTAGGCAAATTGTTCAGGTGTTGCCTCCGTTCGTCAGCAAGGTTGGCGTCTTTGTAAATGAAGACACTCAGAAAGTTAAGCATATTGCTGCTTCCTGCAGCCTGGATTTGCTGCAATTGCATGGCAATGAATCTGCGGCGTGCTGTTTCGAATTCTCTCAGCGGATTATCAAGGCAATGCGGGTGCGAGACCAGTCTATCTTAGAGGAATTGCCGAAATACAAAGTCGACGCTTTCCTGCTCGATGGCTTTGTCCCAGGTAAACCTGGTGGAACGGGAAAAAGCTTCAATTGGGACATTGCCGCAGCGGCCAAAGCACACGGGCGCATAATACTATCAGGCGGCCTGACGCCTGAGAATGTGGAAGAAGCTATAGCCAGAGTAAAGCCTTATGCTGTGGATGTAAGCAGTGGTGTAGAACTAGAGGCAGGCAAGAAGGATCCGAAAAAAATGCGGGCCTTTGTTGAAGCAGTGACAAGATGTATCTTAACCGGTTAGCGAGGAGAGAAATTGACTGATGTTGCCAGATAAATCGGGGCATTTTGGTGAGTTCGGAGGCAAGTACGTACCCGAAACGCTGATGACTGCTCTGGATGAACTGGAAGAAGCCTATGCAAAATACAGAGAAGACAGAGACTTCCTGGACGAACTTGATTACTATTTGCGCGAATATGCAGGCAGGCCTACTCCTCTCTACTATGCGGAACGGCTGAGTGATCACTACAATCAAGCTAAAGTATACCTTAAGAGAGAAGATCTGTGTCACACCGGAGCTCATAAGATCAACAATACAATGGGCCAAGCGCTGTTGGCCAAGCGGATGGGCAAGAGCCGCATAATCGCTGAAACGGGGGCCGGCCAGCATGGCGTGGCAACAGCCACGGTAGCAGCCCTTTTCGGGATGGAATGTCACATCTATATGGGCGAAGAAGATGTTGCGAGACAAGCCCCGAACGTATCTCGCATGAAGCTTCTAGATGCGGAAGTCATCCCAGTTTCCTCGGGCAGCAGAACGTTGAAGGATGCCATGAATGAGGCTATCCGTGACTGGGTAACAAATGTCGAAAACACCTTCTATCTGATAGGTTCCGTGGCAGGGCCACATCCCTATCCTATGATGGTGCGGGATTTTCAACTGGTGATCGGAAGGGAGACCAAGGAACAATTGGATGCCAAGGCAGGAAGGTTGCCCGACTACATTGTGGCCTGTGTGGGCGGCGGGAGCAATTCAATTGGCATTTTCTACCCTTTTCTCAGAAGCAGTACTAGGCTTATGGGGATTGAAGCTGCGGGGTACGGGCTGGATACCGGAAAGCACGGAGCTCCGCTGGCCAGGGGGAGCAGAGGCATCTTGCATGGATCTTTGAGCTATGTGCTTCAAGATGAATTTGGCCAGATAAAGGAAGCTCATTCTATCTCCGCGGGCCTCGACTACCCTGGAGTAGGCCCTGAGCACAGCTTCTTGAAGGAACAGAATCTGGTCTCATACGACACGATCACCGACCAGCAGGCCATAAATGCGTTTCTCCTCTTGTCCAAGCTTGAGGGGATACTTCCGGCCCTGGAATCGGCCCACGCCGTAGCCTACTTGGAGAAAATGCAGCCGAAAAAGGACGAGATAGTCGTGATCAATCTGTCAGGAAGAGGCGACAAAGATTTGGACATGGTTGAGAAGGCTCTGGGGTGGAAAAAGTAGGGGACTGGGACGGCGAAATCCAAGAGTCAAACGCCGACTTCCACGCACCAAGCACTAGATTCCACACCAACCAATCTGGTTGAACAGGGTTGTTGAAAGCGGTCTTGACCTGTATCTGGAATCTGAATTTGCTCATTTGAGTTTTGGATTTTCGATTTGAAGGAATTGCATGAGCAGAATTACAGAACGGTTTAAAATTGGAAAGCAGGAGAACAGAGCCCTATTGATCCCCTATCTGACTGCGGGCTTCCCTTCCATGGAGAGCTCAAATAGGCTGTTTGAGGTGTTGGCGCAGCAGGGTGCAGACATATTGGAGATCGGCATACCGTTTTCTGATCCCTTGGCCGATGGCCCCACTATCCAGCGATCGAGCGAGATTGCGCTGGCTCGGAATGTCAGTACTGAGGACGTGTTTGGGCTGATTGAGCGTCTACGAGGGATCACTGACATTCCCCTGGTTGTGATGACTTATTATAATCTCTTCTATGGATACGGATTGCAGCAATTTGCCGATAAGGCATACGCCGTGGGTCTCGATGGTGTGATCATTCCGGACCTGCCTCCTGAAGAAGCCTCCGATTGGCTCAAGGCCGCAAAAGGCAAATTGGAGACGGTGTTCCTGCTTGCTCCCACGAGTTCCGCTGAGCGCATCCGCCGAATAGCCGCGTGTTCAGAGGGCTTCATCTACTGTGTCAGTCTAACTGGGGTCACTGGAGCCCGCACCTCCTTGCCTTCTGCGCTAGGCGGTTTCATCCAACGAGTGAGAAAAGAGACACAGAAGCCTCTCGCCGTAGGTTTTGGGATTTCATCATATGAGCAAGCAAGAAGCGTAGCAGCAATTGCCGATGGTGTGATAGTAGGAAGCGCCTTCATCAAGGCAGTAGAAAGAGCGCAAGTTCAAAAAAAGCAGGTCGCAGCTGTGTCAGATCTGCTGCACCAATTGCTACCAGCACTTCAACGGTAGTCCTAATTTTTTCCAGTCAGTACCTCATTGGTGATATAATCTGATGAAAAATCTTCCAAGGTGAAAACATGCCGCTAAGCAGATGGTTCAAGGAAAGAGAACAAGATCGTGAATCCATGCCTTCGACCAAGAAAGAGATACCCGAGGGAATTTGGTCGCGGTGCGCGTCATGCAACCAAATCATTTACCAAGTTGAGCTTAACGACAACCTCAAGGTGTGCCCAAAATGCAAGTTTCACTTTCGGTTGAGAGCGCATGAGTGGATAGAAATCCTTATTGATGAAGAGACTTTTCAGGAATGGGACATCAACCTGGCGCCCATGGACCCATTGAGCTTTAAGGCAGCAAAGAGCTATAAGGTGAGTCTCAAGCAAGCTGCTGAGAAGACAGGCTTGAGCGAGGCTGTCATCAGCGGAGAGGGAAAACTAGCAGGTCATGAGCTCGTCATAGTCGCTCTTGATTTTGAGTTTATCGGGGGAAGCATGGGATCGGTAGTGGGCGAGAAGGTGGCGAGAGCAGTGGAAATGGCGGGATCGGAGCAAAAGCCTCTTACAATTGTATCTGCCTCGGGGGGCGCCCGGATGCAGGAAGGGATGCTTTCCCTTCTGCAGATGGCTAAGACAAGTGCGGCAATCGGCAAACTTCAGGATCAGGCCGTGCCATATGTATCGATATTAACTAATCCAACATCAGGAGGAGTGCTCGCAAGTTTTTCTATGCTGGCGGATGTGATAATCGCTGAGCCCGGTGCGTTCATTGGTTTCTCAGGACCGAGGGTCATTGAACAAACTATAAAGCAGAAACTACCCAAGGGTTTTCAGACAGCCGAATTCCTGTTGGAACATGGAATGATCGATCTAGTTGTATCTAGACTGGACATGAAGGAGACCGTGGCAAGATTGCTGGGTTTCTTGTCCCAGGCGTGACTCTGCAAAGTCGCGACCCAGCGGCTCGCAGCTTGGACCGCGGTGTTGGATTGGAAAACGTAGGGCGCGAGACGCGTCATCTCTTGCCTTCCCCTCTTTGACAAGGAGAGGGTAGGGAGATTTTCGAGGACGGAAATCTCGCCGCTCAGCAACGACTTTGCAGCTACGAGCTACTAGAATCGGGAATGGAGTGCGACAGACATGCCAAGATTTTCACTTGATTTTGAAAGGTCTCTGGTTGAGATGGAAGAGAAACTGGAGGCTCTAAAGAAACTAGGCTCCGCCGAAAAACCCGAGATCGCTGATGAGATCGCTGGATTAGACAGTGAAATAGAAAAACTAAGGCGAAAAGTCTATACCGATTTGACCCCTTGGCAGAGAGTGCAGATTGCCCGTCACCCAGAGCGGCCGCGCTCCCTGTTCTATATTGACTCCATTTTCTCCAGCTTCACAGAGCTGCACGGAGACCGGTTATTCAAAGACGATCCCTCGGTCATCGGGGGTTTCGCGTATCTGGATACCATGAAAATCATGGTTATCGGGCATCAAAAAGGAAGGAATACCAAAGAGAATATCTCCCGCAACTTTGGCATGCCGCATCCTGAGGGCTACCGCAAGGCACTGAGACTTATGAAAATGGCTGCAAAGTTCGGTTTGCCTATAGTCTGTTTTATCGACACCCCCGGCGCGTATCCTGGTATCGGTGCCGAAGAGAGAGGGCAAGCAGTCGCGATTGCCGAGAATCTGAAAGAGATGAGCATGCTGAAGACTCCGATCGTGACTGTAAATATTGGCGAGGGGGGAAGCGGGGGCGCCCTCGCCCTGGGAGTGGGCGACAAGCTGTTGATGCTGGAAAATGCCTATTATTCAGTCATCACCCCTGAGGGCTGTGCCAGCATCTTGTGGCGGGAACGAGAAAAGGCACCTGAAGCAGCCAAGGCGCTCAATCTTACCGCAGACTCGCTCCTGAGGATGAACATAGTCGACAAGATAATAAGGGAGCCATTGGGCGGAGCGCATCGGGATCCCGACATGGTGGCCTACAGGATTAGAAAGACACTGATACCGATGGTCAAAGAGTTAAAAGAAATTCCATTCGCTGAACTCATTGAAGCCAGGTATGAAAGACTGAGAAATGTGGGCAGCTGCGAGGATTCAAGCAGCGAAAAGACGAAGCGCACTCAATCAAAAAAGCGTTCCAGGGACCTTCAACCTCCTGCTGACGAATCCAAAGCCAAAAAAGCCGACACCCGCAAGCCAAAAAAGAAGACCAAGAAGCAGAAATAGACCCCCGAGCAATATGAGGACTACAACGGATGGGTTTTTTTAAGTCCTTCGCTGCTTAAAGATAAATGACTAATGTCGCATGACGAATGTCCAATTTTGCCGCAGGGTTTTGCCTAGTCATTTGTCATTACTAACTGGTCATTTGATTATCATTATTGCGTAGTCATCCGTAGTGATCGGTGATCCATTAAAGGGATTTGATTCCTGATCTCTTCCCGCATCTTCCCTGACTGCTCACAAGGGAACCCGAGTAACCACGCTTGCGACCGGACACTCTCCATGCTAGCCAGGCTCTAGAAACTCTACCCGGTACCACTGTCGGTACTCATTTGGTAGAGGTGCAATGACCAATCACACCACACAACATCGACGTGCAATGACGATCGCAGACACGTAGTCCTCAGGTCCCCAGGAAATATTTATGACACTTATAGACGCCCAAAGCAATACGTTTCAAAGAACTTTTAAAAGAACTTGACGGCCATGCGATCGTCAGCAAAGGATGCATCCAGAGATGATGATTTGAACAAAAAAAAGACCCTTGGATCAGGCATGGTCTAATTCAAAACTCTCAGCTATGAACCCACCGCGAAGAAATGCTGTCTTTAATCCAAATCAGCCAGCAATTCTGAGATCTGACCGGCCAAATGCACGCGCATTTTTCCGTGAACGAGATCACCTGGGCGCTGCTTCCCATCACAGTGACGATATGCATTAGCCAATACGTGGCTGGCAGCATTGGTGTGGCCTCTGACGATCAACGCTTGGGCAGTGCAAACCATATTCCTGAAAGCCCGGCTTCTGTTAGTTGAAGATCTCCCGCGTCCAGTGCCACTGATCGAGCCATCTGCAATCGATCTATCAAGTGTCTGCGTAATGCTCTGGATCTGCTTCTGTGGCGAACGCGCCCGCTTAACTCTTTTCTCCCCTTTCTTCTTACCAATCGAAGTTATGGGCGCAGCTGCCAATTTGCTGTTGGTTATCGGCGGATACTTAACTGCAACATCTACCTTTGTGCTAATAATTTCCTGGTCACTCTTTTCTGGAGGGGCAAATTCCGACCAGTCAGGGGTTATGAACTCAGACCATTGGGTGCTGTCGTCCCAGGCTGCTTGCTGATAATCAGGACCTTCGAAATCCCCTTGATATGAACCAGTTTGAGCAAGGGTATCAGCGATTTCGGGATCGCCGGTCTTCTTGCTGGTGGAGCTGTTCGATGGTTTGGTGGCGGCCGCAGAATGAGAATCCATTTCCTCTTCTCCTTCTTCAATCTGGGCCGCAGTGAAGGCATCTTCGTCGATGAAATCATATTCGAAATTGGAATCCCCGTTGGAGCCGTGCAGCCCTATAATTGTGCGGGAAGACGCCACAAGAAGTGGCTCCCACACGTCGCTTTGGGCTTGAACAATTCTGGGTATCGCTTGGACATTGCCAAAAACTGGCGCAACAGCCCAAGCAATGAGAAAGAGTGCCGCCACAGTCACAGCGATGATCTTTGCCTCTCTCAACTGACAACCTCCCCGGGACATCCTCTATTGCTTATACAATAAATCCGACTCCAAATATGGGTGAGTCGGACGGTGTTTGGAATGTGATACTGGTGATGCTGATTATGGTCTAGCTGCATCCATTAAGAGTATTTGATTTGGCATCAATTCATTATAGCATTTCTCTGGCGCATTTATCCACGGACCTAGCTGAGGGCGTATATCCAGGGATAACCGGCAAATAGCGGTGGTAGACGGGTCTGGCAGGGGATGACCTGCAGTCTATTTTGCGGCATCTTCAACTGCGTGTGCAACGGCGGAGATCTCATCCATGGAATTATAGATATAGGGGCTTATCCGGCAGCTTGCTGGCGGGTCGATGCCATAATAGTAATGAGCCAGGGTGGCGCAATGGCAACCAGCTCTTGATTCTACGCCTCTTTTGTTCAGAAATGCGGCTATCTCGAACGGGTCTTTTCCTTTGATATTAAATGAGACAACTGCAGTCCTTCTGCTCAAATCCGATGGACCATAGATAGTGATCCCATGTATTCCCTTGAGGCGTTCCACCAGGTATTCGCTCAATTGTTGCTCATGCTGCTGGACCAGACTCATTGCTTTTTCTACGTCTTCGCGCTTCAAAAGCAATTACCTGTGACCGTTGAACAGATTGGCAGTGTTTCTGCCCAGAACGACGGCGGTCAAAAACTCAGCCGATTTAGCAGCAATAATACTGCCTAGTATGTTGGGAGTACCTGCGGTAAATTTCCATGGCAAATCGTTATAGCCTACGTAATCCGGGGCCACCTGGCCGTCAGCAATCATGTCTCCTCCATAATGAAATGGTTTCAAGCCCTCCAGGATTCTTCTTTTTCCGTATAAAGCTCCTACCCCGACTGGCGCAAGCATTTTGTGAAAAGACCAGGCGAAGAAGTCAATGTCGTCTTTAACTACGTCCACATATGCATTGGGCGCAAGCTGAGCTCCGTCTACTAGCATGTATGAGCCGCGGATTCCATTCGGATGCAGATATCCGCTGCGATATGAAATGTCTCGGATTTCTGAGAGCGGTGGTTTTGTGCCTAGGAAATTAGATGCTCCAGTGCAACACACGACCTTGGTGCGCTTATCAACCAATCTTGCCAGGTCGTCAAGATCTAGTTCACCCGAGTTGCGGTCGAACTTGGCGAGCCGGCACTGCACATTGGTTCCGAAGCGAGGGAGTATCTCTTTTGTGAGCCCATACCAGGGAATATAGTTGGAATTGTGCTCCATATACGTGGTGACCACGTTATCTCCGTCTCTGAACTCGGTCATCAATGCATACATTATTGCGTTTATTGCTTCTGTGGTTCCGCGGTACAGTATTATCTCCTTCCAGGACCTCGCACCAACAAAACGCGCTATCAGCTTGTGTGCATGCTCAAACAACTCAGTCATTTGAAGAGAGGCGGATGATTGACCGCGGTGGACATTTTCATAACCAACTGATAACGCCTTGTAGTAATTGACTAACTGATACGGTATTTGAGTAGTAGCAGCGTTATTAGTAATTATTCTGCCAGATTTCACGGCTGGAAAATGTTTGCGAATGTTTTTAGTATCGATGCAGGACGGAAACTTGTCTGTGTTGAGATTCTTTCCAATCTGTATGGGCCTAATCAGCACCCGTAACGCTCCCAGGAGATTTGGAAAGGCATTTATTTGTCCCACCGCTGCGACACCCTCTTTCCTCTCTTCTCACTTTTCGCCGTCCCAAATTAGGGCGATCTTTGATGAGGTAGCAGAATCCACAAGCAAAGGCTTAAGCTCCTGGCCACATTTTGCAAAAACAAAAGCCGCCCTCAGCGAAATCAGTATGAGTCGGCTTTCTTTCAGTATTTGAGCATTCATATTGTTGAAATGTTATGAAAAGGCTTCTTGTCTGGCTTAATCCATGCAGCTCATGTGCTTGCTCCACCTACATACCTTATTATTTCGACAAATCTTTGCGAATTCCTTTTGCTGCGCTTTGTATGACCACTCAAGCCCAGTTCTTTGCTGGAGATACCGTCGGTGTGCATGGCAATAACAAGAACCCCAACTGACGCTCGGAGCGCCAAACATTAAATTCAATATGAAGTCTATTGTTCTACTTCTGTAAAGGCAACAACTTACTTCAGTTTCTCCTTGGCTTTTGCGGCTGCTCGGCCAATCCATATGTAGCCAGAACTGCCTGAATAGTCACAAGGATCGCATACACCCAGGGGCCGCCACCCAGATTCACGCTCTCTATCCAGGCAGAGATAGCCTCATTCCCAGCTAGCGCAGCTACTAGACCGAAAGCTGCAGTGACGAGTTGAGCAATTGTGTCAAGAACTTCGCTCGATATTGATTTCACCTCCTATCTGCTCAAATTGCGATCAGCATTTGGAGACTAAAACCAGATGTGTGTTCATGCAGCTTTATTTTGTTGAATAATTCAACAACATGATAGCCTTTGTGCAGTCTCCCATCAGTAGGGTTGCGAATCTTGTGGCAAGGTGCTCTGAAACCTCATGGTCAGAGCGGTAAATGCGGCAAGCGAGATTAATCGATGGTTGCGTGGCAAGTAATCTGCGGAAAAGGGAAGTGGCTCCAAGCTCCTTGCAGATTCTGGGGTAGGGGCATAGAGACACCATGACTACATGGGTCCGAAGGCACCGCTTGGAGCCATTTGAAAGAGGTTCCACTGCGTTATTCAGCACACTGCTGAAAAAGTCCTTTGGTTGTTAAGAGATCCTAACCAAATCTTAAAGAAATCGCCAGTGATGATGCAGAAAAGACCTCTCGTAAATACTGATAAATGGGGTAGAAGAAAAGACCCCACAGAGTGTGAGGTCCATTAGTTGATATGCACTTTTCGCCCATCCCTACTGCGGAGAGTCAGTTGCACTTCAGGGCCTTACGCTTCCATCATGGTCTTTAGATTCTCCATGAGTAAGTCTCCCTCTTTGTCATTCATCTTAACGATGACCGACTCAGCCAACTTCCCTAGCACTGGGATGGGCACGGTATACTCGATCTCAAAAGTCACCCTCGTTCCGCGGTCTTCGGGTTGGAACGTCCACGCCTGTGTGCTGTCCGCACCGCCCTTGGTCTTCGAGACCAGGCGTTGATTTGGCACCCTTTCAATATCCTCACTAGTTCCTTCCAAGCGTACACCAGCCATCTTGTAGGCCCACCGACTACGGTGCCGTCCGTCTGGCAATTGCTCCACGTCTGTGACCTCCATCAAGCTTGGCCAAAAATCCGGTTGGTTGGTTGGCTCATCGATGTAGCTGAAGACCTGGTCTGCTGGGGCGTTGATATGGATGGTTCTTGTCGCCTTTTGCATCATTCTCACCTCCTTTGTCGAAGTTCTCTTGCTGCGTTACTTTTCTAGAAAAAAACCGACTCCGTACCAAGCAAACATGAGTCGGCAAAACGCTAGATATTCTATGTAGTTCTGCAAAATCCCTTTTGGAACAAGCCCCTAGAGTAGCAATTGCTCCAAATATTAGTTTAACTCCAGTGATATTTCTACACAATTCTACACAAACTGCGTTGTTCCTTCTTGAGGTTGGTGGCAAATAGGATGAGGATGCGATTATCAATTGTAGGCATTGATCAGCTTAACACCTTAAGGAAACATAGACCATTGGCATTGGCTGGAGTGGTCAGTGCTCAACTTTTGCTTAATTTGCGTTTAAGCTTTGAAAATGTGGGGGTAAGGTCAACTGCTGCTTTCATTTTGATACCAAGCAGGTCATCTTCATGTAAGTTTGCCAGGAGAAGATCGGCAACCTTTGCTTTTAGAATCCGAGCCCTTTCAGGTGATGTATAGAACTCCAGCCCAAGAAAGATGCAAAGGAGCTCCTTATCGTTCTGATGCTTCTTGCTAAGCACTGTGCCGTCACCTTTCTGAAGACTTGCTAAGACAATATTTCGGCATGAGTAACGCTGTGCTTTAGGATCTTTTGAATTTGATCGGCAAAGAACCGCGAGGCGATCCATAAGTTGTCCATTGTGCCGATGGACGGATTCGAACCGTCATGAGGTTGCCCTCACCGGTTTTTGAGACCGGCGTGTCTACCAATTCCACCACATCGGCTGATCTTGACTTTCATGTAAAGCTGACAGGTTCCCACTTCGCTGCAGTATATGTTTAGGTGCCGGTGTCTGCTGACCTGACTCACTGACTCACTTCACTTACAAGACTGATATAATGTATCCCAACTGTAGCCTCAGCCCTCAAATAAACTGATTATAGATTAGGCCAAGAAGAGGGGTCAAGAGGACCCGTGGTATTTGAAGCCGCCCCATAACCCCAAAAAGGAGATAGTTGGATGTGCGATTCAACAGATCTCGCGGAATTAGAAAGCGCAATTGTGACTTGGCTTGCGCAACAGGTGTCCGATGCGGGCTGCAAAGGGGCGGTGATAGGCTTGAGCGGAGGCGTTGACTCAGCCGTCGCCGCAACGCTATGTAAGAAAGCTTTTCCTGCTGATACTCTTGGGTTGATTATGCCGTGCCACAGCGATCCACGGGATCAGAATCATGCCCTCGATTTTGCCGACAGATTTGAGATCGATACAAGCGTTGTGGTGTTGGACAAAGCTTTTGATTTGATCCAGGGGCTACTGGTTGATCAGCGGATTCAGAAGGGCTCAAAAAACGATAGTGATAAGCAGGTAAAAGCCGACAGCAATCTTAAGCCGCGTTTGAGAATGATCGTACTTTATTACTATGCGAACCAGCTGGGGTACATGGTGATCGGTTCTGGCAATAGGAGCGAGTTGAGTGTGGGGTATTTTACGAAATATGGTGATGGGGGTGTGGACCTGCTACCTCTCGGGAGCTTGACCAAGAGCCAGGTCAGGCAGTTGGCAGTCCACCTGGGCATCCCACGAGAGATCATCGATAAACCTCCATCAGCTGGCTTGTGGGAAGGGCAGACCGATGAAGCAGAAATGGGCCTAACCTATCAGCAACTTGATGACTATCTGATGACTGGAAAAGCAGAGATAGCTGTCAAAACGAGAATCGACATGATGATTAAGGAAAGCGCCCACAAGCGGGGCGTGCCAAGTATTCCTGATTTCGATCTCTAGTCTCCTGCAACTATTAATCATCTGCTACGTGGCTGTCGACCAAGTCTAGGAACAAGGTAGCACTGAGGGCTTAATCGAAAGATTGACAGAGGTGAGGCATCGATGGTATAAGCTTGTTGCCGACAAAGAAGTTGTCAGATTGGCAATGACAAAGCCGTCGTCTTCCCGTTTTTGAGGAGGGCGTTTTGTTTTGCCGGGATTGTTATATAATGTGCTTCAGGTTTTTTTGATTGCTTGAGGGTTCAGATCTGATAAGGCGCATCGTGTGCGATGCTGAGAACAGGAAAAGAGAGGCAGAAATGCGGAGCAAAGACAGGGAATATGTTTTGAATGCGGTTAAGGAAAATGGTATCAAGTTCATCCGGCTGTGGTTTACAGATGTGCTGGGTTTTTTGAAGAGCTTTGCCATCACCGAAGAGGAATTGGAAGGTGCTTTGGACGAGGGCATGGGATTTGATGGTTCTTCGAACCAAGGTTTTGCACGAATTCAAGAAAGTGATATGGTTGCCTATCCTGATCCGACTTCCTTCACTATCCTGCCCTGGCGGCCGGGCGAACGAGGAGTAGCCAGGATGTTCTGCGACATTAAGAATCCTGATGGAAGTTATTATCAAGGCGACCCTCGTTATGTGCTCAAGAGAAATCTAGCCCGCGCCAAGCAGATGGGGTACGCCTTTTATGTTGGTCCTGAGTTGGAGTACTTCTATTTTAAAGACTCCGAGGGCACGGAGACATTGGACAGCGGCGGCTACTTTGACTTAACGCCGCTGGATGTGGCCATGGATCTTCGTAGAGAGACTATCTTTGTGTTGGAGGAGATGGAGATCCCCGTCGAATACAGCCATCATGAGGTTGCTCCCAGTCAGCATGAAATTGATTTGCGCTACGCGGACGCTCTAATCATGGCTGATAATGTAATGACCTACCGACTTGTGGTAAAAGAAGTGGCGCAGCAAAACGGGATCTATGCTACCTTTATGCCCAAGCCGATTTTTGGAGAGAACGGCAGCGGCATGCACACCCATCAATCATTATTTAGGGGGGACGAAAACGCGTTTTTCGATCCTAATGACGAGTATCACCTTTCCGATGTCGGTAAACACTACATCGCCGGTATTCTGACGCACGCCCGCGAAATAACTGCGGTCACCAGCCAGTGGATCAATTCCTACAAGCGGCTAATACCGGGCTATGAGGCTCCGGTGTACGTGTGCTGGGCTCAGCGCAATCGCTCAGCACTGGTTAGGGTTCCGATGTACAAGCCAGGAAAAGAGCAGGCAACGCGGATAGAGTACCGCAGCCCTGATCCCGCATGCAATCCCTATCTTGCTTTTTCAGTAATGCTGGCTGCTGGGCTCGAAGGAATCGAAAAGAAATATCCTTTGCCCGATCAAGTCACCAACAACATCTATCAAATGACCGAGGAGGAGAGAAAAAAGGAGGGGATCGGATCACTTCCGGAAGATCTGTACGAAGCTATAAAGATCACGGAAGAGAGCGAGTTGGTCAGAAAAGCACTGGGTGACCATGTCTTCAGCTGGTTCATAAGGAACAAGAAGCTGGAATGGGATGAGTACAAAGGGCAAGTCACCCCTTATGAGTTAGGCAAGTATCTATCGCTATTGTAAGGACGATTCAGGGATGCTCTGAATGTCGCTGCACTGGTGTGGGCACGGTCGAAACGGTGGGTGCAGAAAGCAGGAATGGAACAGCAAAGCAAAGCCGGTGGATTTAAACCACCGGCTTTTGGTATTCTCCACATCTTTCTAGCGGATCGATGAATCGGTATGGCACAATAGCAGTTCCTGCCGGAAAAGCAGCCTGGTCAGCTCCAGATCCAGAGAAGCAGGCACTCAATCTGAGGTACCCGATCTGTACTGCAAAGAGACCATGCGAAGGGGGCAGCATGTAAGAAGCACTGGGTTTCTAATGTGTCCAAGACCAACAGACTAATGTGTCTGAGATCAAGAGATGATATATTCATAAAAAAGATGGTGAAGCAGGTGGGATACTCTTATGAGAGTGTATGAACACCCCATTTTGGGGCCGTCTGAAGGCCAGCAGCTGGTGACCATCGAAGTTGATGGGAAGCGAATCGAGGCCTTTGAGGGAGAACCAATTGCGGCAGCTCTTCTGGCCGCGGGAGTCGTGGTGTGCCGCGAAACACCAAAGCGCGATGAGCCGAGGGGTGTCTTTTGTGCGGTCGGTCTGTGTATCGATTGCATGATGACCGTTGATGGAAAATCCAACACTCGTGTGTGCGTCACCCCTGTACGAAATGGCATGGTGGTCGAGACCCAAAAAGGTTTGGGGAAATGGAGCAGTCAAAATGGATAAAGTGGAAATCGTGGTGGTGGGTGCCGGTCCAGCCGGCCTCAGCGCTGCCATAGAGGCTGCCAAGCTGGGTTGCGAAGTGCTGGTGCTTGATGAGAATCAAAAAGCAGGCGGCCAACTTTTTAAGCAGATTCACAAGTTTTTTGGTTCCCGTGATCAGTATGCGGGGATGCGGGGTTTTGAGATTGCCAAGCAACTTGAGGAAGGTGTAAGCGGCGCAGGCGTAGGGCTTGATTTAGAGAGCACCGTATTTGGTCTCTTTGAAGATAACCTGGTGGGCTATAGTCGCGGCGGAAAGGCTCATTCAATTAAGGCTGGGGCAATAATATTGGCTACCGGCGCCAAAGAGAGATCGATTGTCTTTCCCGGGTGGACATTACCCGGTGTAATGGGTGCAGGAGCTGCTCAGACCCTGGTAAATATGCACAGAGTGCTGCCTGGTCGCAAGATCTTGATGGTTGGTTCGGGAAATGTCGGGCTAATTATTTCTTATCAGCTGCTTCAGGCAGGAGCTGAAGTTGTTGCTGTAATTGAACAAAGACGCAGAGTAGGCGGGTACGATGTTCATTACGAGAAGCTGACTCGTGCAGGAATACCCGTGTTAACGTCGCACACGATAAAACAGGCGTGGGGCGAAAACAGACTGAAGTATGCAGAGATAGGCCAGGTTGATCGTGCCGGTACCATTATTAGCGGGTCCGAGAAACTGCTCGAAGTGGATGTGGTTTGCCTTGCTATCGGCCTTTCTCCCCTAGCTGAACTTGCCTGGATGGCAGGTTGCGGATGCATGTACCTGCCTGAGCTGGGAGGATATGTGCCAATACATGACACTGACATGCAGACCAGCAAGAAAGGTCTCTATGTCGCCGGTGATATTGCCGGCATCGAAGAGGCAAGTACTGCAATGGAGGAAGGAAAGCTGGCCGGACTCTCGGCCGCAGAGAGCCTAGAGCGGGGAACCGCGGGGCGTATCTTCAAGGCAAAGAGTCAGATCAAAGCCCGACTAGAGCAACTGCGGCACGGGCCCATGGGAGAGCAAAGACAGCGAGCAAGACAGAAGATGAACGCAACCTCGCTTTCGGAGGAGGAAAGCTCAATGGCGGCTCCCTGCGGTGAAAAGATCAGGAAAAGGGTAGAACCGACTGAACGGACAATCCAGCATCTGCAGCCTTCCAAAAAGAGGCTCTCTGAAGGACCTGTGGCGGTCATCCACTGCAAGGAAGAAATACCCTGCAATCCCTGCGAATTCATGTGTTTGGAAGGAGCGATAACCATCGGGCACCCCTTAACCAATCTTCCGGTGTTCTCTGAGAACAAATGCAATGGCTGCAAACTGTGCATTGCTCATTGTCCAGGATTGGCCATCTTCGTTGTTGATCAGACCTATTCTGAGGAGCAGGCTATTGTTCATCTCCCTTACGAATTCTCGCCTCTGCCCGCCGTAGGTGAAGATGTGGATGTCGTGAGCGCGAATGGTGCTGTTATTGGAAACGCAAAGGTCAAGATGGTCAGGAATCCACCCAAATTCAACAGAACAGCCGTGATATCAATCGCTGCGCCGAAAGCAATAGCGATGGAAATAAGGAGTATCAAGACAGCTTCCAGCCCCCCACTACCATACCCAAGACCCAAGACCCAAGACCCCGAACTCATCACTGATTACTCGTCACTCATCACTAACACAGTGTGTCGTTGTGAGGAGATTGAAGATGCTCAGATAGAGGATGCTATCAAGAGGGACGCACGCTCATTTAGGACAATCAAGAACCGTACCAGGACTGGGATGGGATTATGCCAGGGGCGAGCCTGCAGTGATGTGTCTTTGGACATGCTGATCCGAAACACCGGCGTATCTGCGGGGCAGATCCCTCCACCCTCGGTCCGGCCACCGGTAAGACCTATTGAATTGGGGATCCTTGCAAAAGGTGTGAAAGATGATTGAGACAGAAGCATTGATTATTGGGGCAGGAATCATTGGCTGCTCCACAGCCTACTACCTGTCAAAAGCCGGCATCGATGTGACACTTGTTGAGAGGGATGAAATCGCATCAGGAGCATCGAGCGCATGTGACGGCTTTATCTTCCTGCAGTCAAAATCACCGGGGATTCATCTTGAAATGGCCTTGGAGAGTGCTCGGCTATATAGGGATCTATCGTCTGAACTGGGCAGTGAGCTGGAATATCGAAGATGCGGAGGAATGGTGGTTGCTGAAGATGAGAAACAGCTGCTCTATTTGCAGGATCTTGTCCAGAGGCAAAAAAAGGCCGGCCTCAATGTTGAGGTTCTTTCGGCCAAGCAAAGCTTGGCCAGGGCGCCCTACTTGGCCCAGCATATACTAGGTGCGAGTTTCTGTGCGGATGATGCGCAGATAAATCCTATCCTGGTAACCTTTGCCTTTTTGGACGCCGCACGGCGCCACGGAACCCGGATCCTCACCCAAGCTGCAGTTCAGAAGGTCAAGATAGGGGAGAAAGACGGAAGAAGATTAGTAGATACAATATTTACCAGCAGGGAAGAGATCAAGCCTAAGTTTGTTGTCGATGCAGCCGGTGCAGCGGCGTCGGAAATAGTACAGCTTTTCAACATGGATTTACCCATTGCTCCCCGGCGGGGACAAATTCTTGTGACCGAGCCTGTATCGCCGGTTATGAGCTGTCTTTTGACCAATGCTGTCTATATCAGCTCAAAGCTGGAAAGCGACTCCGGGAAGAGACAGTGCGGCGTGACTTTTGAGCAAACCGAATCCGGGAACCTGCTTATTGGCAGCACCAGAGAGTCTGTGGGTTATAATAAAAGGACAACCTATGAAGGACTGACAACAATTGCCAGAAATGCGGTCAAGCTTATCCCGCGCTGCGCTGGGTTCAAAGTGGTTCGGGCCTTTGCCGGTTTGCGCCCGCGCACGCCCGACGGTTTGTGCGTCTTGGGTGCACTGGAAGAGGTTGAGAACTTCTATCTTGCATCTGGCCATGAAGGAGACGGCATAGCTCTGGCTCCGGTTACCGGAAAGCTTCTGACCGAACTGATCGTTGAAGGAAGCACATCCATTAACATCGGCGCATTGAGCCCGAACCGGTTCGTGCCATATTCTTGCTAAGCAGCATTGTGTAATGGGCATCGATAATCTAATCAGAAGGAAATCAAATGAGACGGGAGTTTGAGCTTGCATACGGGGACGGCGAGGTAAAGATCAGGGTGCCTGAAGAGAACATATTGGACGTGATACAAGCGGATGTCTTGCCCAGGCTTGAGGATGCTCATGCGGAAGTCCTCAAATCAATGCGAAATCCTATTGGTTGCAGGCCCTTGGCTGAAATGGTCAAACCCAGAGAGCGTGTTGTCATAGTTGTTCCAGACAAGACACGGGTATCCAAAGCCGACCTGATAATTCCTATCCTAATTGAGGAACTGGAGCAATCAGGCATAGCCGAATCGGACATTTGTGTAGTGTTCGCCACTGGCACCCATCCGTCTCATACGCGGCGGCAGCAGGAGGCAATTGTTGGTGCGCAGATTGCTTCAAAGATCGAGCTCGTGGATCATGACTGCCGCCGGAAGCAGGATCTTGTATATGCCGGGACTACTAGCCGTGGGACAAAAGTGGAGTTTAACCGCAGAGTTCTGGAGGCTGACAGGATTATTCTGCTGGGCGTTATCACGTATCATTATTTTGCGGGATTTGGTGGAGGCAGAAAGAGCATTCTTCCTGGAGTGGCTGCTTTTGACACCATTCAAAGCAACCACAAGCTGGTCATGAATGGACGGTCTGGAGCTGGTGTGAACAGGATGGCAAGAACAGCATTGCTTGCCGGTAACCCTGTTCACGAGGATATGCAGGAAGCGGCCTTGATGGCTAATCCAGATTTCTCGGTCAATGTGGTTCTGAATGATCAAAGGGAGCTTGCCGGTGTTTTTGCCGGAGACCTAGTTCAGGCACATGCGCAAGGATGCAGTTTTCTGGACAGCAACTATCGGGTCGACATAGATGAATTGGCCGATGTAGTCATAGTCGGCGGCGGCGGTTCCCCCAAGGATATGAATTTTGTGCAGGCACATAAAGCAATGGACAATGCTGCTTATGCACTAGGGGAAGGGGGGATCATGGTTCTGATTGCCGAGGCAGCCGAAGGCTTTCCATCCCCGGTCTACGAGGGATGGATCGATCTAGAAGAGCTTGAGGCTATCGAGGCGGAACTACAAAGGAACTTCTCGATTCCCGGTCACACAGTCTATGCAGCGATGGAGAAGGCCAGGAAATACAATATCATTTGGCTATCCAGTCAAGATCCTCGTATTCCCCAAAAAATGGGCATCATGCCTGTTTCCTCGGTCCAGGAAGCTCTTTCCATACTGGAAAAAAGCCTCGGCAAGAAATGGCAAGCTCACCTAATGCCTGATGGCTATGTGACGTTGCCACGATACAAATGAAAAATGCAAATTGCAGATTGTAGAATGAAGATCTTGAGACGAGAAGCGGTTGAGCCCATTTGTCTTGATTTTTCCATCCCAATTTGCACTTTTCACTTCATTTTGCATAGGAGCGCGCAGCGCTCCTATTGGCCCAACACCGTCTTGGCCAGCCACATAACCAAAAGACCTAGAAGAAAGAAAACGAAAGAGAGATTGCTTTTCTTGAAGTCTCTTTCTTTGTGCAGTTCAGGGATCAGATCAGAGCTGGCTATGTAGAGAAACCCACCTGCGGCAAACGGCAGGAAGACAAGAGAGAGATTAGCGGCATAGCTTGCAAAGAAAAAGCCGATCAGGGCGCCAATTACCGCAGTGCACGCTGTCATGAAGTTGAGAAGAAGGGCCTTAAGCTTGCTGAAACCTCCATAGACAAGAATGGCAAAGTCACCGATTTCTTGTGGGATCTCGTGTAGAATTATTGCAAGCGCAGCGAAGAGCCCAAGACTCAAGCTGAGCGAGAAGCTAACAGCAATGGTCACACCGTCAACGAAATTGTGAATTCCGTCGCCCAGAACACTTAGGTATGTAAATGCATGAACGTCACATTTGCCCTCGTGGCAATGACGCCAAAAAAAGACCCGCTCAAGCAGAAAGAAAAGTACAAAGCCTAGGCCTGTGTAGAGGAAGACTGTCATGCTCTTTGCATGCTCCAATGATTCGGGAAGGAGATGAAAGAGAGCGCCTCCCATTAGTCCGCCTGCCGCCAAACCTACCATTACCAGAAGCAGGTTCTGCAACGCATTTTCATTCAAAGCAATAAAAATAACACCCAGTAACGAAATTAGACTTATTAAAATGGTGCTCCCCAGGATCCATCCAAGCACCAAGCCAAACCCCCTTTGTTATTCCTGTTCCAGCTTACTGTAAATTGATTTGAAGGGCCAGACTTTTTGCAATTTTTCAGCTCTGCACACCGCGCAATCAATCCACATATGCAGGCCTCACAGGGAATCGGCCTGTCAGGGCGTCAATCACCGAGTCAAAGCCACTCTTGAGGATCCAATGATCCAAACATGTACGCATCAACAAAAAGCGATGCGGGCCCTTTTTCGTTGTCAATAGAGATCAGGATTTGTACAATTAGAGCCGGATATGTTGCAAATGATACACAAGGCCTTAGGTGTTTTTTGGCGCACTTAAGCTGACGCTGCAAGAAGCTGTTTGCCTTGTCAAGAAGGCGTCTCTTTGGTGTATCTTGTCGGTGAACGGCCCACAGTACATCCGGTTTTGGTCTTTGGCAGCCCCGCCTTTACCACTAAGGAGTGTTATTAATTGGGCAAGAACAAGTTCATTCTGATCGACGGAAACAGCTTAGTATACCGCGCCTTTTTTGCATTGCCCACTACTCTTGCTACATCACAGGGAAAAGTGACCAATGCAGTGTACGGTTTCACGAGCATGCTGATAAGACTGCTCAAGGACGAAAATCCAGACTCCATGATTGTTGCCTTCGATAAGGGCAAACCTTCACGTATGGAGAAATTTGAAGAGTACAAAGCTCATCGTACTGAGCCGCCGGATGAGCTTAAGGACCAATTTCCATTGGTCAAAAGAATTCTGAAAGCAATGGCTATTCCTATCGCAGAGCTTGCAGGCTATGAAGCCGATGATATCCTTGCAACACTAGCCAAGCAGTTGGAGCAAGACAACCAAGTGCTTATCGTCACCGGCGATCGAGATGCGCTGCAACTGATTTCTCCGTCCGTCTCTGTCTTGGCCACAAAGCGCGGAATCACCGATACTAGACTCTATGATCGGGAAGGAGTGATCGAAAGATTCGGAGTGCCTCCGGAGAAAATGCCTGATTTGCTGGGACTCAAAGGAGACCCATCAGACAATATTCCGGGTGTTCCGGGTGTGGGTGAAAAGACTGCAACAAAACTGATCCAGCAGTTCGGAAGCTTGGAATCGGTTTTGAAGAATATCGACCAGATCGATGCAAAGAGGTTCAAAGAGGCGGTACGGGACAACAGCCAAATTGCTCGTTTGAGCAAGGAGCTGGCAATCCTGGAAACGGATCTTCCCATTGAAATTCATCCCAGCGAGTGCAAAGTTGGAAATTGGGATCGGCAGGCTCTGACCGAGGTCTTTGAATCCCTTGAGTTCAACACTCTTCTAAACCGGCTATTAGAAGAGGACCGCTCTGGGGAATCCGCGAACCTGACAACGGCCAAGGTTGACACGGAAGAGATAGACTCCCTGGATGGTCTTGACAGACTAGTCGACCTTTTGGCTCAAAGCAGTGAGTTTAGCCTGGAGATCGAGGCCAGGAGTGAGCATCTGGCCGATGCCAGGATAACAGGATTATTCTTTTCGGTGCGGGGAGACCGCACCTCCGATGAGAAGAGACCTCACGTGTATTGGATACCGCTGGCGGGCAAGGTCAAGGTCCCTAAGGAAATTGTACTTCAAAAAACCAGATCCTTGTTTGAAAGCAGAACATCTAAGACTGTTACCTGCGATGGAAAAGCAAAGATCCTGATCTTTCGCAAGGAAGGCATT
>CAYFXD010000071.1:0-2694 GCA_964347095.1 uncultured Actinomycetota bacterium | reverse complement strand
AACGACCTCTGAGGAATCAAGAAGGCGGTAATGTCCAACAGGCAGTTCCTGAACCTCTAGGCAACCCATTGATATACGGGTGAGACTAGTGACCGGATGGCCGACCTTGTCGAACATTCTCCTGACCTGTCGTTTTCTGCCCTCGCTGATAACCATTTTCAAGAGCGAACGATCTCCGCGACGTTCTATTAATTTCACTCTTGCTGGAGCCGTCAGTCCGTCCTCCAGAATAATCCCTTTTTGAAGACAGCGTAAAATATTGTTCTCGGGACAACCCCGCACTTCGACCAGGTAAGTTCGCTCTACCTTAAAACGCGGATGAGTCAACCTATAGGCCAGGTCGCCATCGTTGGTAAGCAACAAAATGCCTTCGCTGTCCTTGTCCAGTCTGCCAACTGGAAAAAGCCCGGCTTTTGGCATATCGATAAGATCAAAGACGATGGGTCGGTTGAAGGGATCTCGAACCGTTGTCAGGTAACCGGCGGGTTTGTTCAAAGCAATGTAGATACGTTGCTTGGAATAATCGACAGGCTTGCCATCTATCTCAACCTTGTCCATTAAGGGGTCTACTTGGAAGCCCAGGGTCCTAACGATTACACCGTTGACCTTTACCCTGCCCTCTAAAATGTACTGTTCAGATTTTCTGCGCGAGGCAACTCCGGCCCTGGCCATGACCTTGTGTAAACGCTCCATGGAAAACTCCTGCTTTCTGCTTTCTAGTTGATCCTATTCTGAGAATGTCCTAATAAGCTTTATCATTCCTGTACTGGCTTGATGCAAATAGACTCATCTTCCGGCACTCTCTCACCACCAAACGATGACGTCAATTGCTCCTCTATCCGTGCAGCGGTTTCTGCGTCCGGAGCAAAATGCGTTAGCTGGGGCAGTTCACTGATATCATTAAGTCCCAGTACTTCCAGAAGAGACGTTGTGGTTTGATATAGGATCGGCATTCCTGCAGTCTTTTCTCTGCCTTTTTCGGCTATCAGGTCCTTTTCAACCAGCGAGTTTATCGCTGACTCTGAATTCACCCCCCGAATATTGTTGATCTCAGCGCGAGTGATCGGTTGCTTGAACACGACTATGGCCAAAACTTCCAAGGCCGCCCGGCTTAGTCGCCGCGGCAAAGTTCCCTTGGACAGTCGGTCCACATAGAAACCGTAATCGGGATTGGTGTATAAGCCATATCCTCCGGCAACCTGCCGGATCACGAATCCTCTTTTTGCCGCAGCATATTCGGCTTGGAGATGTTCAATCGCCTTGCATATATCGGATTCCTCGGCCCCCATTACTGTCCCAAATCGTTCCAATGAGATCGGTTCTGAAGTTGCCAATAGCAGCGATTCAATGATTGCCTTGAT
This sequence comes from uncultured Actinomycetota bacterium, assembly GCA_964347095.1. Classification (GTDB taxonomy): domain Bacteria; phylum Actinomycetota; class Aquicultoria; order Subteraquimicrobiales; family CAYFXD01; genus CAYFXD01. The sequence goes on along the minus strand of CAYFXD010000071.1, from coordinate 1,333 downwards.
GCTGTCTAGATACTCCATTATCCTCCTTGGCAATGAGCCTAGTGGTGCATATCCTGGGCAATTTGTTGGTGAAGAGAATCGCCTCCGGACTGCTCCTGCCCAAGGTTGTCAAATCGAATTACTATTTCACCAAATGCCTCGTTCTGCTCTACAGTAATTCTTCTTGTTCGACGCAGCTCAAGCACAGCTAAGAAGGTTACCGCAACCTCAATCCTGGATAGGCATTCTGCGGTGAGATTTCGAAAAGTTTCCTCTCCTTTGCTGCGGACTCGGTCTAAGACAAAATCAACTTTTTCGCCCAGATTCACCGGCGGACAGAGGATATGCTGGGTCGAAACCAGCACGTCACCATGATCTGAGCTCGTAAGCACCGAGATTAGCAAAGAGGCCAGGTCATTTAGGCTTGTCTGACCCACAAGCTCCGGCGCCGTAAATACAGGCACCGTAGATGCCTCCACACGCCGGTGATAGCCGTACTGCGATTCAATCAGTGTTTCCAGATGTGCGGAAGCATTCTTGAATCTCTTGTACTCAAGCAATCGAGTTATCAGCAGCTCCCTGGCCTCAGTCGGAGATAAATCATGAATTTCTTCATTGTCATCAGGGCCAAGAAGAGAGTTTGATTTGATTTTAAGAAGAGTTGCAGCAATGATCAGAAACTCCGAGGTCACCTCTAAATCAATTTGCGCCTTTTGACCGATATGATCTAGGTAATTCTGGACTATCTCGGTTAAAGACAACTCACAGACATCGATCTTTTGCTTGGTGATGAGGTCCAAGAGCAAGTCAAACGGACCTTCAAAAATGTCCAGCTTAACCTGATACTGCAAGATTCCTCCATTCTTTTGCAGCCGTGTGTCGCGTCCCAAGCTCCCACAAGTCGGATCCATGTTAGTTGCGGCCGCCCTCTTCGCTGGCGGTGCAAAAGATCTGCTGTATCATTTGTCGAAGTATTTAAGATGCATTGCAGCTCTCACCTGTTCCATAGTGGCCTGAGCCACTGATCGCGCCTTTTCGGTTCCATCAATCAATATTTGATCGATCAATTGTGGTTCTCTGATCAATTTCTCCCTTCGTCCATGCATCGGCTCCAAGAAAGAATTGACAGCCTGAGCAAGCTTCTTCTTGCATTGGACGCAGCCAATGCGGCCCGCTCTGCAAACCTCTTCAATCTCAGGGACATTCTCTTCGTTGAAAACCTGCTGATAACTGAAGATCGTACAAACCTCGGGATGACCAGGGTCTGTCGGATGGATGCGAGCAGGATCGGTAATTGCCGATCTTACCTTCTGCTCAACCACATCGGGCGGATCGGAAAGATAGATGGCGTTGT
>CAYFXD010000070.1:0-10611 GCA_964347095.1 uncultured Actinomycetota bacterium | reverse complement strand
TCCATCCTTCGGTGGATCTCTGCCCGATCCTAGTAAAGAGAACTTGGGCGAATTGATTGAACTGATTGCAGATAAGAAAGCCGACATTGGAGTAGCGCTCGATGGAGATGCAGACAGGTTTGGAGCGGTTGATTCGACAGGTGTCTACATCCGAGCAAATCAAATTCTAGCGCTTTTGAGTGATTATCTGATAAGGGAAAGAGGCTTGAGCGGCATATTGGTTCGCTCGATAGCAACCACGCATCTGCTGGATGCTATTGCGGCTAAAAACAATGTTGAATTGCGTGAAACACCTTATGTCGGATTCAAGTACATTGCCGAGGCTGTAAGAAAAACCGAGGTGATCTTGGCTGGCGAAGAAAGCGGCGGCTTGTGTGTCCAAGGAAGCATACCAGAGAAAGACGGTATCCTGGCCGATCTTCTGCTGACGGAGCTCACGGCGCAGAAGCAAGAGCCACTCTCGCAGCAACTGGAGAAGATTCATCAGGAATACGGCAATTACCATGACACGCGTTTGGACATAGAGATTCCATTGGAAAAGAAAGTTGCTTTGCTGAAAAGACTGATCAACGATCCGCCAGATGTGATCGGCGATCAGAGAATCGAGGATATTGACACAAGCGATGGAGTGAGGTACACGCTAGCAGGAGGGGATTGGCTGCTTGCCAGACCCTCGGGCACAGAGCCTTTAGTTCGCATCTACATTGAATCGGTATCCCAAAGGGGATTCAGCCAGTTGAAATCGTTTGCCCTAGAAATGGTAGAGCAAGTGTAATTCAAAGCCACATGCCCTTCTTTTATGCAAGGCCATGCTTTCCCGCCCCCTGCTCATAGGAGAACAAAGTCGCAATCCATCTTGCAATAATAAAACTAATCCTTATACTTATTGAAAAGGCGTTCAGGTGAAAGAGCTAAGAGAATGAAGATCCTCCGTTTGCAGATTCCCAAAGGCCACGCCTCCTTGGCTTTTGTTCTCGTCATATTGGGGCTTTTACTCTCCACATCATTCATCACCCATCAACATCTTGGCAAGGATACGACTGAGTTACGCAAGAAGGGTCTTATTCAAGTTGTCAAAGACCTGGAAAATGAGCGCGACACGCTGAAGGATCAGCTGCAGGACCTCAATAGGCGAATAGGCAAATTCGAAAAAGAAGCGGCATCCGAGGAGGGGGTACTTGCCTCCTTTACGCAAGAGCTTGAAGCTCAAAAACTTGCTGCCGGCTTTTTGCCGGTGACAGGTCCCGGTGTTGAAGTTATATTGGGTGACAGTCCTCAGATCCCGACCGGAACTGACCCAATCAATTATATCATTCATGACTATGATCTGAGGGTCGTCGTCAATGCACTGTGGGCAGGCGGCGCCGAAGCCATCTCAATAAATGGACAAAGACTGATTTCAACCTCATCGATCCGCTGTGCCGGCAATACGATCCTGGTCAACTATACACGGTTGGCATCCCCTTATAAGATAAAGGCAATCGGGAATCCCTCAAAACTCGCAGAATCAATAGACAAAAACTATGAGGTAAAGCCCCTCCTAAAGGGATATGCTAAGGCGTTGGCTCTCCAATTCGAGGTCAAAGAGGTCTCAGAGCATAAGTTGCCAGCGTATGTTGGAAAAATCGGAATTGAATATGCGCGCGCCACTGAAAAGGAGAATTAGTGCTTCCACTTTTTGGACTGATCTTGGGGATACTGCTGGGCCTCATTTTGAGAATACCGGTTCCACCCGCCTATGTTAGATATTTGGGCATTGCAATGTTGGCAGCGTTGGACAGTTCGTTCGGCGGACTCAGAGCAAGTCTAGAAAAGACTTTCGAAGACAGATTGTTTATTACTGGATTTTTCTTTAATACCCTGATGGCTGCTTTCATCGTCTACGTAGGGGATCAATTGGGTATTGGCGAACTCTATTTGGCTGCGGTCGTAGCATTTGGTGTCCGCCTTTTTCGCAACCTCGGTATTATCAGAAGATACATTTTTTGAGAGCGTTTGAGGTATGCATCATGCAAAATTTTCTTAATTTCCATGCACAGCGAACACAAATAACAATTGCCCTGATTTTCACAGTTATGGGTTTCTTCTTGGTTACGCAGATTCGAGGAACTCAAAGCTATAACCAGCGTCTGAGTGAACAATCTGAGCAAGACCTCGGTCAGATCGTAGAAGATCTTACGTATGAGACCGAGACGCTTCGCTCGGAAGTAACTGATGCGAGGATCAGGCTTTATAAATACGACAGCGAGACCGCAAGCCGCAAAACAATATTAAATGAAGCAGCCAGAAACCTAGAACATCTCAGAATACTTGCCGGCCTAACGGCTGTTCAGGGTGAAGGCGTCACTATCGTTGTCTCCGACAAGAAACACATTCTCAATGGGACCGATCTCCTGGGGGTCATCGAGGAACTGAGAGCAGGAGGCGCTGAAGCCATAGCCTTGAACAACAAGCGTGTAGTCGCGGCTAGCGCCTTTGGACGGCGAAAGAAGGGCATTTATTTGAATTCGACCAAATTAAGCTCCCCCTATCCCATCAAGGCAATAGGCGATCCGGAGGTTCTTTATCAAGCCATCACTTTACCTGGAGGAATACGGGATGCACTGAGCTCCCTCGAGGGTGTTTCTCTGGTCATCGAGCGCTCAGAAAGTCAAGAAGTTCCTGCTCTGGAAGGCAAAAACATGAATGAATATGCCAAAGCCGTGAAAAAGCCACAACAATGAGGTGCCAATGCCATTCCTCTTGAAATCGCAAACAAGCCGGCGATTACTCAAGCCGCTCTTAACCAGGATCGATAGTAAATCAATCTTCCTTGGGGGGTGTCTATTTTTGCTCCTTTTCTTCGGGCTGATTCTATCTGATGGACTCATTGCACTGGGGCATGTCCACCCTGGAGTCAAGATCGGAGACATTCATGTCGGAGGCCTCACACCTGCGCAGGCAAGCAAAAAGCTTGAATCCAACCTCCGTCTTGCCCTGCATAGACCCGTCAATATCAGATACGAAAGAACGAATTGGAGGATTACGCCAGCGCAATTTAATGTCCAGGTAAGTATAGAAAAGAGCGTGGCGAAGGCATATGCAATAGGAAGAGAAGGCGGCATCATCAATTGCATCAGGCAAAGACTGTCTTGCTGGATCAAGACCCACAAATCAGCGCTAATATATTCAATTGACAACAAACTGATCAGCGACTATGTAAACAAGATGGCCGCAGAAATAGACCGTGACCCTGTGGATGCAGGCATCTCAATCACTGATGGGAGTGCTCAAATAACGCCCAGTCAGATCGGGGTGCACGTTGACAAACCGCAAGTCTTTTCCCTTGTCAAAGCCAAACTAGTTGTGGCCAGGCAAAGAACCATTGATGTTCCTGTATCCATAATACCGGTCGAGATAACGGAGGATGACGCAGAAGCAGCATTGAAAACAACGAGAAAGATGCTGCGTCATCCCATCACACTTACTTACAAAGCCAGCATCTGGCAGTTGGACAGCAAAGAGATCGGCAAACTCATCCGATTTAGGAAGGTCCCTCAGACCAAAACAAAGACAGGCCGAAAGCTGAAGGCAGAACTCGATCCTACCAAGGTGACAGAATATATTGGCGGTCTGACTGAAGACCTGAATGTCGAGTCGCAGGATGCTGAGTTCAGTGTTGATGGAGCATCCGTACACATAGTCCCCAGCAAGAACGGAATCAGAATTGACACCGATGCAGCGCTAGATGGCATGAACCAGGAGATTGTCGGCGATCCGCCACGCCAGATTGTTCTTTCTACGAAGATGACTGAGCCGGAGCGAACAACTGAAGAGGCTCAAGAAATGGGAATCAACGAAAGGATCTCGACTTTTACGACTACGTTTAGCTCAGACAACAGGCCGAGAGTCAACAACATCAGATTGCTTGCCCGCGCCCTTGATGGTGTCATTGTGGCGCCGGGGAAGGTTTTTTCATTCAACGAGACAACTGGCCCTCGCACAGCTGAAAAGGGCTATCAGGAAGCACCGACGATCGTCCAAGGAGAACTGGTGCCGTCTATCGGGGGAGGAATCTGTCAAGTCGCCACCACTCTCTTTAATACAGTCTTTTTTGCAGGTTACCCTGTGACTTCCAGACAGAACCACAGTTTTTACGTTTCTCATTATCCGGACGGAAGAGATGCCACTGTTGCATGGGGCGGACCAGATTTCAAGTTCAGGAATGACACCAAAACTTACTTGCTTCTGAAAACCTGGACTTCATCCAAAGCAATTACAGTTGCAATCTACGGCACAGATTATGGCACAGAGGTATCACACAAAGCCACGGATTTCACCAATTTCAAAGCATTTCCGGTCAAAAAAGTGGATGATCCGACTTTGCCCAAAGGGCAGGAGATAATCGAAACAAGTGGAGTAGATGGACGGGACATTACGGTTCGCAGAGCGGTGCATAGAGATGGCCAAATCATTAGAGAAGACAAGTTCTTCAGCCGCTACAAGCCCAGGACTGAGGTTGTCCGGGTCGGAATCATGGACACAACTCCGGCGGAACAAGAAGTTGCGGAACAAACGCAACCGGCACCAACAGAGCCCGTACAATAGTCTATATCCCCATAGGTTGTTGGATGCAAAGGACGCACATGCCCATAATTGAGCAGAATGTCTCCTTCGCAACGGAGGGGAACAGCGATGTAATTGACATAACACCTTTGGTGGAGCAGAAGCTTGAGAATTCGCCTTTGGATGCAGGTGTTGTCTCATTGTTTGCACCAGGCGCGACTGGAGCACTGACCACAATTGAATTTGAGCCGGCCTTGGTGAAGGATTTCCAGGAGTTGATGGACAGGCTGGTTCCCGAGAATCATCGATATGCCCATGATAGTGCTTGGGGTGACGGGAATGGACACTCGCATCTGAGAGCATCACTCATAGGTCCGGCGATCACTGTTCCATTCAGCGGGAAGGCGCTGCAGTTGGGCACCTGGCAGCAGATCATATTTGTTGACTTTGACACACGGCCCCGGAATAGAACTCTAGTCATGAAAATCATTGGAGAATAGCCGTCTTCGACTACGCGATCATTGAATGGGAAATATGGTGAGCTCCTTGATCAAGCTTGTGGTGAACCCAGTTGCCGGTGGGATTGACACAAAAAAGACCAGTGACATACTCGAGTTCTTCAAAGAAAATGATGTCTCAGTGTCGCTTGAATCTACACACAAGCCTCATGATGCAACTGTTATTGCCAAGAACGCGGTCAATGAGGGTTTTGATACAATCATTGCTGTTGGGGGCGATGGCACAGTCAATGAAGTCATAAACGGCATCGACGGTGCCGATGTAACATTGGGAATAATCCCTGCCGGATCTTCGAATGATTTCGCCCTAGGCATAAACATCCCCACTGACATCCGCAAGGCCTGTAGGAGCATCCTTTCGGGCAACACCAAAAGGATCGATGTCGGGCAGATCAACAACAGATATTTCATAAATATTGCAGGCGTGGGACTGGATGCACAAGTATCCGAGGCAGCGCGTGCAGTTTCGTTTGCAACAAAAGGAATGGTACGACATGTTCTGGCCTTGCTGAAAGTGCTTGTCTCGAGTCACCCAGCCGAATATAGCTTAAGCATGGATGGCAAGAGTCGACGCGTAAAGGCCTGGCTGATTGCCATTGGCAATGGTTCCCAATACGGCGGAGGAATGAGGATACTTCCGACGGCGAACGCAAGTGACGGCTACCTGGACATCTGTGTAATTAAAGATGTTCGTAAATGGCGTGTTCTCTATCATCTTCCCTTGCTTGTGAAAGGCAAGCATTTATCTCTCGCAAGTGTTGCTGTGTACAGAGCTAGAGAGGTCGAGGTTAAGGGCCTTGGTTGCCTCGGTCACGCAGATGGAGAAGTGTTGAAAGGTGATGTGTTCAAGTTCGTACTGTTGCCGGAAGCTCTGCGTCTGATTGTTCCCAATTAGATGTGTTTAGATATGTTTCCAGTGGAATAGAGAGGTAGTAGGTCTTATCCAGACCATTTGTAAGTCTGGGGCTTGCAGAACTGCGATCTATAGAAGCGCTGGCGCCATCTGTTCACAGTGAGCATGTAATTGATGCTGTAAACAGCGGCAATGCAGACGCGATAATAACAAATAACCAGTGTCCTAAAGTAGAGATTTATTGTTGATTTATCGGCTAGACCTTTTGCAATACACTTCCGGCCATAAGAGAATTGGGGCACAGCAGCTGCAAAGACTTCTGTTCATAGACTCGATGATCAAAGGAAATCCAAGGATGCTGCGCAAGGCATTTTCACTTTTGCTAACGTTGCTGATTTTGTGGTTCTGCAGCCCCATAGTGACGGCACAGCCGCGTCAAGCGGCCAACCGGCCTCAAATCTCTGCTACTTCGGCCATACTTGTTGACGCCAAATCGGGGCAGATCCTGTATGAAAAGAATTCAAACGAGCGCCGTGCAATGGCAAGTACTACTAAAATGATGACGGGCATAATAACACTGGAGCATGCAAAATTGAACGAGAAAGTCACCGTGAGCAAAGCAGCATCAGAGATTGGGGAGTCAGGCTTGTATCTGACGCCAGGCACCGAAATGAGTGTCCAAGATTTGCTCTACGGTCTTCTGCTTCGATCAGGAAATGACACTGCGGCTGCATTGGCGGAACACGTAAGTGGCTCCTTGTCCGGTTTTGCCGCCCTGATGAATCGAAAGGCCAAGAGCATCGGAGCCATGGATACCAATTTTGCCAATGCCCATGGGCTCTATGATCCAAACCACTACTCAACTGCTTATGATATAGCTCTGATCGCTCGCTACTGCCTCAAAGACAGGATGTTCCGCAAGATCGTAGCAACAAAAGAGTATGTAATAGCAAGACCAGCATCGGATGCTGCAATCAAGGTAGAGAACCACAACAAGCTGCTATGGCAATACCCTTACGCAACTGGGATAAAGACCGGCTTTATTCGACAGGCAGGATTTTGCCTGGTTTCCTCTGCCAACAAGAATGGAGTAACGCTGGTTTCAGTTATTCTCAATAGTCCCACATCAGCCTCCTGCACACAGGATTCCATCAATCTGCTCGAATATGGCTTCAACCAATTCAGTATTCGAAAAATCATCAAGAAGGGCAAGACCTACAAACGCCTTACACTTCCGGAAATAATGGATGATGAGCTCGAAGTCGTGGCGGCAAGAGATCTCGTTCTCCAGGTGGACAAAACCCCTCATAGCCTTGAGCAAAGAATTCAGACGAAGAATCGAGTCACCCTTCCGGTCACCAAAGGGCAGAAAATGGGCGAAATAGAGATCTTGCAGTTCGGGAAGAGTCTTGGAACAGTCGAGTTGCGGGCCAAAAAGACTGTGACCAAACCCGGCCGCATAATGAGCTTCCTGCTTTGGCTGAAGCTAGTCTTCAAGCGAATCACCGAGTTGAGACTGTCCCGCACGTTGCAGGAGAATACAGTCTGAAGCAGAATATTTACAACCAACTGGATGTCTTGCAAGTCTTCAGCGTTCCTACACCCAAAACTTTTTTGATTTGATGAGAGGGGTTATGGGTACATTTCACACTTTTATGATACACTAGCATTACAAACACTGAATTGGGCAAGATATCAGTTCAGGAGGTATATAGTCTGACCAATCCGACAGATGTCTCATTTGAAGGGAGCGGTTAGTGTTGACCAATGAAAAGTCGGCCAAGAATGTTCATAATGAGGTACTGCTCGCTGATCTGCACGAGAAAAGTGATGCCGAGCTGCGAGAGATTCTGGACCAGCTTTACAAAGAGGAAAAGAAGATATCCTATCAAAGAAGAATTCTGCATGGTAAGATCGATATTCTAAAGGCAGAGCTGGTAGAAAGGCTTAAACAGAAGAGAAAAAGCGGAGAATCCCTCATCTCGGGAAAAGATATTGAACATTTGACGAGGATTCTGGCGGAAGGCGCTCCCGAATTTCCGGAGGTAGATTAGAAGCATATTTGTTTCCGAAAGCAAGAGGAGGAACCGGTGAGTGACAAGGATGTTCAGCGCAATGTGAGATCTTCAGGGGAAGAAGGTATTCAAACTCCCACGCAAAAACACTACCACTCCTTAAGCGAGAAGGACAACGTACTATTTGGTGACAAGGCCCAAGAATCTATCGAGAAAAAAAATCTCCTAGCAAAGTTCAAGGAACGAGAAAAGAAATGGCGTGAAAAGATCTCGCAAAGGAACGCTGAAAAGAATCATAAAGATAAAGACGAACAATAAGATATCTTCTAGCCCAATACTATCCAAGGTACACACTTAGGATGTGGCCAAGGTTCGGCCTGAATAGCATTTTCTGGCAGGAATAATACGGTATGAGTCGAAATCTACCAGAGGAATCTTATGCATTGTCATCAGTGCGGAAAAGAGAATCATACAGATGCAAAGGTGTGTCAATATTGCGGAGCTGATTTAGGGCTGAAAGACGTGATGGACACAACCATTACATTCCGGCCCTTGGACGAACCAGAAAAAGAAGCTCCAGTGCAAGTAGAGCCTGTTTCGGAGGAAGCAGTTTTCGTTGTGAAGAGAGGCTCGACAGTAGGTCAACGATTTCCTCTCAAGACGGGGGAGATCACATTAGGAAGAGATCCTCAGAGCGATATTTTTCTCGGCGACATAACGGTATCGCGAAAACATGCAAAAGTAAAAGTGGGGCCATCCGCAGTTGAAGTAGCTGACGTAGGGAGTTTGAATGGTACTTACGTTAATGGCACCCGAATTGAAAGGCAAATCTTGCAGCACGGCGATGAGGTTCAAGTCGGCAAGTTTAAGCTCATCTTTCTTGAGGGCAGATCCCAAAGATCCGACGAAGGCTGAAAGGAGCTAGCAGCATCGTGAAATCCCGAAAGAGAGATTATCTGACCATTGGTGAAGTTATCAAGACACTCGCGCCTGAGTTCCCAGGTCTATCAATCAGCAAAGTTAGATATTTAGAGGAAGAAGGACTTCTCAAGCCAAAAAGAACACCGGGCGGCTACCGGAAGTTCTCTCAAGAGGATCTAGACAGGCTAAAAATCATTCTGAGGCTGCAAAAAGAGGAGTATCTCCCTCTCAACGTAATCAGGCAGAGACTTGAGAAGATAGATAGGGGAGAGGCGGTTGCCCTGGAGGCTGCTGTGAAGCCCATCGGCACCGAAGAAATCTTGGCGCCACAGGCGGCGGAGACTACCTACTTCTCGATCGAGGACACAGCCATGAAGACAGGGATAACAGTTGAAGAACTTAAAGGTCTTGAGTCCTTTGGGCTTTTGGAGCCGAAGGAGACTCAGGACGGCAAAGTATTTGATGAACATGATATCGAGCTGATCACTATTGTTCATAAAATGGGCAAGTACGGGACCGAGCCACGTCACTTGCGTCTCTATCAGCACTTTGCAGATCGGGAGAGCTCATTTTTTGAACAAATCTTGCTCCCGATTGTCAGGCAAGACCGTTCCGGAACATCAGGCCGCAGCACAGAGGTGCTCTCGGAATTGATCAATCTTTCCGATGCTCTGAAAAAGCTGCTTTTGCGAAAGGCAATCTTCGAATATTTCCAAGGCCTTTAGAATTTGATCCTTCCTAACAGGCAAGAACTCACCAATCTCTGGATGAACATGGGTGCTTCCGATCAAGTGCCAAAATTCATTGCAGATCAGATGCTTGGAAAGCTGGCAAAGTGGCTCCGCATGCTTGGTTTCGATACAAAGTACCTGGACAATGCAGACGACGCCCTGCTCATTAGAATTGCCAAGGAAGAGCAGAGGATCCTACTTACCAGGGACACGCAGCTCTGCAAAACGAGGCCAGTGGCCAGAGGTGAGGTATCGGCCGTGCTGATCAGAAACCATACGTTGGAGGAGCAACTCCTACAGCTGCTTGAGGAGTTGGATCTTAAGAGATTTGACGTCTCTCATCAAATCTGCCCCAAATGCAATGTAGTCACCAAGAGACTATCGTCAAAAGAAGCGAGGGGCAGAGTACCAAGTTATATCCACAGAATCCATAAGCAGTTCAGCTTTTGTCCCAAGTGTAGTAGCGTCTTTTGGCCAGGTTCTCATTGGAAAAGAATAACTAAGACGATCGACCAGATCGCAGACGGACAGACCGGTCCTTGAAGCTGGCAACGGTCAAAGATATTGATGCAGCCCTCCGAGCTTGCTGAGTAAAATATTCAACAACAGAAATGCCGGGCCGATTAGCGCCAAAATTGCACCGATGCGGGCTCTTTCAGGGTGTTTTTTCAGCCCAAGGACTATGTTTGTAGCGAGAACGCCCACATAATAAGCCCACGCAATGAGCGTGAAAATAACCTTCATATCCCCGAAGGGACTGCTTTCCCAATATACTTGGGAGTCAAGATATCCCATGACGATCCCCCCTGTGAATAGCAACAGTCCAAGGTATAAATAGACCCGCATTAGTCTGTATCGCTGATTCTTCCAATAGGAGGAGGCATCAGCATTCAAACTCTCGCCGGCTCCCTCGGCAAAACCGCTTGCCTGGTATTTGAACAAATAGACAGCAGCGCTCACCGCAGCGATTAGCCAGGTAAGCAACGCGGCTATCATGAACATTATGTGCCAAATACAATCATTCCATG
>CAYFXD010000069.1:0-6914 GCA_964347095.1 uncultured Actinomycetota bacterium | reverse complement strand
ACTGGGATAGTGATGGTGATGGGCTTAGTGATTATGAAGAAGTGATGACATATCTCACTGATCCACTCAACACTGATACAGATGGTGATGAGCTTAGTGATTATGAAGAGATCGTATATGGGACAGAGCCCGCTAACTGGGATAGTGATGGTGATGGGCTTAGTGATTATGAAGAAGTGATGACATATCTCACTGATCCACTCAACACTGATACTGATGGTGACGGTATAAGTGATGGGGATGAGGTGACCAACGGAACAGATCCGAGCGATCCATTTGATCCTCCTTTGTAGCAGGTCATCTATAAGTGCCTAAAGTCTACAAACCAGAAAAAGACCTCACACCTCGTGGGGTCTTTTCTATTACGCCATTTACCAGGAATTGCCATAAAGGATTGGAGACAAGTCTATGGAAGATTTCAATGACTACTTGTTTATATAGGGAGGAAATGAAAATGAGATTTGTCTGCTTAGGAGATGTGCTCCCAGGAAAAGCTGAAGAGGCAATCCAGTTAGGGAAGGACCCAAAGATACCAGAGGGTGTCACAATGAGAGAAACTTTAGCTTTGATGGGGGATCCATGTGCGGTCATGGTATTTGAAGCTCCAAATGAAAAGGTTGCCTTTCAATTTATCTTACAGTTCAGTTCGGTGATGAAAACAAAGACCATGGTTGCTATGCCTTTGGATAGTCTGTGAGTCGCTATCTGGATGAATATAAGCAATGCTGGGTCCAGAAGATAGGAGGGGGAAATGGCATCTTTTTCTTTTGAGCGCAAGATCAATTTGCCAATTGAAAAAACATGGTCACTTTTGGGGGATTTTACAAAGTCTCCAGGCCCCGAGGTCCAGATAGAAGTGGAAAAGGAAGGTGATCCAAACACCGGTGGCACCGGAACAATAAGAACAATCACGATAGGGAAAATCCGCGTGCGTGAAATTCTTGATACAGTAGATCCGCCCCATTCATTTGCCTATCGAATAATAGGCGGTGCGCCAATGAAAGAATATGTTGGCAAGGTTGACTTTGAAGATCACGAAGGCTCAACCATGATCCATTGGCACGCTGATCTAAAACCGAAGATCCCATTGACTGGCAGTATTTGCTGCAAGGTAGCAAGGAATGCAGCGAATAGTCTGATCGACTCGGTGGAGAAGAATCACACATAAGAATGGAGTCTAGGAAGAAACCAAAGCGACATGGCATTAGATAAGTACAGTTTTCTCAGTCATTAAGAAAGCAAGTTGCGAGAGTCTAGAAAGGCTGAGTTTGCGCAGTCATTAAAAAAGAGCCGAAAGGCCGGCGGGGACGCCATGGAAAACCTGCCGTAATGCACTGGGAATAGTAAACCCTTAAGCGGCAAATTCACCTTCCATGGAGATAGGTTTAGATTCCATGGAGTTCATTGTACGTAGTCTCTACGAGGGGAATAATCCATGTATGTCCTCTAGCCTCACGAGCCACTTCTTGGCTATTCTGACATAGGGGATGTTGTTGGCTTAACCCTTGATCGTTATGGGCATCTGATGCCTCAGGTTCAACACGGCGTAGGAGACCGACTTCAAAATGCTCTTTTCGGCGAATCTGTTAGAAGTTTGTTAGAAAAAAGAGAGCAAAAAGAGCCATCGTGACTCCTCTCACTCCCTCTGAACTGGTGGGCCTAAGTGGATTCGAACCACTGACCTCACGCTTATCAGGCGTGCGCTCTCACCAACTGAGCTATAGGCCCGGTAGAAAACTCAAAAACCAAATGCCTACCCATACCCGCAGTGTAAAATGCTAAGACGACGACCGCTGAGCAGCTCTGCTGAACGAATTGCTGGCGTCCGGCACCAGATATCGACGCTGCGAACGCCTCAGGTCATAGGGTAGACTTGTTGAACAGCTCGGTTGCCCGCTCCTTGCCTGCAGACATGTATTATACCAAATAATATTTGCTTGTGCTAAACAAATCATTCCGATGATGCGGCCCTGCGGTCGGTTCACATCAATCTGTTGAACACCATCTCAACCTGCTTTTCTTGGACACCAGCTAGGACAGATTCAAGAGTTGGCGGAGCCGTTTTCTGCCCCCTGCGCTCTGAACAAAAAAGCGATGATTTGCCTGCGCAAAAAGTCTGGCTTTCTATCATTATATTTCGCGCGCGGGTTTCCTTTTCCGTCAGATTTTGATATGCTTCGAGTATCAGAGGCAAGCTTAATACCGACAATAAGGTGGTCAAAATGATGGAGATGGTTGTCCATGGCGTCAATATGGACCTTATGACCAACCAGCCCGTGATAATCCTCAAAGACTCTGGCTCGCGCCGTTTTCTCCCTATCTGGATTGGTCAGTTCGAAGCCACTTCCATACTTATGGAGATCCAAGGAGTCAAGCCGACTAGGCCTCTTACTCATGATCTGCTGACCTCCATAATCGGCAAACTCGAAGCAACCGTACAGCGCGTTGTCATCAATGATCTCAAAGATGGCACTTTTTTTGCCAAGATCTTTCTTACCAAGAATGGAAACAAGCTGGAAATAGACTCCCGTCCCAGTGATGCTATTGCTCTGGCCGTAAGGGTAAAAGTTCCCATCTTTGCTGATGATAAGGTCGTTGACAAGGCCTCCATCGTCAGCCAAGAGGGCGAAGAGGAAGAAGTCGAAAGATTTCGCGAATTTCTTAAGGACGTCGAGCCAGAGGACTTTGACGGCAATTCCTAGCAGGCTCGACTACATACCGGCGCACGTACCGGTGCGGTGTCTGCAGCATAATGCTGCACTTTTTGCAGCTCCTCCCATCACCATCGATTCAACACTACATGGGAATAGTTATTAAATGGAGATCAACGAAGTTCATCCCTGGAAGATTGCCCCCAAGGAAGCGGTGCAAGTTCAAAACAGCCTGCTGCCCCAAATCATGACCGCTGGGCCTATCGACGAGACGCAGATTAAAGCTGTTGCCGGTTGCGACGTTTCCTACTCCAAGATTGCAGACAAGCTTTACGCCGCGGTCGTCGTGATCTCCTATCCGAGCCTTGAGCCCCTGGAATCTGCTCATGTTATCTCATCGGCTGAATTTCCCTATGTTCCAGGGCTATTGGTGTTCCGCGAGGGTCCGCCCCTGCTGGCAGCCTTGGAGCGGTTGGATGCAGCGCCTGACCTTGTTATGCTGGACGGACACGGCATTGCCCACCCACGGGGAATAGGCATAGCATCCCACATCGGCATACTGCTAAACAGGCCCAGCATAGGAGTGGCAAAAAGTGTTTTATGCGGTGAGTATTCTGAGCCCGGAAAAGAAAGGGGCTCTCAGTCTTCCCTTGTGTGGCAGGACAGGGAAGTCGGCAAAGCAGTTAGGACGCGCAGTGGTGTTAAGCCCGTTTTTGTTTCTGTCGGAACAGGGATGGGTCTTGAGGCGGCGACAAGGATTGTCCTCGCCTGCTGCAAAACATTCAGGATGCCCGAGCCTGTGCGCCAAGCTCACCTTCTATCCAACAAGCTGCGCACTCAACACAAAGCCTGACGGTTGCACTAACGCACGAACCAACTAGCAGCAGACAGGTCGCACGTACGCTTATCCCTTTAGCACGCCAATCGGTTTCAATTGGGCAACTTTGCGCGAGAGCCCTGCGCCCTGGCATACATCAACTACTTCGCTCACATCCTTGTAGGCCGCTGGGGCCTCTTCGGCCAAGAGAGCCATGTGGCCCGCCTGAACCAGAATGCCGCGACTCTCCAGCTCTTTTTTGAGCTGGTCTCCCCTTATCGTCCTCTTGGCTTTGCTCCGGCTCATGGTCCGCCCAGCCCCGTGACAGGTTGACCCGAAAGACTTCTCCATCGCTTCTTCGGTTCCCACCAGGACAAAGGAGCATGTTCCCATATCACCGGGGATGATAACTGGCTGCCCGATCTCGCGGTAGGCGTTAGGCAGATCAGGATGGTCAGGACCAAACGCTCTGGTGGCGCCTTTGCGATGAACACAGACTTCCTTTCTTTCACCATCTACCTGATGCTCTTCGAACTTGGCAGTGTTGTGTGAGACATCGTAGACCAGCTTCATGCCCATATTCTCAGCACTTCTTTTAAAAACCGTTTGAAAGGACACGCGTACCCAGTGCGCCATGCATTGTCGATTTACCAGCGCATAGTTCACCGCCGCAGCCATGGCTTTATAGTAATTGCGGCCCTCAGCGGACTGGATCGGAGCGCACGCAAGCTGGCGGTCCGGTATGCTTATGTTATACTTCTTGACTGCTTGGTCCATGATCTTTACATAGTCCGTACAGATTTGATGTCCAACTCCCCGAGAGCCCGAGTGGATCATCACTGCCAGCTGGCCCTCCTGCAGACCCAGGGCGGCCGCAGGCTCCGGCTCGTACACCTTTGCCACCTCTTGTATCTCCAAGAAATGATTCCCGGCGCCCAGGGTCCCGGCTTGATCCTTGCCCCGCTCGAATGCCCTATCGCTCACTTTGTCAGGATCAGCCCCCTCCAGGCAGCCTTTCTCTTCGATGAAGTGCAGGTCCTCGTCCCAGCCATAGCCCTTTTCCACCGCCCACCTGACTCCTTCAACCATCAGATTGCTCAGCTCTTGGCGCCCGGCTTTAATTTTTCCCCGACTTCCAACTCCCTTGGGGATGTTCCTGCTGAGTTCGTGCAGCAAGCTGCGCAAGACCGGTCTGACCTCGGATGCCACCAGATCAGTGCGGAGTAGCCTGACCCCGCAGGAAATATCAAACCCGACGCCACCCGGTGAGATAACGCCTTCGCCCAGATCAGTCGCGGCAACACCGCCGATCGGGAAGCCGTATCCCCAGTGAATATCAGGCATGGCCATTGAGGCTTTCAGGATCCCCGGCAGAAAGGCAACGTTGATCACCTGTTCCAGCGCCCTATCCCCCCGTGCTTTTTCCAGAAGGGCCTCATCGGCAAAGACTATACCGGGCACTCGCATTCCGCTGCGGGTCGCCTTGGGTATTTCGTAACAGTATGGGTTTATCTTTGTGGTCTCAATCTCGACTCCGGTCTTGTCCATGTTAATACCCCCATCCAATATGCATTGCTCTCGATCACTGCCAAACTGGGTTTAAGGTAGCTGGTCTCTCGGCTTGCCTCCTGAGTTGCGCCTTCTAGGCTCTCAAGGACATCAGACACCCAACATCTAGTGTCCAGCGTGAAGCCTCAACTATCCAGATGCCTATACATCAAATATCACTTGGAGAGTCCAAATCTTGTTCTTGCGCACTTTCAACTGATGATACGTGCAAGCCTTGATCTCTGTCTCGAAATGATGTTTTTTCAGGTCAATCCGTTCTCCAAAGGCTGTTGCCTGCAGGCGCGTTTCCTTGTTCCACTCGCCGATCGCAAAATCGCTAAACAACATGTCTTTGGAGTCAAAAATAAAAAGTAGCTCGTTCAACCAAGCCACCAAAAGCCCCTCAGTATCATTCGCTTCCGCTCTTACCTGCACCGTTTCCTTCGGCGCTATATCGGCTAGCTCAATCATGATGCTAAACATTCCCTTCGCTGCATTCTCGAATGCTTCCTCCAGGCTCTTTCCATAGGCCCGCAGACCTATGTCGGCGGTGTGCTCAAAAGCTTCAAAAGGGATCATCAGTCTTTGCCTTTGCCCTTGCTCTTCTTTGCCTTCTTTGCCCTTCCTTTTTGTCCCTGCTTGGGCTTGGCCTCCTCCTGCTCCTCTTTTGATTTGATGACCCGCGCTAACGCGCTCACATTGTCTTCTCCCTTTATGTTCATGATTCTAAAGCCCTGAGTCACTCTTCCGACAATGGGCACGCTTTTAGCTGCGATTCTGATCACAATGCCCTCGCTGGAAACGATCATCAGTTCCTGTTCTTTGTTGACCGTCTTGGCTCCGGCGAGTCGTCCCTTGCTTTTTGTCGGGCGGATAGTCTTGACCCCTTTACCTCCCCTTCTCTGCTTGGGATACATTTCAATCGCCGTTCTCTTGCCATAGCCTTTCTCAGTGATCACGAAGAGCTCGGAGGACCCCTCAGTCACGATTTCCATTGCCAGCACCTCGTCACCAGGCCGCAGGCTTATCCCTTTGACGCCTGAGGCTACCCTGCCCATGGGTCGAACCTGTTCCTCTTCAAAGCAGATCGATTGCCCATCGCGGCTGACCAGAATTACGTCCTCGCTCCCATCGGTAAGTTTCACCTCAATTAACTCATCCCCGTCTCTCAGATTTATCGCGATAATCCCCTCTCTTCTGGAAGTAAAATAGTCCATGAGCGGCGTCTTCTTCACTAGACCGTTCTTAGTGGCCATTACCAGGAATTTCTCTCCTTCAAAATCGGGCACCGCGATCACCGCCGCGATATTTTCGCCCTGTCTAAACGGGAGAATATTTACCACGGCTTGCCCCTTGGATGTCCTGCTTCCTGAGGGCAATTCATGAACTTTCAGCCTATAGACCTTTCCGATATTGGAGAAGAACAGCACGTAATGATGGGTTGAGGAGATAAACAGGTTCTCAACAAAGTCGTCCTCCTTTAGGTTCATCCCCAGGATTCCCCGTCCTCCGCGCCTCTGTCGCCGATACGTCTCCAGCGGCAGCCTTTTCACGTAACCGGAATGGGTGATGGTCACCACCATTTCCTCCTCAGCGATCAAATCTTCGATGCTTATTTCGCTCGCAGAAGCCGCAATCTTTGTTCTCCTTTTGTCGCCGTACTTTTCTCGCAGCTCCACCAGTTCATCTCTCACGATACCCAGGACCTTTTTCTCATCTGCAAGAATTGCACGATATTCGCCGATTTTCTCCACCAGTTCCTCGTGTTCTTGCTCAATCTTGTTCTGCTCAAGCTGGGTTAGTCTCTGCAGCCGCATATCCAGGATGGCCTGTGCCTGTAGCTCGGTGAGCTCAAACTCACTCATGAGCCGCCCGCGCGCTGTCTCAACATCTCTCGA
>CAYFXD010000068.1:0-12036 GCA_964347095.1 uncultured Actinomycetota bacterium | reverse complement strand
TTAAGGCTTTTTGCAGCTTCAGTGGGTAAGATGCTTCAAAGAGTGACGACTGGCGGTTTTTTTGTCATAATATGCCATTCAATTCATTTGGATTGATCTTTTTTGGAAGTATTTCGCTCGTCTTACTTTGGTATCAAACAACCAGGTACGCTACATTGGAAATCCTTTTATTTTGATGTATAATAACGATCAGCGGAGCCCTTTGAGGGCTGGGTTTGGCTAAAGAAAGACTCTTTTTTTCCTCGCAGCAAGACCTCGATTTACATCCTCCCTTGAAAGCTCCGCTTCCTCATCGCCCTGAGCCGCAGCGAATCTGTTTCAGCGCCTCGATCCTTGTTCCGACTTCACGCAATCAATGATGTTCAAAAAGGCAATCCGACAGGCATTCACTAGAAAAATCTTCTAAAATCTTGCATTTATTGGTATTATTTCTTGGACCGCTCGAAGGGCTTTTCTCCCCTGGGGCCCGAGAGCGGTCTTTTTTTCCAGTGTATCATTTGCAACTACAGTTTGCAGTTCGCACGAAAGTCTTGAAGTGGTTTGGCGTCAGCGCAAAAGTGCAAAATGCAAAGCGCCAAATAACAGCTTAAAGCTGAAAACATGAAAGTCCTGAAGCGCAGCACTGCCACTAGCGTCCTGAGTTCTAGACTGCCTGCCTACGAGCGGGCCTGTGCCCGTCTACCGACAGGCAGATATCATTAAGTGCTGGCAGGTGGGTTAGTTTTGGGCTTTGCACTTGACATTTTGGATCTTGGACAGGACGTCCAAGTAGATACATCAGTTACCAATTGGTTTGAGGCTATTCTGGATATAATCCGTGGTGCGATTTTGAAACTTGTCAATCGTGAAGACGGAAAGAAGCATAAGGTCAGTGTGCCCGGGACCCATCGATTCAGACATGTCCTCAAATTCTACTTGCTTATCAAACCACCAGTTAATTCCTAGCTCGCTGAGTTTCAAATCAGGTTCATCCGCCAAATCCCTGGTGCCAACAGAAGCGGTAATGTCCGACCCAGCCATGGTAACCTTGGACCCTCTATCAGCCGTATCTGACCTGCTCGAATCCCGAGCTTCCCACTTTTCCTCTTTTGAGTAGGCAGACGCCAACTGCGTTACTTCGCTGACATAGTCTGGATCTGGATTATAGTTCCAGAGAGCCCTGTTCATCTCTTCCCTGCCATGATGCTCGGCCAAGAGTCGGGCTGCCGCGAAAACAGCGTCTTCTGCATCCCATGGACTGTAGGGCGGATTACCTGAAGCGTCTTTATATATGTGCCAGGTGCTGGGCATAAACTGCATGAAGCCTACAGCTCCTGCCCTTGATCCCCTTACCGAATTAGGGTCGATTCCACTCTCAGAACATATCATATAAAAATCCTTATGCTGCTTTTTGGCCAAAACGTCAAGGACGCGGTATCTTCCAGTATTTTTTCCAAATTCTGTTTCGACTTTGTTTATCGCCTTCAGATACTCCCATGGGATATCAAATTTATGCCCGGCGGCTCGATACAGAGACATCAGCCTTGCTTCTCTTGTGACAGGCACTTCCTTTTTCTGCTCAATCTTGGACCTCAGGGTCTTGAGCCATTCCATGCTGAGTGCTGCACATCCCAAAATAGCAATAGACACACAAATTATTAGGATTTTGCGCAGTTCTTTTAGTTCGCCCTTGGTTAAAAAAGACAGTGGAAACATTCTTCTCCCCGTAGGACCGCGGTCTCGTGACTCTTTTCACCCTTGCGCTGCAAATGAAATGCACCCTGCCAAGTTCGGCATTCTGCTGATCTGGGCTTGCCACGCATTGAAATCCAATACAGACCGCTAAGCAGAGCACTCTGATTTTCTGAAAACCGTGGTGGAGAAAGGGCTGCGACGCCAGGGCTAGGCTGAAGGGTGATTGATTGCTGCAACCTATTTGTAGATCATTCTACCATCTTGGTTGCCCCCGGAAAAACCCCGGTGTGGATATTAATTGACATACAAAGGCCTTTTGAGTAGTATCTTTACTGTTTTCCAAACAGGTTCTTGTTTTTTGAATGCCCGAACCAGCTGCCATCGATCCAAGATTTGGGGGGAGTACCCGAGTGGACAAAGGGAGCAGACTGTAAATCTGCCGGCGAAGCCTTCGGTGGTTCGAATCCGCCCTCCCCCACCATGCTAGATACTGGAAACTAGAGACTAGATACTAGATAAACGCAAAACACGTGCGACTCCAGGGGATTCGAACCAAGAGAGGGTTATATCCCTGCGGGGAGAGAAGGTCTCTTCAATAGCCCAAGATAAGAAAAGAGGACCTCAGTTTTCCCAGGCTTTGCTGTTGCTATTACTTCTTCAGCAGCCCCAGCTCCTCGCTAGACTGCAGATACTGCATAATATCCGATCTACCTATCAGGCCCCTTAGTTTTCCCTCGTCAGTTACTAGAACTTGATTAATATCATTTTCCGCCAACATCCGGAAAGCCTTGTCAAGATCATCATCGCTGTGCACCGTGTACAAGGGCACGCTGGTCATGATTTCTCTCACCGGTACCTGACTCCATCTTTCCTCGGGCAGCTCTTTGACATCGTTCAAAGTCACGATGCCGACCACTTTCCCGTCTTTCTTGACTGGCGCCGCACGCTTACCTTTTCTTAAGAAGCTCTCGGATACCAGGTTTTTAACGAGTGTCTCCGGCGCAACCGTCTCGATCTCTGTCCTCATTACATCGCCCACATGGAATCTCTTGAGACGTTCGCGCATGGTTACCTCCAGACGGCTCGACTCGGCTGCTCCATTTAAGAACCAGCCGATAAAGGCGATCCATAATCCGCCCAGGAAGTTACCCGCGAGCAGCTGCAACAGGCCGAATATGATCAGCACCCAAGCAAGAGCATGCCCGGCCGTTGATGCAATATTCGTGGCTCTGGTCAGATTGCCCGTTATTGACCACACAATGGAGCGAAAGACCCGCCCGCCGTCCAATGGAAATCCTGGCAGCAAATTAAAGAAGGCCAGCAGTGCGTTTATCAATGCCAGGTAACCAAGCATGGCTGAGATCGGTGTCCCCTGTTGCCCGATTGCGAGCTGAATCACCCAAAACAATCCGGCCAATGCCAAACTGGTCAGAGGACCGACTATCGACATTAGAAGCTCGTCCTTGGCGTTCTTTAGTTCGCCAGTGATGTTGGAGACACCTCCGAAAATAAAGAGAGTGATGCTTTGAACCGGCAATCCCCTCGCCTGGGCGACAAAAGAATGTGCCAGCTCATGTAGTAAAACCGACACAAACAGAAACACGGCGGCGATCACTCCGGTTATCCAGTAAGCCCCTTGGGTCCAACCGGGAAAGTAGGCGGGGAAGAACCCCGCTGCCAGAGACCAGGTGATGAGTAAAAACACTAATAACCAGGTGTAGTGGACTCCTATCTCAATTCCTCTGATTTGTCCCAGCCGCACTGAATTGCTCAGAAAAGTCTGTGGTTTTCTCGCTCTTGGTGCGCCTGCGTGAGCACCTGTTTGCGAGCTTGCTTGTGCTCCGTTCATTGGTATTTCCTCCAATCCAAGAGACTTCTAGAGTTTTGGATGATTCTGACAGCTCCTGGGCACCACAAAGTCATCGCTATGCAGTCAGACAATGCCCAAGCCAGCTTGGCGAGGCCCAAGAGCCTTCACTATGTCTAACAATCATGCCAGCCTCACAAGTTTCTGCCTTCATCATACAAAATACTGAAAGATGGCATGAAAAGAAAGGCTTTTGTGGAAAAAGTCACCGCATAAGCGCATCAGATTCTCCCACTGTGAAACATTCCAAGCCTTCCTAGCTTTCGCTGCCCTCCTTTGTGCCAGTTTCCTGATGAACAAAGCAGAGTTTTCATATAATATTTAAGCTGGCATTAGTTGGCGTTAATAGACCCACTGCCTTGAACGGCTCGTTAAATAATCTGCTCGATTTGGAGACCACCTTCATGAACGATGGAAAACATGTTGATGGGCAAATAGACAACTGGTTTGATTATCTGGCGCGAGGTATCTGCGCAATCAAAGTAAGCGATTATTGCACCGCGGCCAGAGGAGCGCTGTTGCTTGGCAAAGACCCACGTAGACTCGGCATATTGGCCACAGACCGACAATCGCGACTGCAAGAGCCTGAGATAGGCTTGTGTGTTGAAGTGATTATACTCTCACTGTCACAGAGGCTGACAGCACAGCATCTGCTGGCAAAAAGACGATTGGGCGACCAAAACTCTTCTCTAGTCGAGGATTGGCACGGACATTTGGGGCCAGAGGAATTGGTGGCGGTTATTGAATACTACAAGCTTGAGTGCAGTGAGATTTCTTATAATAAGACTATCTGGGTTGTTTCTGTAGTGAATACTGCTGTCCAAGCGACGCGAGCACCAATCATCTGCCACGAGAAGCAGCTAATAGTCTTGACAGCCCCACATGCTGATAGACCCACATGCTATATGAAGTGCACACCTGGATCCGAAGCTTGAGAAAGGACTGATCCGATGCCTGTCCACAACGCCGAGATCGCAGAAATCTTCAATCAACTGGCAGACCTCTTGGAGATCCAAGGAGCCAATCCATTCAGGGTTCGCGCTTACCATAATGTGGCAAGGACCATTTCGGACCTCCCACAAAGCGTTGAGAAGATGGTCCAGGAAGGAGAAGATCTCACCGAGTTACCTGGAATAGGACAGGATCTGGCCGCAAAGATCAAGGAGATTGTGGAAACCGGCAAACTGTCTCAACTGGAGCAGACAAAAAGCCAAATCCCACCTGGGCTGTTACAAGTCATGGCGTTGCCCGGATTAGGGCCAAAGAAGGCAGCAATTCTTTATAAAAGACTGCACATTGACAACCTGAAGGATCTTAAAAAGGCAGCTGAAGCGGAAAAGGTAAGGACCCTACCGGGTTTTGGCAACAAAACCGAGCAGAAGATCTTGGAAGCAATTGATAGGCGGAACAGGGAGGGAGCTGCCAGGTACTTGCTCCCAGTCATGGAAGAGATCACTCAGCCACTGCTTGAGTATTTGAAACAAGGAGAGGGTGTCAAACAAGTTGAAGCCGTCGGCAGCTATCGCCGCCGCAAGGAGACTATCGGCGATATGGATATACTGGTCACCTGTGAAGATCCGGCGAAGATTATGCAGAGATTTATCGATTATGAGGATGTGGAGCATGTCGTCGCTCACGGAAACAAGCACTCAACGGTGATCCTGCGCCTCGTGGTTCAAGTTGACCTTCGAGCCTTCTCCAAAGCCAGCTATGGAGCTGCACTGCATTACTTCACAGGGTCCAAGGAGCACAATATCGCTGTGAGGTTACTAGGCGTTAAGAAGGGACTTAAGATAAACGAGTACGGTGTCTTCAGGGATGAAGAGCTGATAGCAGGCAAGACAGAACAAGAAGTATTTGAACAGGTGGACCTAGCGTACATCGATCCGGAGATCAGAGAAAACCGGGGAGAGATCAATGCGGCCCGAAACCATCAGTTACCGACTTTGGTGCAGCTGGAGGATCTTAAAGGGGATCTCCACGCCCACACCAACTGGACGGAAGGCCGCAATAGCATCAGCGAGATGGTGGAAGCTGCCCGGCGAAAGGGACACACGTATCTCGCGATAACCGACCATAGTCAGCGACTGAGCATGACCCATGGATTGGACACGGCCCGCTTGGAGCAACAGATGAAGGAAGTGGACCGTCTCAACAGTGAGATGGATGACTTTGTCATCTTCAAGGGCATTGAAGTCGACATTCTGGAGGACGGCTCCTTGGATCTGGAGACACAGATTCTGCGAGAATGTGATATGGTGATCTGCTCGATCCATCACAAGTTCAATCTCCCGGAGGAGACACAGACCCAGAGGATTATCGATGCGATCAGCAATAAGCCCTTCTTTGTTGTACTGGGCCATCCAACAGGAAGGCTCATCCAGTCGCGAGAGCCGTTGAGCCTCGACATGGAAGCTGTGATCAAGGCGGCTAAAGTGCAGGGCGTGGCACTCGAGCTCAACGCCCAGCCCGACCGCCTTGATCTGACCGATGTCTACTGCAAAATGGCCAAGGAGATGGGCGCGCAGATGTGCATTTCGACCGACGCTCACAGTCTCAATGAACTTAATTTCTTGCGCTTCGGCGTCTACCAAGCAAGGCGCGGCTGGCTAGAGGCAAAAGATGTGCTTAACACTAGAAGTGCCGAGGAGCTTCTTCAGCTGTTCGAAGAAGGCCGAACAGTTGACATTTGACAATTGACAAAAGCCCAGTTCAAGGACCCAGGCCAATTGTGAACAGTCCACGTTGATTCACCGTCGTCCCCCATCTTCTCCCACACATCTTGAATGAGCAAGAGTTTGAGGATATGCTTCAAAGAGTCTATTGAATCAAGTGAGACGAGAATGAAAGACAAGGGAAGAATACACATCGGAACGTCAGGCTGGCACTATCAACATTGGAAAGGACCGTTCTATCCGGAAGATATGTCCGCTGAGGAGTTTCTCTCTTTCTATTCAAAGCAGTTTCGGACGGTTGAGATAAACAACAGCTTCTATCATCTACCCGACAAAAAGACCTTCAAGGACTGGGCCAAAGTCGTGCCTGGCGATTTCACCTTTGCAGTGAAAGCAAGCCGCTATATTACCCACATGAAGAAATTAAACGAGCCCAAAGAGGCGCTGGATAGATTCCTTGATCATGCCCATGGCTTGGAGAACAGACTGGGACCAGTCCTGTTCCAGCTTCCGCCCCACTGGAGAGTCAATCCGGACAGGCTCCGCAATTTCTTGGCCCTTCTCCCTGAAGGGATCCAAAGCGTCTTTGAATTCCGCGACCGCAGCTGGTTCGTGGATGAGATCTATCGAGCACTCAAGGACAAAGAAGCTGCTTTTTGCATCTACTACATGAAGGGACATGCATCTCCGAGAGAAGTAACTGCCGATTTTGTCTATGTCCGATTTCATGGGCCGGACGGCGAATACGGTGGCAAATACACCAAAAAAGCCCTACATGAATGGGCAGATGCGATCTCCGGCTGGTCGGACCAGGGAAAAGAGATCTACTGTTATTTCAATAATGATCAGTATGGATATGCTACAGAAAATGCCCGAGAACTCAAAGAACTGCTTAATGCATGAAATGGAGAGCAGGATACTTGTTGGAAAGAGTTTGATTCTCTTAGCAGATCCCATGTCGTAGGTGCCATGCTTGCGCATTTTTTTCTTCCGAAATTATGGTGTTGGGATCTTTGCTGACTCGAGGCTGTCGTTGGGCTGGCTTTTTGCAAGGGATCAAGTGCTGCCTATCGGTTATCTGACCATTCTCTGCAAATAGTTCTAATCCGCCAGCGCAGAGCTGTTCATTACAATACAATGAGGGAGAAAAAGGACCCACAACTGGCCCAGGCAGGAAGCCGAATCAAGCTGGCATTGGATACAGCTTTCTCGGCATATGATGACCATTTGTTCGCATATCTGAGCGGCGCATGATTTGTGGATCTTGTGAATGTGCTGGATTGCTCGCTGAGGATCCGAGGGGCCGTGAGAGAAGCTCGCCAGAGACAGGACCCGCTGATAAAAATCCTTAGAGAACATTTGGATGACAGTGTCGCCAAATGATGACAGGCATTTCGACAATGCACCACCTTGCCCCGCGCTGCAGCACCGGACTAGAGCCCGGAACGGTTCATCATGTCCCGCCCCTTCTTAAGCTCTTTTAAATACTTCTCATGTGCATCGCCCAGCGCCTCTTCAGATCTTGTAATCTCCGCATCATCGCCTAATTCTACCGATGCCAGAAACACCTGCAGCGCACCACCATAGTCTCTTGTTGACTGGTTGACTATCTTCATTCCCTTTGAACAGAGCTGGGCATCCGCCCTCAAGTCTCGGTTCTCGGTCTCACCGGCCAAGTCCGATAATTCGTCCTGGGCCTCCCCCATCTTGCCCAGGGCCCCCAACATCTCCTGACCGAAAGAGACCGAATTCTTGGTATTGTATTCGTCCAGCGTACTGGTTGCCATATTCTTGGCCTCGTTCCACTGCCAGACAGTTTCGTCGATTCGCTCCTTCTGTTGGGCGGATTGCTCCGCATTATTAGACGAACACCCTACTGCTCCAATCAGAAGAAAGAGCAGCAAAATAGCTAAAAACCTGCCGTACCGGATTGATATCATAGCTCTCCTTTTGAACTCTCCTTTTGAACACACCTGTTTTTAATAACATCAATCTCCTTATTCATTATGCCATGTCTTCGGGCATTAAGACATGCTGAGATTAGAAGAGGATCATTTGCCGTGTTCAGATGATACGATCCAGTGAGGATAGCGTTTCTCGCCATCTTGCTAAAACCAGGAATCGAGAGAGTCGCCCGCAAATTGGCCTATTTCAACAAAGCATCCTCTCCAAATCCCTTGAATGCGATAGGATCATCAATTCCTCAGTGATGAGATTATTGCCTACACGAATGTCTCAGCTGAGCTGCATTCCCTCTCTTCATAGTGAGATTATTTCCGCGCTCATGATAAGAACAATGTTTGCCAGACCGCTCAGTTGATGAGCTCAAAACCAGGTTTTCTCCTAGTATTGCCCGGCGTCACGAGCTTATATAATCAACGGCGCGTGATCGACAGGCAGAGATCCCAAAAAGTGACCGTTATGCTCTGCACATCAAATAGGGGGGACGTTCACTTTTAAAGCGATACCCACATAGATAGCAGTGCACCATTCATTGCCACAGATTAGCTCCACCATAAATTGTCTAGTAAATATCTAATAGATGCTCAGATCTTAATCTCCAGGTTCGCTGTTCCTTTTGCTCCCCGCTCTGTTCAGATTATTTGTTTACATGTTGCTGGTTCCTTGAACAGGACAGTTAAAGAGGAATCATGCCTGAAAAGATTCCTTGGGAAAGGGGGTGTGACAAATGGATCGAAGCTCAGCATTGAGACGCCATGGGATAATGGTACTAGTTCTAACTTTGCTGCTATCCTTGTTCCTCATAGTGCTGTTAGCCAGCGCCTCAGTAAGATATGTAGCTGAGGCGTCAGGACAAGAACCAGCCATGCAGTGCGACACTGATGACTCATATCACTATGGCGACAAGTGTGACGATGATCATGACGATGATCATGATGGCTACATGGACCATGGCGACAAGTGTGACGATGATCGTGATGGCTACATGGACCATGGCGACAAGTGTGACGATGATCGTGACGGCAAGGATGGCAAGAGGATTTGCCTTCCCAACATCAAGTTCTACAAAATGTGGAAAAGTATGCATCGTGGCTATGGGTGCATGATGGTCCCTGCTGCCAGATTCATGGCTCTCAAGAGATCACATGTTTGGAGAATGCCTTGGCACAACCCAAGTTGAGCAGCAAGTCGAGCAGACCTTAGACCCATATGGCGCAGGCATGTAGAGTGCCTCCGCTGATAGTATGATCGATGATTGAAAATGTACATAACCACTTTTAGAAGCATCAACGTGGATAGACTTTGGATGCGGCACGGGTTCTCAGGCGCACACTTACAGTAGTGATCTGGGCATTGCGATTGAAAGCAGTGCTCCTAAGGCGCTTGAGAGCGGGGTTGGTCACACTACCGAGGGACTTCCCCTCCGTCAATAAGAATCCACAGCTTTGACAAACTAAAAGAGGTAGGACACAGTTTCCTACCTCTTTCTCATGTAATAAATCTAGGTTGTTTCAAAGGACCGTTTTGAGGGATCTTATTTGGGGTCCATGCCACAAAGCACCTAAACGTCAAATGCTTGGATCGACCGCTCAGCGCCGGAACGTCTCGACAGATTCTTGCACTTGAACGCTAACCTCATAGTGCTCTTTAAAATGTTCCCCTTCCGTCACGGGATCGAATTTATCTGCCTGTTCCTGCCACCAGCCACTGGTCTCGGTCGCAAGCATATCGGCTTCGGTTTCCCAGAGCGTGACCGAGATACTCCTATCCGCGCTTCGATCCGTCAGCAGCAGCGCTCCTCTGAATCCTTTCTGGGACACGCCTGACACGATATCCCTATAGATGCTGATATACTCGTCGATTCTGCCCTGTTGAATCTCACTGGTTACTACTCTCGCATGCATGGCTTTCAGCCCCTTCCACATATTTGTCGTCACAGTTACCAACTCATGATACAAGGACGATTGGTCAGTTCGGTACTGGTAACTACCCCTGTTTTTCTTAAAGCGCATCCCTTGCCGGCCCTAGGGACTAAGATCCTCTGAGTGACCAGCCCACCAAATGGTGTCCTCACCCGATTGTTCTTAGCGCAAGCAAGCCCATAAGGATCTACTTGCTGGGTCGGCTGGGCTGCGCCGGATCTACCCGCCAACTTTCCAGGAGAAGATAGTCCCCGTTACCGCAGCTGGTACAAAGAATTGAGAAAGCCTTTGTAACAAAAACCATGCTTTGCTCATGGTTATATTCGTTCTAGTTAGTGCCCCTATCACGATGCTCAGTACTCTTAACCGAATTGCTGCCCTACTACTTTTGAACCGTGCTGATTACCTGAAAGTATTCGCAACAGATCAGTTATATGCTCAGATGATGTTTTTTATTAACTTGAACGAACAAGGAATTCTTATCGCCACGATTTTTTGGGGCTTTGGCTATTTCCCCTGGGGGTTTTTAGTTTACAAATCGGGTTACTTTCCCAGAATTTTGGGCATCCTGGTAGTAATTGGTGGTTTTGGCTTTCTGCTCGATCCTTTTGTGCATTTCCTTTTACCCGACTAACAAGCAACATTGAGCCCGATACCAGATGTCATGACATTTGGGGAAGTATTATTTATACTTTGGCGTGTGTTGATTGGTGCTAAAATACCAGAAATGGAACCTTCAAATTGATCTGTTGCAGCATTTGACAAAAAACCAGAGAAGAAAAAAAGAACACATCCGAAGAATGAAAGACTTCACCCCGTCGGTAGGGTCTTGTCTTTTATCCCATTTACCAGGAATTTCCACAAAGGGATACTGATTTCTTGGTGAATTCTAAAAATATCGAGCAGGACACCGTTTTGGGGGTGCAACGGACATGAACGAACTCAAGCAAGGCCAGATTTACCGATGCTCGGTCTGTGAGGTCGAGATCGAGATCCTTAACGACGCTGAGCCGGTTGAACCATTGATGTGCTGTGGCGTGGAGATGGAGCTACTCAAGGATGTGTGAAAGGCCGTCACGCAAGTCGCAAGAGCTACAATAGCCGTGGCCAGCAAGTCTTTCCAGAGCAGCAAGGTGGCATTGATAGCGGAATATATTGTCTGATAGAATTACGCTTTCATCCCAGCTCTTGATGGGATGCGCTAGTATGGCTATCAAAAAAGACCTCACATCTCGGTGAGGTCTTTTTTTTACCCCATTTACCAGTCATTTCTAAGGAGGAACTTTGCTAAATTGCGTCGAAGCACTGTGGACATATACTTCGCTAACATGTTATTAACTGCAATGGTTTTGAATGTCTAGGAACAAAAACTCAATATATGAGACAAAGTAGTCAAGTGGAATGTGATTTTGCGATAGAATGTCTGAAAAAGTGAACAAAAAAACAAAAGAATATTACGAGGATGCTCAAATCCTACACAACCTCTTCTGGTCGAAAAAGAATATGCATTATGGATTTTGGGACCAAGAGACCAGAAAATTATTCGACGCTTTGGAAAATACAAACAAATTTGTCTCCCAAATGTTAGATCTCCAAAAGAATGATTACGTGCTGGATGCTGGTTGCCGTGTAGGTGGCACCTGCGTCTACATGGCCGAGAACTTTGGGGTCAAAGTAATGGAATAAAATTATCTTCAAAACAGATAGAACAAGCAAGAAAATATGCTAAAAGAAAGCATCTCGATGATATGGTCAGTTTTGAACTAATGGATTTCAAGAGAACGAAATTCAAGGATGGGACTTTTACCAAGATTTTCGGAATTGAAAGCATTTGCCATGCACACGAAAAGCTCGAGTTTCTAAAAGAAGCATACAGGCTTCTTAGGCCGGGTGGCAAAATAGTGATTGCAGATGGCTTTCTAACCAAGAGAGAACT
>CAYFXD010000067.1:0-14311 GCA_964347095.1 uncultured Actinomycetota bacterium | reverse complement strand
CCTCACCTTGGTCTTTATGGTTTCCTACGTGGAAGACGATAAATTCCGCATCCAGTAATTCCGCCTTTTCAACTGAGTCACAAAGGGCTGCGATTGACCTTTGATAAATACCCTGAGAGGGCGAAGCTAGATTGATCAGGTAAGGCGCGTGAACTATTAGAGGCTCGATCCCGTGCATTTTGCGCCTCTTCATCAACTCGTTCGCATCTTCCTGGTTGAAAAAACTGCGTCGCCATGACCTTGGGCTGGAAACAAATATCTGCATGCTTTCGCATTGACGCTTTTTGGCTCTGTCCACCGCCAAAAAGATCTTGCCCCTGATTGAGACGTGAAAACCAAATCGCATTTTCCTCTTTGGTTCACATCCTTTCCGGAGCAGCCACGCCAAGAAGCCCTAGAGCATTCTTCAAAACTCTCTGAGTGCTCTCACACAGCACTAGCCGGGCCTGAGTCAATTCTGGATCATCGGTTAGCACCCGGCATTGTGTGTAAAATACATGAAAGGCTGCCGCGATCTCCTCTGCATATTTGGTCAAAAGATAGGGCGCGAGATTCTGTACTGCTTTCTCAACAACCTCGCTGAGCTGCCCCAGTTTCCTGATAAGCAAGAGCTCCCATTCAGAATCAAGCAGTCGCAAATCTGCTTCATTTGCCTGTACTTGGTGGACACCCTTTTCTTTGGCCAATCTCAATATGCTGCTTATGCGGGCATGTGCATATTGGACATAGTATACAGGATTCTCATTGGACCTGGTCTTGGCTACTTCAATGTCAAAATCGACTGAGCTGTCAGTGCTTCGAGTCAAAAAGAAGTAGCGTGCGGCATCTTTGCCCACTTCATCCAGCAATTCTTCCAAGGTGATCATTTCCCCGGTTCTCTTTGACATTCGGACAGGCTCACCACTTCTCAACAGATTAACCAGCTGCCCAATTATTATCGTTAATGATTGTGGATCAAAACCAAGAGCCTCCACGGCCGCTTTTATTCTTTTGACATAGCCGTGATGGTCGGCGCCCCAAATATCGATGAGTTCCTCAAAGCCCCTTTTGAATTTATTCTTATGATAGGCAATATCGGCCGCAAAGTATGTGGGTTCTCCGTTTTCCCTTATTAGTACACGATCCTTGTCATCCCCAAAATCAGAGGTCTTAAGCCAGACAGCACCGTCCTCCTGATATACAAAACCACGGGCCTTCAGCTCATCAATAACTGCCCCGACCGCCCCCGACTGATGCAGGCTTGCTTCGGAGAACCAGTTATCAAATACAACCCCCATCTTTTGGAGGACAATTCCCAAATGCTCCATGACTTGCTCGTAGGCAATCTGCATAAAGACCTTCTCACGATCCGCCTGCGAAAGCCCCAAATGCTGGTCACCATCGTTTTTTATGATCTCTACAGCGATTTCTCTAACATACTCTCCCTTGTAGCCGTTCTCGGGAAAAACCACTTCCTGACCCAGCTTCTGCGAGTATCTTGCTGCAACTGACTCTGCAAAAACCTTCATTTGGGTCCCATAGTCGTTCACATAGAACTCCCGTGTAACCTTGCAGCCGCAGAACTCAAGCAGATTTGCCAGTACATCACCGACTGCGGCCCATCTACCGTGGCCGACATGCATGGGGCCAACGGGGTTTGCGCTTACAAACTCAATTTGAACATTACTTTTTGCCACCGGGATGCGACCGTATCTCTCTTGCTCCGTGTCTATGTCCCTAAGTACTGCATAACACCAGTCATTACTCAGATAGAAGTTGATGAAACCCGGTTGGGCTACTTCGACCTTTTCGAGAAAGTGCTGACGATCATCAAGGGCATCGACAACGATATGGCCAAGCTCTACAGGGGACATCCGGAATTTCCCTGCCAAAACTAGGGCAATATTTGTTGACCAATCACCGTGGCTTTGTTCCTTTGGGCGTTCAAGCTCTATCTCAGGAAGCCTCTCCAATCTGATGCCAAGTCTCTCCTGCGTTACTTCCAGAGCGCTCTGGAGCAGCTCTCGCAAAACAACCTTTATCATTTGTCTCCTTGCCTAAGCCCAATCTGTCAATCGTCGGCCAATTGAGCCTGTTTGGATTATACGAACAAATCAAGTTTCCGCCAATACTAACCCGCCTATCACCAAATGTAGCTACGGCAGAGGTAATGATTTGAAGTCAAGGGAGAAATAGAATAATGCTAGATTCCTGATACGAAATCCCAGAAAGGATACGCAAATCCTAATCCAGAATAAAAAATCAGTATCGAGAATCCAGCATCCAAAATCTGGCATTCTTAAACAATACGCAGGGCTGACTCGGAAATCTAGATCAAGCCATGCTGAAAAGTCGAGCCGAAAAAGGGACTACGGGACTTTGGGCTTCTCAGCCAAAGTCAGTTTAACCTCGTTCTCCTTATTGTTGCGCACATAGACTACTTTTACCTTGTCGCCCACATCTTTGCTTCTCACCGCAACAATCAACGACTCCATGTCTTTGATCTGCTCCTTGTCGAACTCAACTATTACATCACCTTTTTTCATTCCTGCCTTGTCAGCAGGACTGCCTTTGGATATCTCCGCAATGACGGCCCCATTGTCAATGTTTAGCTTGTGTTGATCAGCATACTCCTTATCCACCGTTGTGCCCAGGATGCCGATATATGCGTGACTGGCTTTTCCCGTTTCGATAAGCTGATTCGCAACTTTACGAGCTGTATCAATAGGAATGGCAAAACCGATTCCCTCATAGCTGCCAGTCTGTGAATAGATCAGGGTGTTAATACCGATCACCCTTCCGTCGGCATCACAAAGCGCTCCACCACTGTTGCCGGGATTGATCGCCGCATCAGTTTGCACCAAATTGGTATAGGTTTTGGTTCCTGAGTCAGTGCTGGGAGAAAATGAAACAGTTCTATTTAGCGCACTCACGATACCGGCTGTCACAGTCCGCTCGAAACCAAATGGACTGCCAATAGCAATCGCAAGCTGGCCGACCTGAAGATCTTTGACAGAGCCTAGATCGGCCACTGGCAAACTATTCCGATCCACTTTGACCACGGCCAGATCGGTTTCCGAGTCCGTTCCGACTACTGTTCCCTTTACGTCTTTATCAGCACCAATGGTTACCCAAATCTCCTTGGCATTCTGTATCACATGATTATTGGTGATGATGTAGCCGTCTTTTCTAAATATTACCCCTGATCCTTCTCCACTAATGTCCAAATCTTGATGAAAAAAGTTCGAGCTTCTTGTCCTTATGTTGACTACGGATGGCTGAACTTGATCTGCAACCTTTATGACCGGATCAGTGGATACCTTGCCCGACGAAGCTTGGCCCCGGTAGATAACTCTTTCAATGGGCGTGGGCTTATCGCCCTGACCCAGCACTGCCGAAAGCGGATCGATGCCAAAGGCAAATGAGATCAACAAGACCGAGAGCACCCCTCCCATCAGAGCACTTATTAGAGCAACAAATATTAACATGAATGCTACCGACAGGGTCGATAGACCTTTCTTCTGAGCAACAATATCAGGCTTCACTGCTTCACTTCTCTGCGCGTGTTCGCTTTCGCCCGCGGGTTCATTGGTTATCTCAACATCCTCCGATTCCCATATCGGCGTGTGTCGATCTTCAGGTGTTAGCTCATCCCCATTACTCATTGTTTCACTCCTTTTATCCAAAGCGACTGCAAATATCTAGTATACACTCATCTTGAAATAGCCAGAAGGGCCAAGAAAAAATGAAGTCTGCTTGCGGTAAGCTTCTTGGGCAATCATTATTATACCATTAAGATTGGTGTTCCAGAAAGAGAAAGAGATTCCGTGACCACAACAAAAAAGCCATCGACACCGCTGAATGAAAACCAGTTGAATCTGGATGGCTCACAATAGCAGAGGAACCCAACAAACCATTGTTTGTTTTCAAGAACTTTTACGTTCTCTTCCTGGCCCATTGGGTTCCTCGTATTAATGATCGACCACGCATATTTGACACTTTAGGCAACACCATTGCAGAAATGACTGGCAAATCCTTCTATTCACTTTTCAGTTTTGATCACTGACAGATCAATGTAGGTCTTATTTTTTTCCCCTGCCCTGGCAAAGACAATAATAGTCAGCAGTTTGTCCTTTCTGGTATAGGCCAACGCATAGCCGCTTCCATCGGGGGAGGGCACAATCATTTGCTTTTTCCACTTCTTTTCCTCTAGTTGATCTTGATAATACTTGGAAACATCCTCGATGTTAGCCTTTGCGATCCAGAGCTCATGCTCTTTTTGCTTATTCGAGGTGTCCTTAAAGGTCTTTTCAAACCTGGATCCACGGTATACAGGAATGTCTTTCTCAAGTTGATGATATTTCTGGCAGCCCGTGAGCGGGACGGCACATAGAAGCAATCCAAAAATAATGAACTTTGTCCAAAACCGAGTGAGCACGTCCGGCATTAATCTGAAATCCTCTTAATAATTCAGGGGGCCCAGGCCAAATAGCATCCACAGCATCATCCATACCATAATAGATTCTACGGGATTATTGGGCAAGCCGACCATCTTTAAGATGGATTGTACGGTCAGAAAAGTGCACGTTATCAGGATTGTGGGTCACCATTACAATAGTCTGACCCTCCTCCTTTAGAATACTGAATAGCTTCATTACCTCTTCTCCAGTAGCTGTGTCCAGAGTGCCGGTTGGCTCATCAGCAAAGACGATCGGCGGATCATTAACTATAGCCCGGCCGATCGCGACCCGCTGCTGCTCTCCTCCCGACAACTGATTAGGAAGTCTGTTATACTTGCTAGACAATCCCACCTTGTCCAGAACAGCCTTGGCCATTTTGCTGTGGTCCGTCAACGCGTGATCGCTTATGCAAAGAGGCAACATCACATTCTCAAGAGCGGTCAGGTATGGAATTAACTGAAACTCCTGAAAGACGAATCCAAAATACTCGCGACGAAAGTCCGCCAGCCTCTCAATTCCTAATCCGTAGATCTCTATCTCATCAATCTCAACACTGCCGTTGGAAGGAGGATTTAGGCCACCCAGGACGCTGAGAAGAGTTGTCTTGCCCGACCCCGACGGCCCCATAATAGTCACAAACTCCTGTTCCTTAATGTCCAGGCTGATGCTGTCAAGAGCATGCACCACATTCTGATTTCCGTTATATATTTTTGATATTTGGTCAACCGCTATCAGACTCATCATATTATCTCCCTGCGCTGTCTAAATGAACCTAAGCGCTCTGACTGGACCCAATTTGGAAGCATGAATGGCCGGGTATAGGGTTGCGAGCTGACTTATCAGGACAGACAGCCCGATCGCAAAGACAGCCAAGTACGGGTTCCAAACAACCGGAACTGATAGCTCACTCAACTGTGGCACTATGAACCAGGCGGCAGCAAATCCAACAATATAACCCAGCAATCCCCCAATCATGCTCAAAGTGAGCGCCTCCAAGAGAATCACCTTGATTATGTGGGATTTCCTAAATCCAATAGCCCTGAAAATTCCGATCTCCCTGGTTCGCTCCGCAACGGATGACATCATGGTAGTCAGTACAATCAAGGATCCTATAAGAATCACCAAGACGGATATCCCCAGTGAGAATTTGGCAAATTGATCAACTGTATTCATTTTGGATTTCACGCTCTGCTTAACCGCTGAGACCTTCGCATTGGGAAGCTTATCAGATATTTGGGATACGATTTCTTCAATTGGACATGTATTGCATAGCGCCGAAAGCTCAATCAAGCTGAGCTTCCCAGGCTTGTTCAGGATTGATTGAGCCGCGGCCAAGTCCGCGAAGACCAAGTCATCATCTTGAGAGCCGGTTTCCTCCAGCACTCCACTGATCTTAAAGTCTCCGTCGCCGACGGATATCTTCTGGCCGGCGGTCTTACGCAGCTTCTTAGCTGCTTCGCTTCCTAGTATGACATCATTCTGCCCCCTAGGATCGGTGCCCTTAACGGTCCACCATTTCTTCAACCGCAACTCTTTTTCAAAATCCACGCCTACTAACAAGACACGCTTTTTTTCCACTTCAGCTGCCCCGATTAGCTTGGGAGCGACTGTGCTGATGTTTTCAGCATTCTTGATCTTGGTAATTCGCACTGCGTCTTCTTGCTGCAGCTCCTTGACCTCATAAACACCGGATACCGCCATACCGCCATAGGACAAAGAAAGTTGATCTGATTTGGGCACTACCAAGATATTGGCGCCGAATTCATCCAGTTTCTTATCGATATCCGCCCTCATTGTGGAGGTAACCGTCAGGAGAGTAACGGCCGTTCCTACACCGATGGCCAGGCCCAGCACCAGGAACAACATTTTGGCTTTGCGCCTTCTCAAATTATTCATGGAAATACTACGCAGTCGCATCAGCAACTCCTCTAGTCTATCTCATAAATCCCGGAAGTGGAGTCATAACCGAGAGATTTTACCACCTCATTACCTTTGTAGATGTCCACCTGAAGGTGGCATCCATAATCAGTGGCCTTTGCCGTTACCGAGGTATCATTATACTTTTCTTGATAGTATTCAACTCCCGCTTTCTCGGCCTTCTTCAACAACTCGCTGACCTCTTCGCTTGAGACTCCCTCGGTCCCGGAACCCTGCCCTCCACAGCAGCCCGCACCAGACCCGGAACCGCCGCCACAAGATTCACCGCAGCCTCCATCCAGGCCACTGTACTGGGAGCCTGCATACTCATACCCGTTGAGATTATTCAAACTCACACCCGTCGATCGTGCAGTCTGAGTCCGCCAGATCACAACAGCGGCCCCCATCAAGAAAACAAGCAAGACTACGACCACAACAGAGAACCATTTGGATTGATTCGACTGCTCCTCAAACTCTTCTTCCAACATCTGCTCTCCTAGACTCTAGGTTTCCAGTTGGAGACTTCACTTTCATCTATTACAATAAGCTCCTCTCCGACCTGGGTATTTTCTAGGATATCGGGCGGGTAGTCCAGACAGCCGCCTGAGATTCCTTGTAAAGTATCCAGATTCCAAATGGTCCCACATGCATTGCAGACCAAATTGTTGTCTTGGATATGAAACTTGATCGAATTACACGGCTCGCACATGCTTACTGCAGCGACCAGCTTTCCCGAGGGCGAAATGTAAGCCAGGAGCGGAATTGTCTCAGCACCCTTATACTCAAAGCTGACCAGCTTGTTTGCTTTGACCTCACTTACGGGTATCGTGATTTGCCCATCCTTCACTTCCGAGGATATCTGCGTCATCTCAACGTTTTGGTTATCATATGACGCGCTCGCATCAATCTTCTGACCCACATTGTCCTGGCCGCCCTTCTGAAGAAAGTAGAACAAACCTGTTGCTAGAACCACGATAACTATCATCGACGGCACACCGTATTTCATGAAATTTGATTGGTCGTTCCTCCTTTTTCCTTTCTTCCCCTTGGTGAATTGCGTCTTTTTTTGCTTGCGTTTGGCCATTTTAGATCTTCCTCCTTTACTACAATCTGTAGTATTCCTATACCTCTAGCTACTCTCCACAATAGTTGACCGTTAATTGACTATTAGCGGGAACACTTGGTGTCGGGGCACACCGTGTCCTGCATTGAACTGCAGCAATAATTGGGACCAGGAGTCTTTGCCGGTTGCTGCCAGGATAAAGCCGGCATTGACGTCATCCCCAGGATTAAAAAACTCATAGTAAGCGTGAAAAGGTAGTTCGCGATCGAATTACGCTTTGTAGAGCCGGAATGAGATGTAAGTCGTTTGACTCGCTCCTGCAGGGTCGAATTTGCTCTACTCAAACTTAGAGAACTGGGATCGGCGATCCTGGCAACCAGGCCGTTTTGGGCCCGCACCTTTCCAACTTTCAGCAACGCGCTGGCCAGCGCGAGAGGACGCTCGGTTATGGAAACGGTCAAGTCATCACAAGCTTTTTCTCGCTCCCGCAAGTAGCTATGCCAAGCTGGATAACTTGAGGGAAGAAAGAACAGAATATCCTTCGCCAAAGCCGCTAAAGAATTAATGAAATTATCTCTTCGCTTGATATGTGCAACCTCATGCGCGATTACTGCCTCCAGTTCTTCCCGATCCAGCGAATCAATGAACCACGATGAGATAAGAATCCGCGGTCGCAAGAGTCCTGTTGTCAATGCAACCGGGTGATTGAGCCGGCCAATGTCCAGATCCACAGCATGCATTACCTGAGCCTTCTCCAACATTTTCTTCAGAATCCGGTGCGCTTCCTCATACGATTCACTGGTGACTATTTCGAACTTTCTAACAAATCTACGCCCCAAGAGAAATCCCATAAGCTGTTTTGTCCCAACAAAAACGACCAATACGGAAAGAGCAACAAGACCAAGATTGACCACGTTGATACTTTGCAGCGAGCCAAATAATTGGGAAGGGATATGGAGAGCGGTCTGACACAGAGAAAAAATGCCGCAATCCGCCAACGAAAGCTTGTCTATGAAAGCTATATACAACAGAAACAGACTTATCGGCAAGAGAAGCAGCACCAAAAAGACCTTGGCTCTTGTATCAGAACTACCCAGTTTCAGAAAACGAAGAAGGAACAGCAACACAAGCGAAATCCCTGACAAAACAAAGATCTTTGCCAATAGATCTACAAGTATGTTTGATGAAAGGGTGATAGGAATCATCTATTCCGTCATCCCTTCCTGCTCTTTGCGAGCCTCCACCAACCTGGCTAATTCCTCAAGTTTCGCCAGATCCTCTCGACCGAGTTTTTCGATCAGATGAGTCATCACCGGCTCTGCAAAACCATCCATCAGGCCGTCAACTATCTCACTTACCGCCCGTTTGGTAAACTCCTTCTTGCCAAGAACCGGAGTATACGTAAAGGCATTACCGTCTTTCTCTCTGATCAGCAGTTTCTTTCGCGTCAACCTGGTCATTACTGTCATGACTGTGGTATATGCAATCTCTCTCTCCTCGCAAATGCAGCCATGGACCTCCCGGACCGTGGCTTGATTGCGCCGCCACAGAACCTCCATCACATCTGCTTCCAGATCCCCCAAGATCTTCCGCAAGCCTACTCGGTTTGGATTGAGACTGCTTATAATTCTTTTTCTGACCATTTCGAGCTTGTTCACATCCCTTGAAGTAATCACTAACCGGCCTTGATTACCTCTTTGACCACCGGCTCAAATTGCCTGGCACCCTTTTTGCCTTCTCCGTAAAGCCGGTTTATGACATAGTATGAGATCACCAAAAAAATGAAGGCACCGACAATCCCAACCACTTCAGTTGCCGTTAGTCCAAGAACGTCTGCGATAAGAGTCCCTACCGCAAATCCAACAAAAAACGAGAGGATGGGAAAGATGTAGATAATGCCACCGGCAGCCAATGCCTTCTCTGATTTGAGATATACCTTCACCGTCTCTCCCTCTTTGGCTCCAGCCTCATTCTTGGCTTCGAGCACCATCTCCCCCGGTGTCAGCTCCAGACAGCAATCCTTGACTTCACACTCGGCACACTGTGATCTTCTTTTAATACCGACTTTTGCTTTGTCTCCGGCTATCTCGAGCACTTTCCCCATTTCTTCCACAATTGCTCACCCTCTCCTTCGCCGGCCGGACTGCATCACATAATTATGGCCTAATGCTCAAGCAACTTCCTTGGCTTCAAAACATAGGCCTTCTAATATTCTATCGGAATAACCTACTACAAGCAATAGTAGACTCAACTACATCTCCATCTGCTCGTTAACAATGGGATGTGTTTGGAGAGGATCAGAATCCTCCGGCGTATGCACCCGTGTACTTGAAGTACATGGGGCGCTCAACCACTATTGGTTTGGTCGCATCGACGCTGGCCGATATTTCCTTATTAAAACCGACTATTTGGTTCACTTCCACAGTCTCTCTGGAGTACGGGCCTATGCTGAGAGTCTGTGTTTGGGTGCCACCTCCGCGGAACATGTAGGTGATTGTGACGTCTGTTGCTTCTGGTCCTGGATTCGACAGAGTAATCCACTCATCAAACCCAGCACCTGTATAGCCTTCTGCAAAGAACCAATGTTCCCAAGGAATAAAGGCACCCATCTTCACGTCACCACCGTCAATGCCGTCCCTATAATAGAAATACATAGGGCGCTCGACGATAATGGGCTCTGAGCATTGAACCATAGCCGACAGCTCTTTGTTGGGACCAACTGCACTGTTCACATCTATAGTCTCCCGGCTATGTCCAGTCAGGTACACATTCTGGTGCACGATGCCCCCTCTGCGGATCATATAGGTGATATTGACGCTGACCGGCCCTGGATTGGGATTCTGGATCGTAAGCCATTCTTCAAAGCCTGATCCCGTATACCCCTCAGCAAAATACCAGGAGTTAGAGGAGGTGGTCGTGCCCATAACGATATGCCCCCCGTTCCATTTAGGATTGTTACCATATCCATGATATCCGAAGTACATGGGCCGCTCGACAACGATATCCACCGACGAATGGATCTTGACTGATAGCTCCTTGTTCATGCCCGCACCTTCATTAACGGAAATGGTCTCTCTGCTGCGCGGCCCCACCATCACTGTATCAGTGTGAGTTCCGCCGCCTCGATACATATAGGTTACGGCTACGGTGGCAGGTTCAAAATTGTCATTGAGAATGCACAACCATTCATCAAAGCCGCGTCCTGTATATCCTTCCGCAAAATACCAATCCGTATACTTGAAAGGAGAGCCGACCACGTTGTGTCCGCCTTCATACCGATCGAGCAGCTGGTAGCTGTATGGCCAATATGCATAATACATGGGACGCTCGGCCATGATCGGCTCGCTGGAATTGATCACAGCCGCGACCTCTTTGTTAAATCCCACGGCCTGATTAACCGAAACGGTCTCCCTTGCATTTGGAAGGATACTTAGCACCTGATCTTGAGTCCCGCCTCCTCTGAACATATAGGTGATCGTTACATGCGCCATCTTTGTGCCGGGATTCTGCAACGTGAACCATTCGTCAAAACCGGGACCTGTATATCCTTCCGCGAAGTACCATATCTTTGATGGATTATTATACGGACCGATGCCTGGAACCCCAGGCTTCGCCGCGCCTCAGTACATCGCCCTGATGGTGCTGTCCGTCAAGCCCTCAGTATCTCTGACTTGCATCGCGACGGTCCTTGTGCCTTCCTCAGTAAAAGAATGATCTATGATCTTGACGCTTGACCAGTCGGTATCCCATGCTCCATCGTTCTCCCAATCCCATCTAACTTGCAGTTGGGGCGGTAGATCCTCTGGATCCACACATTCAGTAGCGTCAAAACGGAACACTGTGTCTTCGCAGGCACCAAATGAGGGGCTAATCTTGAAAGAAGCTGTGGGCGGCTTGTTCCTTATGCTGTCAGCAAGAAGCCGACCGACCCCGCCCCCGCCTGTTCCAAACCAGATATATTCAATGTTATTGAAATTGCCGTACTTGATGTCATAGACGGTGTTGTCTGGAAGTTTCCAAAGTGGATATTGACCTTGAGTATTTACCGTGTTGAAGACCTTCCACTTCTTGCCTGGGGGCTTACTGTCATTCCACAGATAGGCACCTTTGGTTGTGCCAAACCAGATCCCGTCGATCGGAGATATGGCCATAGACATTATATTATAGTCACCGAGCTCGGAGTTGGAGGGATCATATATGGTCCAACTACCGGTGGCAGGCTCCAGGAGATACGCTCCCCCGCCTCCTACTCCGGTCTTCGAGGAAGTTGAAAACCAGACCCTTCCTGAGCTGTCAAAATCTATGTCATTCACCTTGGAATTGGGAAATTGACCTGTATAGTTGATCCAGGCATTTGTGGCAAAATCGTACTTGCTGGCGCTTTGGTCGTCCAAACCGATCCAGAGATTCGACTGGGCATCGACCTCAAGACAGTTGATGTTGAAGGTGGCAGGATAGCTGGTTGCTCCAGGCAAAGGATTTGAGTGGTCATACCGGTACAGGCTGCCGTTCTTGTAGTTCCAGAGAGATGCCGGCTGTCCCAATTTTGCTGTAGTGGAAAACCAAACATCGTTGATATCTCTAACCGCGATCGCCATTACGTTGATAGTCTTATCGGGATCCCAATCTTCATAGATAAAAGTTGAGCCCTTGCTCACAGGATCGAACTTCCTGACACCTCTCGCGGTTGCAATCCAGAGATTGCCGGACGAATCGATATCCACATCCCACACATGGTTTGTGGTGAGGTGCCCGGTGATCGAATCATAGTTATCCCAGTTATCTTCCCAGTCCAACTCGCTGATGAATTTGGATATGCCGCCGTCATGAGGCGGTGCAGCCTCAGGTTCAGACGAGCCCACCCAGACTTGATTGCCTGCAACAACCTCAACGGATCGCACATAGCCAGCCGGCAGATTGCTATAGGTAGT
Organism: uncultured Actinomycetota bacterium; assembly: GCA_964347095.1. GTDB lineage: Bacteria > Actinomycetota > Aquicultoria > Subteraquimicrobiales > CAYFXD01 > CAYFXD01. The sequence goes on along the minus strand of CAYFXD010000067.1, from coordinate 1,961 downwards.
ATCATATGATCTCCAATCCCCTTGCGGTATGGCGAAGGCTGAAGCGGCTCCTCCAAACAGTAGCAGCAATGAGAGCAAGAATACGAAGCCAAAGCCGGGCAGGAATCTTCGATCCATATATTCTCCTTGATTTCATATTTTGGGACAGCCGAATGCACAACGGAAAAGGTATGAGAAAAGAAGTACTATAAAGAGGAGTAATAAAAAGTCGCGTCTCTTACTACTTGAATTCTTTATTGTTTTCTTAAAAAGCTATTCTAATATCCTTATTCATTATTCTACAGGATTCAGCGCAATTCTGCCAGACCTGGTAACCCACAATTTTCTGGCAACGCAAGAAACTTCTCTGATCCGGATCTTGAATTCAAACATGCATTGCTCAGATCAGCTCAGCGTAAGGCAGCTGATTGTGCCGACTACCTGTGGAGCAAGAAATGGTGAGCACGCTGTCATCGAGACAAGAACTCACACCCGTGTGGTTCTTTCGCTTTAACCCATTTACCAGCATTTTCAAAGCAGGAATTCAGCCGGACATTGAAGAAGAAAGCCCGGTAATACAATCCTGAGCTTTGGTTAAGCTCGCACTGTGTGTGGATTTGATAAAAGTGGCCGAAACCATACAAAGACAAGTGACTTATCTGGAGGTACATTACATATGGAATTATTCACTAGTCCTGAGAACTGGATTGCCCTCATAACTTTGACCACGTTGGAGATTGTACTTGGCATTGACAATATCGTTTTTATATCGATTCTGGCAGGTAAATTACCAACGGAACAGCAAGTACGTGCCAGGAACACAGGTCTTGTGCTCGCCCTGTTCACGCGCATTATGTTGCTTTTCTCAATTGCCTGGATTATTGGCTTGACGGCACCGCTATTCAAAGTGTTGAGCCTGAGTGTTTCGGGCCGGGATCTGATTCTGCTGGGCGGAGGACTTTTCCTGTTGGCAAAGAGCACTCTCGAGATTCACGACAAACTGGAAGGCGAAGAGGGGCACACCAGCGCAAAAGTCCAGGCTTCCTTTGTTTGTGTTATCATCCAGATACTGCTGTTAGATGCGGTCTTTTCGCTTGATTCCGTCATTACGGCAGTTGGCATGGCCGATAAGGTCATAATCATGGTTGCTGCTGTGATTATTGCTGTTTTCATCATGCTCATCTCTGCAGGACCAATCAGTGAATTTGTCAATGAGCATCCCACTGTGAAGATGCTAGCACTGAGTTTTCTTCTGCTCATCGGTGTATCACTCATCATCGAAAGCTTGCACCAGCACATCCCCAAAGGCTATATATACTTTGCCATGGGCTTTTCAGTGTTTGTGGAGATGCTCAATCTCCGCATGCGTGCCAAGCCAGAAAAGCCGGTAAAGCTACGTCAGCCTTATACCGCAAACGAAACAGCAAGCTAGCTCAGTTTAACCACCTCGACCAGCGATCATTGACGGTTCTTGTATCTTCAAGCCACTGAATGAAAACAGAGTCATCCCCTAGTGTCCGATAGGCGAAGGCTCCTGTATCATGAGGACATTGTGTAACAGAACGCCGCGATATCTGCTGCAGGAGCTGTATGGGCAACTCAGCAAGAGACATATAGGAGAAAGACCAGATCCAGGAGGAGACACAACAGATCTGTTCTCCACAGCATGATCGCAGAGGCAAGCAAGGAAGCACGTCAAGGAAGAGGTGAACCATGTACGCAAGAGTAACAACCATTCAGGTTCAGCCGGGCAAGATGGACGAAGCTATCAGCATCTTTCAAGATGTGACAGCCCAGCCCACACAACAAAAAGGGTATGAGGGCGGATTGATGCTAACAGACCGCCAAAGCGGCAAGGCCCTCGGAATCGCTCTATGGGAAACAGAGGCTGACATGGTAGCGACTGAGACCAGCGGCTTCTGGCAACGGAACGTTGATAAGTTCAAGCATGTGATGATGGGGTCACCCATCCTGGAGCACTA
>CAYFXD010000066.1:0-9469 GCA_964347095.1 uncultured Actinomycetota bacterium | reverse complement strand
GGCGCAATCTTATCGAATTACCCGGTAAAACCCCCAGAGAGCCTAGTTTGTCAAGTCGTGCTGCATAACGGGGCGAAATAAATGTGATCTTGGCATTCCTGCCGACTTCCAGATTTGCTAATGGAACGACTAGTGGCTTCACCTCGGTGCGAAACTTGGCACAGCATTCCCCCGGAGGAATGGGCTTGCCGTGAGGGCAAGTCGGAGGATGGCCCAAGAATGTGCAAATCCTCTCGGTGACATCAGGACTCAAGATATGTTCAAACTCGCACGCACTTGATTCCATATCTCTCTCCTCGATAAGGAATATCTCTGAAAGAAGCCGCTCGGCCAGCCTGTGTCTCCGCGTTATCTCTTGCGCCCTCTCCTCGCCCGACTTCTTGAGCCTTACTTGATCGTTGTCGACCAACTCTATTAAGCCGCGGTCGATCATTTCTTGTACAGCCTGACGAGGATCGTCGATTTCCCGCAACTCGAGGAGCTCATAAAGCTTGGGGTCTCCTTCCTCTCTGAGGATCCAGATCAACTCGAGCAGCTCATCTATCTTGTTCTCGCCAACCATCGGCTCCGCACGCGGCTTGCCGTGGTGTGCTCTTCTCTTTCTATTTCTCATCTCCGTCTCCTTCTCCGACTATTCTATCAAAAGTCTCCTTAATTAGATTCACCGTTTTGGACTCAGTGGGGAAACGATAGGCACAGTTGGGACAGCAGGTCAGGTTGCAGCTCTTCCCAAACGGACATTTTGAACAAACGCTCTTCTTCATTTCCTCTGATACAAACTCGCAACCGCAGAGCGGACATTTTATCCTTTTCATAATGTGACTCCCAAGAACCGCAGTGTGACGTTTAAAATGCCTCCCACCAAAAAGGCAAAAGGGAAGATGAAAGCTACGATTGCCAGGGCCGTTTTGAGACCCCGCTCCTTGATGATCATGAAGAAATTGGCGACGCAGGGAACAAAGAGTGTAATAGTAACCAAGCTTACCACGATCTGAACCGGGTTGAGCTGTTCCGCTCGCGCCAGGGCGAAAAGGCCTGCTGCCCCATAATCCCGTCTCAGGAATCCGATCAGAAATGCATCAGTGGCTTTTTCCGGCAAATCCAAAAACCCGACTATCAAGGGAGAAGTCACATCCCTGATCAACGCAAGCAGATGTAATTTATCAAAAATAAATAGGAAGGCTGTGGCCAGGATAAACAGCGGAATCACCTCTTTCAGATACCACTCCAAACGCGCGAGGGTCTTGATAAAAATGTTTGAAAGCTGCGGGATTCTGATCGGGGAGAGCTCCAATATGAATTCGGACCGCGCACCAGGCAAGACTCTGGAAGCGAGCAAACCAACCAGGATCATTACACCCAATACAGTGCCTGACCATAGAAACATCGCGGTCAGCGAAAGAGTTCCGATCATGCCCAAGATCACTCCCAGCTGAGCAGAGCACGGAACGCCCAAAGCAAGAAGGAGAGTGACCAGGATGCGTTCTTTTCTTGTTTCGAGGATCCTTGTGGTTAGCGTGGCCATGGTGTCGCACCCTAAACCCAGGACCATAGGCAGCACAGCTTTGCCATTCAGACCCATTATCCTGAAGATCTTGTCCACCATCACAGCCAAGCGAGGTAAATATCCCGAGTCTTCTAGAATGCCAAAGGCGATAAAGAATGTCGTCACAATGGGGAGCACGATGGCAAACCCGTAGGAAAGAGCCATTGTTATCATCCCATACTCTCCGATAAAGAACTCCTGCACCAGCTTAACCGGTATAAGGAATGTGACTACCCTTGTTGACCAGACATTGATATACTTCCCAAAAACAACTGATTCCAGAAAATCCACACCAACACCGGCGCCCAGCTCACCAACGAATTTGTAGGTTGCATAGAGCACGATAAGCAGGATTGGAATGCCCCACACAGGATGCATCGACAATCTTCCGAATACTTCGGCAAAGGAAGACCTTGCTGCAGCCTCTTCCCGCACAACTTGAGATAGAATTCGTTCTACGCTTCTGGCTCTTTCCTTGCTGATTACATAACTTAACGGTTCTGCAAACTTGGCCTGGATATTCTGCACAATCTTCTCGATCTTTGTGACCTGTCCCTCGGTCAACTTACACTGTAACCACTCCTTTAGACTGCTGTCTCCAGACAGCACCATGAGAGCCACAGCTCTCTCATCAATGTTAGAAGAGGGGACGATGGGCATGATCTCACGAATGCCCATTTCTATCGCTTTCCCATACCGAAAGGCAAAATCTGAAATACGGGGTCTTTCCAAGCTGCTTATGAGCCTATCGATGCCGCCTCTGCGAATAGCAACGGTCTCAACCACATCAACGCCCAAGATTTGCGAAAGCTTCTGAGAGTCTGTCGTAATCCCCTTGTTTTTGGCCTCATCCAACATATTGAGGTTAAGAACATAAGGGACTCTCATCTCTGCCAACTGCAGAGCCAGGAGCAAGGTTCTCCTCAGATTCTTTGCATCTGAAACCTGAACGACCGCGTCAGTTTTTTGCGAAAGCAAAATGTCTCTGGTCACTTTTTCATCTTCTGACATCGGGACCATGCTGTTCGTTCCGGGCGTATCGATGATGACATATTTCTGGTGCTTGATTGTCGCCTTTCCTGTGGTGACCTCGACGGTTGTACCCGGATAGTTGGATACCGTTACGTATTTCCCCGTGAGATGAGAAAAGATCACGCTTTTGCCAACATTGGGATTGCCAACCAAGATGACGTTCTTTCCGTCTTGCTCAGATACCTCCTGATCTTTATCCTTTGCCTGGACTTCTTCTACGCTCATTATCTGTTCCTTCTTATCATCCGGCCTTTGCTCCAAGCTGATCGGTAGTATTGTCTGTCGGTGTTACTGAGTCGCGTTCTCAATAAGGATCAAAAATTTTTTGCTCTCATCCGCCTTTGCACTCCCTACAAAAACCGGTTACCTCAACTTTATGATCCATTGGCTCAAAGCTGTTTCTTTTGCATATCGCGTCAAGATGCTGTTGAATCACGTTGTCCTTAAACTCGATAATCTTTCCACAATCAGCACAGACCAGGTGCTCATGGTTTTTTGCTCCAGAGTTGCGCTCATAATGAGTATGTCGTTCATTGAATATCACTTTTCGAAGCCACCCACCTTCGATCAGCAGAGGCAGTGTTCGGTAGACGGTAGCTTTGGAAATCCGCTCATCTTTGCTCTTGAGCCGGAAAAACAGATCTTCCGCCTCAAAGTGATCACCGCTATTGAGCGCCTCCTCAAAAACTGCTTCCCTTTCTGGCGTGATCCTTAATCCTTTCAATTGTAAAAACTGTCTAAAGCGTTTCATCTGGTCCATGATAATTGCGATAGAGTCTCAATTACAGTTTGATTATATGCGCCCGGCTGCTTTGTGTCAACAGATGGCATCAGATGTGGCTCCTCGATTGCCAACAGGACATTGAATCATGGCACGCCTCCGGCTGGCTTCGACCTCGGCATTATGGACGTCAAAGCATGCAGGATATCTCAGAATTATGGAGTCAATCGGAAGGTGCTTTCACTGTAGCGCACAGGCTCATCATCCAAATATACCTGCACCGACCAGGCACCGGTAAGCCGCATTGCCCAGGTCCCAGCTATCGGCAGTTGTCCGCAGACAGGATAGATGCCATTCACTTTAGAGACCAGTTCAATATCGACTGGTCGAGGACTCCAGGCAACTGTCTTCTTCATAGAAGGAAGAGAGTGCGTCGTAAAAGGCACGTAGATAGTCTGCTAGAGCTGGCCGTCCGGACAGTACACGTGAATTACTTGATCATGGCACCCTTGGATGTTCTTCCACAGCACATAGATATAGATGCTGTAGATAGAGGTGGTAGAAAAGGATATTTTTCCATCAGGGATCGTCTCTTGCATCTTTTCATCAGCACATACCACACTGATTACACTTATGGAATCGTCAGGAGGTGTCTCGTCTGAAGGTGTATCATCTGCAGGTGTATCATTCGGCGACGAGGTGTCAGAAGGATCAGTGATGCCCGCAGTCTCAGTGGCGCCAGCGTGAGACTCAGCGCTCTTTGTGCTCCCTGACTTAGAAATAGAAGCCTCAGCCAACTCAGCCAATACAGCAATAGATCCTAGGTTGACAGGATTCGACTGCAATGCATGTTGCCTGGACGTGGCGCGGTCTTGATCTGAGGCAAAGACAGACTCTGCGCGTTGCTCACGACTATAGCAAGTATAGAGAGATGCTGCGGTGACGGCTAAGATTGCTCCTGCCAATACCGCCATGGCAGCTTGATTCCTTCTGATTAGATATACCAGCTTCGGCCAGGGATCGCCGCATTGACGAGGGAAGCTGTTTCGCTTTCTGTGAAGTATCTAGAATGATTTGTTAGCCTGGCCGGGCGCATTCGGTTTATGGCGGAAGGCACCCCCGCATTTGGGGCAGGTTACAATCATGGGCGCCTTGTGCTCGGGAATACCAAGTTTTTGTTGGCAACGGGGACACGTAACTACGGCCCGTTTGTTTGCACTTTGCTGAGGTTCAAGATTAAGATCAACCGGCGGTTTCATCTCCGGTTTTCGTTCGAATTTATGCGCCTTCAGAAATGTGCCGCATTCAGCGCAGAAGGTATCAACCTGCGAGATCTCAGATGAACACTTGGGACATTTCAATGCTCTCACCCTTCAAAAAGCCGCGCTCACCCCTTAAAAAGCGTCTTCTATATTATTAATAGCAAAAAAAAGAGGCGGAGTAAATCTTATCAACAGGACGAATCTCCAACCAGATTAGGCTATTCGACGCCGAGAGGCAAGCATCGTCAACTGAGCCGTAAGAAGTCTAGCAACAGATAGAAGAACCCAACGAACTATCTCCTTTTATCTGAGCGAGGGGCGAACTCAGTAAATCTCAACAGCTCCTTGGGTTCCCTACATGATTCAATATCGGAAGCTACCTTGTTGATGCTTAAGGAAACAATACAATTCTATGATTCATCCCCTCGACCCTCATGAGCAGCTGTTTCGGTTTTGCAGTTGCAGGTGCTCCTTAGATTTTGCAGCCTATTTTGCTTCCAATCATCAGCAACGGTCTTCCTTGACATTCTTCAAACGTCACATCCTCAGACCATCTTCCCCCGCAGAACACAAGGCCTACTCAATATCTAGTGTTTCGATTCTATGCCTTGACAATATATAGTATGATGATACAGTGTTACAAGGAGAGTTGTAGGATTCGATACAACCCAACGAACTGGGGAAAGACCAAGCCGAAGTCAAAAGAAATAGATGGCTTTGGATGTGGTTGTTTTATGTCAAAACCAATGATTCTGAATGGGGGACATGCGGCCAAAAGGCATGAAAAAAATCAAAGCGTATACGGTTATCACGCTATTTATCATTAGCGTTTTGGTGTTTGCGTGTTGTTTTGTCACTTCTGTTACTGATTATGACTGGCCGTTTAAAAGAAAACGACGACCGCAGGAAAAGGAAACTACCGCGAGGGAGGCGCCGGAAAAGGAAATTCCCCTTGATCTGGTCCAAGAGATTGTGAGTCAGCAGCGAGAGAGCAGCTACAATCTGCGCCAACTTGCGTTAGGTGGAATTGAGCATATCAGCATACACGAGGTATTGGAAAAACCTGAAGAAGTTGAGGTAGAAATCACAGCTCATTATGTTGACAACTCAACGCTGGATGGTTTTGCCACCTTCTGGAAAAGAGATAGTGATTGGTACCTGGTTGAAGTGACAAGAGAATCAAGGTATCCTGATCCGCCGCTTAGAACACGCACTGCGCAGCTGACGCACAGTGATTTAGAAATCGGCAGAGAAATAGTAAGACAACAACGAAAGAATCAGCAGGTCCCAATAGATTTTATTGAAGGTAAGATCAAGGACCTTGCCGTTAACAAGGTCACCAATGAGATTGACAGAGAAGGACGCGATCAATCGAACGTGGATATTTCGACTACCTATCAAGACGGCCAAATTGAACAAATAATCGCTCAAATGATCCATCACGAAGGCTTTTGGTATTTGATAACGATAGAGCGCAAGTAACGATACCGGAATCAGCGATCTAGTCAATAGCTTTTAGCACTCGCCGCATCATTCGGAAGCCGTGCAAGGATTGCATCAGAAGTTGTAGCAGATTTGGAGCACGAATGGAATTAAGAGACTGCCTAGAGGTGCTGAAAAACCGCAAATGGATCATTATCCAAGCAGTGATAGTAATAACAGCCACAGTGGTGGTTTTCTCCTTTCTCCAAACTCCCATCTATGTCGCGACCTCGAAGGTTATGGTCACTGAGAAGGCGGTAATGAACCTTTTTGGGCAAATGTCCTTTCCTTGGCGAAGCTACAATTCGTCAATCGAGACGCAGATGCAGCTGGTTAAGTCTCCGCCTGTAGCTGAGCGCGTCATGCAAACGCTTGAGCTTTCCACAAGCCAAGAAGCTCTACTAAGCCAAGTTCAGGTCGAACAAGTAGGCGAGACCAGCTTGATCAAAATACACGTCGAGGATAGCAATCCAAGAAGAGCTGCAAGTATCGCCAATGCATTTGCCATGTCTTACGTCGATTGGAGCGAAGCAACGTCGCAACACGAATCAAGAACCCTCAGAAAAGAGCTCACCGGAGAAATTAGCGATACGCGAGAAGATATTCTCAATATTGGCAGAAAGATAGACAGCAAACAAGAGGGTGAGCCCCTGTCTGAGGACGATAAATTGCAGTTGGAGCTAGCAACAAAATTCTATGCGATGCTGGCTGAAAAGAATCAAGAGCTCAAAATAAATGAGAGGCTCGAATCAAACAATATTGAGCTTGTTGCGCCGGCTATTATTCCCACCGTCCCAATAAGTCCGACACCGGTTCGAAACGGAACTTTAGCCTTGGCGGTGGGCCTGATATTCGGCTGCAGTCTAGCATTGTTTGTTGAGTACTTAGACAACACCATCAAGAGTCCGGATGATGTAGACAAGTATTTCAGACTGCCGTTGCTAGGACAGATCCCAGTGGAAATAAAATCGGTGGACAATTCTGAAAGCAAGATAGTCTCCCATGTCTACGCCAAATCAAATGGAGCCGAGGCTTATCGCGCTCTTCGTACCAATATTCAATACCTAAATTATGATCAGTCAACCAAAAGTATGATCATTACCAGCGGCAGTCCGGAGGAAGGTAAAACTACAATACTCTCAAATCTTGCAGTTGCCGTGGCCCAAGCAGGAAAAAACGTGATTGTTGTCTGTGGTGATCTTCGTCGACCGGCGGTGCACAAGATCTTCGACATTAGCAACGCGGTCGGTCTTTCGGACATCCTAGCCGGCAGTTCAACTTTTAAAGAAGCTTTGCAAGATTCAGAAATAGAGAACCTCAAAGTATTGCCTAGCGGTCCTCTGCCCCCCAATCCCTCTGAGCTGCTCGGTTCGGAGCAGATGAAAACAGTGCTTGATGAAGCCGCATCGCAAGCGGACATAGTACTTGTAGATACCCCACCAGCTCTGGCCGTGACAGATTGTGCCGTGATCGCGCCGCACGTTGATGGCGTGATGCTTGTTGCCAGTTCTGGCAATACCACGCGAGAAATCGCCAAACAAGTTAGGAAGAGACTGCAGAGCATCAATGCCCGCTTGCTTGGAGTCGTGTTGAATAATATGGTCCCAGGCAAAAGCTATAGTTATTACTATTACTACTATCAGAGCTATGATGATGAAGGAGGAGGACAGTCGGGGCGAGGGCTCGGACGGCATCTGCGTAGATCAAAGAGGAGATTCTCGCACAAACGCAAGTTGATTGCGGGAATGATCACATCCATCATCATTCTGCTCTGTTTAGGTTATTTCCTGCTATATCCTAGAATGACCTTAATAGCTGAGGAACTTTCATTTTTGTCCCAGATCATCAGGTCGATTCGGCCTTCCTAAAACAAGAGGTAACTTAAGCGCTAATGAGTGCAAGATGGTATGTAGCACAAACAAAACCAAAGGCAGAAAAGAGAGCCTGCCACTGGCTCAAAATGAAGAATATCCGAGTGTTCATCCCGAGAATGGAGGTTAAAAAGACGCGAAAGAAACACGCAGTTTCTACGGTAGAGCCAGTTTTCCCTGGCTATTTGTTTGTTCAATTGGAACCAGCACCCAGTGCATGGCAAGAGCTCAAGTGGACCCCAGGCATCAAGAAAATCTTAGATTGCAATGGAATCCCATCAATTGTGCCCGAGCAGGTAATAGAGGAGCTGCGCCTCAGAACTGAACGGAAAGGGTTCATTCAACATGGATGCAAATTCCGCAAGGGCGAAAAAGTGCAGTTAACAGAAGGGCCTCTCAAAGGACTAATTGGTGTCATTGAAGAGGCACGGCCAGGTAAAGAACGGATCAACATCCTGATGCACATATTGTCCAGCCCGACAAGAGTGCAAACAAATGCCTCTGAATTGGAGAAAGTCTCCTAGCGAATCTTCGTTTTTTCTGCCGGCGAATTCAACATACGGAGGCAGATCATGGGTGATACGAGGGGGTTCCAGGAGTTAACTGTGGATCCTTAAACGGCGGAGCTTACCCAAATTATTCCTGGCGATATCTCGCTAACGGCCGTCACCCACACAAAAAAGCCAATACACGGGGCTGAAACTAATGAAACGTCTCTTTCCAGAACATCTGATCATCGGCCACAGATTACGTGCAGAAATTTGTGAAGGACAACAATGCCCTCATGAGGATAAATCTGCTGCAATAGGCAAAAGAATCCTTGTTTCAATGAGCAGCTCCTATTTTATGCAGTTTTTCTCCAAAGGTTGCGGCGCCATTTCTAAAATCATCTTGGCCAGGTTGATCGTGCCCGCCCACTGGGGCATCTACGCGGAAGCCTTGTTAGTCCTGACATTAGCGGACACGCTCAGAGATCTGGGAATTTCGGGCCATCTGGTCAGAGAGAACGATCCGCCGTACGGAAATGCTCTTATCATAGAAGTGCTCCTCGCTGTGCTGCTTCTGTTGATGATACAGTTCTTTGCGCCCTTTTTTAAGTTCTTGGACGTGCAGTTGCCGAATATACTCAGAGTACTCTTCATAGCCACTGTTATTCAGGCTTTTGCCTCCGTCCCTGAGATCTTTATCCACAAAGAGCTGCTCCTCCAACTAAAGATCATTCCTTCAGTGCTGAGAAATGTCGTATTTGCCGGAGTGGCCTTCCTGTGCGCGTTGAATGGAATGGGGGTTTGGTGTTTGATCTTGGGCCATGTGTTGAGTAATCTTCTGTACACCATCTTCCTCTGGATAGAGGTGATGCCAAATATCAAGCTGGAACTAGCAGTTAGTAAAACTGGCCAATTGATCAAGGCCAGCAAGTATCTCCTGTTCATGTCGATCATGGCAGTGATCGGTTCCCAAATTGATTATGGAATTGTAGGAACTTTCCTTTCAGCTAAGAAAGCAGGTTACTATTTTATGGCCTTTAACCTTGTCTTTTATCCAACCGTCGTTA
>CAYFXD010000065.1:0-11567 GCA_964347095.1 uncultured Actinomycetota bacterium | reverse complement strand
GCGGTTAAAAAGCCACGATGCAAGTGCTCGCGCAGGAGTCAAAATCAGATCAAATGGAAACTTGCGGTTTATTTACAAAGCAGTTGAACATATGGTATCAATATGTTTGAAGGAGGGATCGGTTTGAAAAAATACTTAAGCGAGCAAATCAGAAATATTGCTGTCATTGGACATGGGGGATGCGGAAAAACCTCTCTGGTGGAGGCTGCATTATATATTTCAGGTGCTACAACCAGACAGGGTGCCGTCGAAAATGGCACCACCGTTACCGATCATGATCCTGAAGAAATCAAACGCAACATTTCAATCAATGCTGACATTGCACTTGTCGAATGGGCAAATCACAAAATCAACTTTTTGGATACTCCGGGATACGCTGATTTCGTGGGTGAAGTACTGGGCGCCCTTGCGGTTGTTGACAGCGTTCTAGTCGTCGTGGATGCAGTTGCAGGCGTGGAGGTCCAGACCGAGCGGGTCTGGCATCATGCAGATCACAATAATCTTGCGCGGATGCTCTTTATTAACAAGATGGACAAAGAGAATGCGAATTTTGAGTCTACCTTAGAAATGGCCCGAGAAACCTTTGGGAACAATCTTGCTCCCATCCAAATACCTGTTGGCAAAGAGACGGGGTTCAAGGGAGTTGTCGACCTGGTCAAAATGAAGGCTCTGGTGTTCTCCAAAGGCAAAGCGAGCGAGGAGGATATTCCTTCTGAGCTGCAAGGCATAGCTGATAGATACAGGGAGCAATTGGTTGATGCTGTCGCTGAGGCAGACGATGAGCTGTTGGAAAAATACCTCGAGGGCGAAGACCTCACGCAAGACCAGATTAAGAAAGGTCTAAGAGTTGCTATTCGTAATCGTACGGTTGTGCCGGTAGCATGCGGATCGGCCACTCAAAGCATTGCCGTCGCCAGCTTGCTCGAGGCAATAGCCGATTATCAACCTTCAGCGACAGACCCGGACGAAGTCATTGGCAAGAATCCCAAGACCAACGAGGAAGAATCAAGAAAGCTAAGCGAAAGTGATCCCTTGACCGCCTACATCTTTAAGACTGTGGCAGATCCCTACGTAGGCAAACTCTCATATGTTAGAGTGTATTCCGGCGTGCTGAATCCAGACTCCCACACGTACAACGCCACCAAGGACGCCAAGGAGCGTATCGGACACATTTTTTTCCTCAAAGGAAAGGAGCAAGAGGAAGCCACCAAAGTTGTCGCCGGCGACGTCGCGGCAATCCCAAAACTCAGCAAAGGCTCTACTGGAGATACCCTATGCCAAGAAGGCAAGCCCATAGTCTTGCCCCCTATCGAGTTTCCTGAGCCGGTGTTTTCTGTGGCTGTTGAACCAAAAACCAAGGGCGATGAGGAGAAACTCAGCACTAGCTTGTCAAAGATAACTGAGCAGGACCCTACCCTTGAAGTCAAACGAGATGCAGAGACCAAACAAACTGTGGTCTCGGGCATCGGCGATATGCACTTGGACGTGGTCCTTGCCCAGCTAAAACGAAAATTCGGCGTCGATGCTGATATCAGTGCCCCCAAAATTCCATATAAGGAAACAATCCGGGCCACCGCGAAAGCGCAGGGAAAATACAAAAAACAGACCGGAGGACGGGGCCAATATGGAGATGTGTGGCTTGAGATCGAGCCACTTGGGCGAGGCGAGGGTTTTGAGTTCGTAGACAAGATCACTGGTGGAGCGGTCCCAAGACAATACATTCCCGCAGTTGAAAAAGGTGTCGCTGGAGCGATGGAGGAAGGAGTGACTGCGGGCTATCAGATAGTGGATACGAGAGTCACCATATATGACGGCTCGTTTCACCCGGTTGACTCCTCTGAAATGGCATTCAAGATAGCAGGATCGATGGCCTTTAAGAATGCAGTTGAAAAAGCAAAACCCTCGCTTCTCGAACCCATCATGGACGTGGAAGTCGTTGTTCCCGAGCAGTTCATGGGGGATGTGATCGGCGACCTGAGCGGAAAACGAGGTAAGATCTTGGGAATGGAGGCCCGAGGGCGCCATCAAGTGGTCAAAGCAAAAGTGCCATTAGCTGAAATTGCTAAATACGCAACCGAGCTTAGATCAATTACGCATGGCCGAGGCAGCTATGGCATGGAGTTTTCTCATTACGAAGAAGTCCCTGGCGATGTTGCCGAGAGAATAATAGCCCAATCAAGGGAACAATCTGGTTAAATGCCTCTGCTTGGCAGGTTTCTTCATTTGTTCGTAACACTGATACCATCAAATTTCGGGCTTACCGAGCTATGCAAGGAACATTGTCCCTGAATATGCAAAATAGACCGCCAGGCAGATGAGAAACAACCCACACAAAGTCAGTATGCCCCGATAAGTGCGATCGCTTAAGAGTCTTCTCCCCGTCACAATTGCCAAAGACACCAGGCTGTACCAGGCAAGGTCTGACATAATGTGGCCACCAAAAAAGGCAGCCAGCCCCAAGTATTTCTGCTCCAGGGCTTGGACCACAAAGCCGGCGCCTACGCTCACCCACCAAATTGTCCAGTAAGGATTGGAAATACTGACCGTCACGCCCGCAATTACAGGACCGAATTTTTGGCTTGCTCCTGCGTCGTGGGTATTGATTGAAAACTGGGGCTTCCTGGCGCTTCTGATGATGCCCCATCCCATCCAAAGCAGAAACAGGCCTCCTCCTATACCAATAAAGCCAATTAAGCTGCTGCTCTTCAGAAGCCTGCCAAGCCCCGCTACCAGGCCAATTACCAAGGCAAGTTCCAGCACAGCGTGACCAAGAACTAGAAGCGGCCCAGCCCAAAAACCCTTCTTGTATGTCTCGCTTATAGCTACCGTCAGCACAGGTCCCGGCATCATTGCACCGGAAAGACCGACCACAAAGGAGGATAAAAAGATGGTTGCCAGACTTAACATAGTACCCTCAAGTGTATCCCCAAAATCAGAAGCAGTACATGATATGGAAGGTTAATAGAGTGTTCGAACCCAAATGCAAAAATCTGAATGTCGAATCAATATCACAGCTCAAAGCATTTTAATTTGCCACTTGGATTTTTGATTTGATTTCTTCTATTTCATTTCTGATATCCTGCCCAGCGCTTCCTTGTACCTGTCATCCGGTTCCATGGCAATGGCTATTTTTAAATGGCGACGCGCTCCCAGCTTGTCCCCTATTTTTGAAAAACATAGACCAAGACCAAAATGAGCATAATGGTTTGTGGGCTCAATCTCCAAAGCCTTTTCAAATTCATTCTTTGACAAGCCGTATTGACCGTAATTGTAGTAAGCGCGGGCCAGCGCTTCCCTTATAGATGCCTTATTTGGCTCAAGCTCCTTGGCTCGCTCCAACACGACTGCGGCCGCCGCGGGGTGTCTGGTTCTTAGTAATTGCTGTCCCTTTGCCAACAAAGAATATGCATTTTCCATTTGATTGATCCCCGTCTAGCCTCCGTCCCGCCAGCACCTTCCTGAAACATCTACTCTTTTCATCAAGCCTGGTTCCCGGTTGCTTCTTGATTATACCAATTGAACCAGCCGTCTATATAGTGTCACTCAAATACCAAGCCTCAACCTTAGGGTAATACATTAGATGAAATGTTTGCTGATCCGCAACAACCACAAAATGAATGATTTTCTCCCGACTGATGAAGTCCTCCGTAAGCCAGGTCCTTTTTATCTCAGAAATCCAATGCTCATGCTCATCCCGTGTAAAGCTGCGAGGCGACTCTTCGGCCTTTCGGCCAGCATATGCCTTCACACTTATCCTTGTTTTCACCGGCTCAGAATGAGTATTATTGCGCTTGAGTGTCAACACAAGCATCCTCTCCACGCACACACTCAGACAATCCGCACTCCATCGCCCGAGCAGACCTTGGTCTGAGAAGACGTTTTAATATTTGCATTAAGCATAACACTTTCGTAATATATTATGCAGTTTTCTACTCTTTTCAATGACACTTCTTGCATGGTCGTGGGCCAGAAGAGTTGTCGCAGTCCACCCTTTCTTGGAGTGAGCTGAGGCCAGCCTGGATCCTAAACATCAAACAAATTGGAACTGATACTTAATGGTTGACACTAAGCCTTTTAGAGGAATTCTCTACAGCAAAGACAAGATAGACGATTTCGCCTCAGTTACAGCACCTCCTTATGATGTTATCTCCCCTTCAGAGCAGCATGATTTATACAATCGACATGATTACAACATAATTAGATTGATATTGGGAAAAGAACAAAAGGGCGATAACGTCCGCAACAACAAGTACACCAGGGCAGCCGATACATTCAACCACTGGCTTAGTAACGGCATCTTGCTACAAGATCAAGTGCCTGCAATCTATGTGTATCAGCACGAGTATAAACTGAAAACTGGAAGCAAGAAGTGCCGGATCGGATTCATAGCTCTCGTCAAACTTGAGCCTTTGGATCACGGTCACATCCGTCCGCACGAAAAAACCCTATCCCAACCCAAGAAAGACCGATTCAGTTTGGCCATGTCCACGCACGCCAGTTTTGATCAGATTTTCGGCATATATTCAGATCCAAAGAATCAGATACAACCGCTTCTGCAGGAGCAGACCAAAGCCATACCAGAGGTTGAGCTTATAGATGACGAAAATGTCATCCATCGCGTATGGAAAGTGACCGATCCATCAACCATAGAGCAGATTAGGCAAATTCTTCGCGATAAGACTTTGTACATCGCCGACGGCCATCACAGGTATGAGACAGCACTCAGGCTCCAAAAAAGGATGAAGAGATCATCAGAAGACTATACGGGCGCGGAATCATTCAACTATACGCCAATGATGCTGGTTGATATGAATAGCGAAGAACTGACCGTCCTGCCTGTCCATCGAGTCCTTAAGAACCTGAAGAAGGACATAATCTCTCATCTAATTGAAAACTTGAAACCCTATTTTGATATTGGGGTATTGCCTTTCAACACAGATACCGAGGCCGCAAGACGCCAAGAATTCTTTAAGCTGGTCAAGCGGGACAGCCAAAGAGACCACGTTTTTGGGATGTATTCTGGGGAGTCGCAATACTATGTGCTGACTTTGAAAGACGAAGACCTGCTGGACAAGATCCTCAAGCAGAAGAATGCCGAAAACTGGAGAAAACTGGACGTTGCTATCCTTCATTCATTGATTATCGATTATCTACTGCACGTCAAAACTACGGCCTCCCAAATACAGGCCCATGTGAAATTCGTCAAAGACGATGATAAAGCTATTGAGCTAGTGAACTCAAAAAAATATCAGTTGGCCTTTTTTGTTAACCCAACCAAAGCTGATCAGGTAAAAGAAATATCCAGCAAAGGTGAGCTGCTACCCCAAAAATCAACGTATTTTCATCCCAAGCCGCTCTCAGGATTGGTTATGTTCAAATTTGAATAGTAGATGCTATCCTTGTCTGGAGGAGCGAATCAACCGTCTTCCTGTTCCTGATTGAGCCTTCTTAGAATGTCCCAATAAGCGCCCTTATGCCCGTTCTTGATCGCATTCACCAAGATATCATTATCATTGTAGTTGTAATTCTGATTCTTGTTATCTGGGTTGGCAAAGAAGAATCGTCTGTCACTGCCAATCATTACGTCCAGTTCATGGCCTATGTTTGCACCCATTCTCGATGAGCGGTAGAAGACCGGCCTGAAGAAATTATCGTTGTCCTTAATCGAGCCCACCAGGTTCTTATTGTTCTCGTCATTGCCTTCTTTCCTAACCGCTTCTGCTAAATCTGTGCCCGGATAAACTCTTATGCCCAAGGAGATCCCCACGCAGGAAGGCATCAGCCTTTTCATCACCTTGATGGTTTCTACAACAGTCTTTTTGGTTTCCGCTGGACCGCCAAGCAAAAGATCAAACATAAAGGGTATACTCAAGCTCTTGCAGATTTTCGCCGTGTTTACGATATCCTTGACCACAAAATCCCTGCCCAGAGAGCTTAGGATTGAGTCTTGGCCGCTGTCCACTCCAAAATCAATGCCTGCACAACCGGCCCTTTTCATCAACTTTCCGATCTCCGCAGAGAAGGGCTTCGGGCTGGCATACGCATACCAAGTTATCTTGCCACTAAGGTCGCTTCTGATTATTTCCGTGCACACGGATGCAGCGTGCTCAATAGGATTGTTGAACTCACTGTCACAAAGGTGAAAACAATTGATTCCCTGCGCATGAAGCTCCTCAAGCTCATCGACGACGGCCACCGGATGTTTTAACCGGATGGTTGGGCCCTTTGCCACGGGATCTGCACAGTAGATACAGCTCTTATTGCAGCCTCTTTTAGTTTCTATGTTCCCCTGGCCCCCTGCTAAAAAGTAACGGCGGTTGTCTATCGCTTCTCTTGCGCTGGTGCCATATTCAAACGGCTCCAGCCAGTCAGGTTCGTTGATACTGATGCGCCCGTGATTTTTGTACACGAGTCCCCGAATATCCCAAGGGTCCCTCTCGTTTATCAATCTCTCTACCAGCTCAAGAAAAGCTCTCTCTCCATCCCCCTTAATCCCATAATCACCACTGCAATAGCGAAGAATTTGCATTGGCATTACGGAAAAGCCGCAACCACCAAATACGATTGGTGCCTGCGTGCATTGCCGGATCAGTTCAACCATGCTCTTAATCCTGGGGACAAAGAATTCCTGACTGGCGCAATAGCAGTCGTCGGTATTGCGAACTGTAATACCTACCACGTCAGGTTGCCTGTTGCTCAGACAATCTGCAATCTGTCTCCTTGTATCGGAGCAGAAAGCAAGATCTAGAATCTCTGTGTCGTATCCATTTTTTTGCAGGAAAGCAGCTAAATAGTCCAAGGCAATCGGCGCTATCAAGGGTCGCACTGCATTCGGATTTATTAGTAGAACGTTTCCCTTCTTGATGCTCGCATAAGTCACAATATGCTAGCTCCCTTTGCCTTTTTTCATATGCCCTGCGCGGATTGCTTCACTTGCCTGAATCACCTGCCCTGCTTCGCATCCTCACCTGACGCTGCTTCTATTTCCGCGGCCCAGTCTCTTAGCAGCTCGAATGCTTCCTCCCTGCTTGACAGGGATCCTTCTAGTTTTGCTTCCAGCAGTATGTCTAGTGCTCTGCCGACTTGGGGACCAGGCCCAATATCAAGGAATTCCATGACTTCGTTGCCGTTAAGCGGCGGCCTTATCTTGGCCGATTCCTCCTCTTCTTCCAGCCGTTTGATTCTCTGCTCCAGCTCTTCAAGACTCTGCAGGGACTTTTTGACTTTCTTCGGGTTCATACTGGTACAGTCGGCTTTTATCAGTGCGTTCAGCTTTGGCAACAGATCGCCTGCATCCCTGACATATTTTCGCACTGCCTTGTCGCTCCAACCCACTCGATAATTATAAGCCCTCATGTGCATCAGAATTAACTTTGATACATCCTGAACGATATGTTTTGGATACTTGAGCGTCCTCAATCGTCTTCTTGCGGTTCTGGCTCCCGCGTTATTGTGATCATAGAATACGATCCGGTCATCCAGGACCCTCTTACATTCTGGTTTCCCCACATCATGAAGGAGAGCTGCTAGCCGCAGAACTAGGTCCGGCTCAGTCCGCTCTATCACCATATAAGTATGCTCCAACACGTCCTTGTGATGAAAATTCGGGTCTTGCGAAACCTTCAGTCCGGCCAATTCAGGGACGACTTCCTTCTCCAGGTGTGTGTCTAACATCAAACGCAAGCCATCGATCGCATATTCTCCAGTCAAGATCCTGGAGAACTCATCACGGATCCGCTCCTTTGAAACAATGTGCAATAGTCCGACATTTCTTTTTATTGCCTCTTTTACCTGTTCCTCGACGCGCATGTTAAGCGTTGCGACGAAACGAATCGCCCTAAGCATCCTCAAAGGATCGTCTGAGAAGCTCTCCTTTGGCCTGAGGGGTGTCTTCAAGACCTTTTTTGCCAAGGCTTCGCGTCCTCGGAATGGATCCAGCAGTTCGCCCTCGGGCAGCTTTATGGCCATGGCGTTTATGGTGAAATCCCGTCTAGAGAGATCTTCGACAATATCCGTACTGAACTTGACTGACGGTTTTCGACTTGAATCTCCATATGACTCACTTCTTAAACTGGTGATTTCAATCTTTGTGCGATTTTTTATCAATCCGATGGTTCCAAACTTGATGCCGACCAGCCACAACCCATCTGCCCACCTTCTTACTATGGCGATTACTTCATCGGGCTCGGCATTAGTGGCAAAATCAAAATCATCATGGATTTGGCCCAGCAAGGAGTCGCGAACGCTCCCGCCCACGATGTAGAGCTCCTTGCCCTTTTTGTGAAAGAGCTCACTTAGCCTATACACCATTGGATTCGTTAGAACCTGTTGGACATTTTCGCTCATTCGAGTACCTCGATGATGTGCAGCCCTGATAGTTAATGGATTCAGAGTGAATTCAGAAAATGATTCTTGTCTATTCGAGCAGAGCTTATGTTAGACTTTCACTCTACTCAATAAGAAAAGGCCGGCTGGAACACGTCCACTTCAGTGATTCAGAGCCCGACACTTCCGTCATCGCTGTATCCACTCATTCAAATTATACCGAAGAACAACAGGTTAGTTAAACCGAGATAATGTGTAGTGTATGTGTTTCGCTGCAGGTTTCAATTCTTAAGGCCGATACATTCAACGCACTACGGTTTTCCTTCGTGCCAGCCGGTCACAAGCACCAAATTCTCTCCGTGCCCCGGCATGGCCTCAGGCAAATGATCAGGCAGATTATCTGCGGTTATCAGATGGCCATTGGGATGACCAAATTCCAGATTCCGCGTCAACATAGCACCACTTATGCAAAGATTATTGTCGGTCTTTATGGTCTGGCCGCCAAAAAGCGCAGCTTCAATGTTGGGGATCAGATTGTTATTGGTGGCGTTTTTCAAATGTATATCTGTCGGTGTGATTAATCCGAGACAGGCGGTTGCAGGAAATTTGGTGTGAGTGGCATCAACAGCAAGAAGATCTTCATATAGAGTAATGTCACCGTTTGCAACAATCGCTCCGTTCCCTCTGTAAAAGACACCGGTGGATATTGTGACCGGTCCATCAACAAAAACAGTTCCTCTGATCGTCAGAGTTTTAGTGGCGAGGTCCCAGGCAAGATCATCTCTTGGGCTTGCTTCTGTTCCAGGATCACCAAAAGAGGGTGTGGTCGAGGAGATTACCAAGCTCGACGTCCCCGATCCCAATGGAGTTGTAACTGTACTATCGCCATCGATCACTTTGTAATAGCTGCTATTCGCACCCGGATAGCATCTCGAATAAGACGTTGATTCATCAGCAGCCGTCTCTTCGTATCCCTCTTTGTTATCCTGGGACTGATCCTTGGCATCAATCTCAAGATCTTGCATCTGCCCCTGACCAAGACTTGGCAGATTAATATTGGGGACATTGTAGGACAGAGAACTATAATACAGATTCTGAGTCTTGCCCGTGTAACCCTCTTCCAGATACAACTTGATCGACTCAGTAGAAGTTCCAACTGTACCATTTCCCTGCAGGTCTAGGAGACCGTCCTTGACAAACAAGGGCCCTCCCGTGATATCACTGCTTCCCGAAAGCTCAAGACTGCCTCTGACGTAGAAGGGACCTTCAACAGAGGTTGTGCCATTGACACCACCTCCGCTGGCCGTCAAAGATTGACTGGCCATTACCATGTTCCAATAGGAGATGGAGAAGACTTCTGCCTTTATTACTCTTCTTGTGCCGTCATTGGTTTCTCCGACAGAGGTGATACTCCACACATCGGCTGTCTCGGAGACACTAACCGTAGCAGTCCCTAACGATGTATCGACCTGAAAACCACTGGATATTGATCCCAGCCTCCTTATCTGCCAAATAGCTTTGTCTATTCCCGCTTCAGCAACATGCAGGGCTTGCGTTGATCTCTGATCTTTTTTGCTCAGACCTAGATCATTCTTTGCCACCGTGATCATGCCAATCGCAAGAATTGTAAGTATGAGGACCGCCCCAATTGCGATCAATATTGCCGACCCCTGTTGATCATCAAGCATCTTGCTCCACATCTTCATCGATATCACCGTCGTCCTCCCAATTATTGGGCTCTTTTTTTATCGCTAGAAGTTCC
This sequence comes from uncultured Actinomycetota bacterium, assembly GCA_964347095.1. Classification (GTDB taxonomy): domain Bacteria; phylum Actinomycetota; class Aquicultoria; order Subteraquimicrobiales; family CAYFXD01; genus CAYFXD01. The sequence continues at coordinate 1,480 of CAYFXD010000065.1, read as the reverse complement.
TCAGTTGAATGGAGGATTCAAGATCATACGCACTGGGTGACTCCGAAACAACTCTGTCAATTACCAGCTTTATTCTTATGCTGCGCGACGCTGTCCGTGCATAGTTTGAATCAGTGATTTCGTTCCCGGATCCGTCGTAGTAAGTAAAAATGGGCTGGCCAACCGCAGCATTTCTTATGTATCTGCCCAGCTCATAGGCGTCCGCATCATCGACCGTCTGATTGAGGCTGGTATTTGAATCGCTAAGATAAAAACGGACAGTCTCAGGAATGTCATCATCATCGATGTCTGAGGAAAAAATTAATTCATTTTGGCCGGCCGTCTCTATGAGCTTGCATTGACGAATATATTTGCTAATCCTGTGCATGTTCCTTCTGGCTTCATTCTGGGCAACGATTTGATCGTCCACCTTTGCATAAGTTTTGTATCCGCCTTCAAACATAAGAGATATCGCCCCAATTACAAAAGCCATCAGGCCACAGACAACGATTAGCTCAACGAGGGTAAATCCTCGCTCGCTCAAAACTCGCTTTTCAGTTCTTCTCGGATTAGAACTATGCGTCAACATTAGATTTCCCACGACAAGACTTATCACGAGCCCGGTGTTAGGCTCAGTTCATTACTCACATTTATGACTTGCTCACCATCTTTAGCTTTTATCTGGTAGTTGTAAGTACTATCCTTACTGACGTTCGAATCTGTGTAGGAGTTGGCCGTCGTGGTGTATATCTTTGTCCCATTCCTGTAGACATCAAATCCTGAGCAGATCACATCCGCCGGGATACTTGTCCAATCAAGGCTATTGAGATAGTCGTTCCCTTGCTTTGTCCAGCTGCCGCTAAGCTGTATGAGGGTCAGGTTATTATCATCGATGTTGCTGGTAACCGTGTAGCCCTGACTGGGATTTTCCACATTTAGGGGACTCCGTGCTTCAACGTAGAACTGGTAGTTTTCCCACGCCTGCAGTGTACTCCATGTGTAAGAGTATTCTTCCGTTGTCGGGTTGTAATTCAAATCTGATGGTCCGGCCAATATCGTGGTCCAACTCACGCCATCGCTAGAGCAGTATATTCTGTAATGTTCGATCTTGTCAGTCCCGTCAATCGCTGCCCTCCACGCCAAAGTAACGGCATCATAATTTGAACCCGTTCCCGATAGCGAATTTGCCACAGGAAACTCGGGCGGATCGTTGTCGACAACAAGAAGCATCTCCCAGTAGGCAGTTGCGCCTGCATTATCCCAAACCTGCACTTTTACTTCCCGCGCTCCGTCCGGATACCAAGGCTGAGTTGCACCATATTCGTCTACATAGGTCTCAGTTGTATCCCACACAAAATCCTCAGTAACTGAAGCTGAGCTTTCGGTAAATGTGGCCCCGTTTGGAGTGTGGCCGTTGAAATAGAAACGCAGGTAAGCTATTGTGCCCTCTGTATCACTGGCTGTTCCCCTTATGGAAACCAAACTACCTGCAACGGCTGAC
>CAYFXD010000064.1:0-5305 GCA_964347095.1 uncultured Actinomycetota bacterium | reverse complement strand
CCTTTGTTCTCGGTAATCAGTTGAGAGATGGCCAGTCTCAAGCATAGGTTGGCCAGATCTTTTTCCCCGCCCGAAAATCTCTCAATCGGGAATTTCTCTCCCTCGTCAAAAATAAGAATTTCATAGTCCTCGCTTAGCTCCATCGTTGTGTACTTACCTTCGGTGGCCTGGGCGAGAAACGCTCCAGCCTTCTGTGCCAAAAGGGGTCTGATGCGGCCGATCAGATGTTTCCTAAAATCACCGAGAACCATTTGGGTTTTATCCAGACATTGCCTTGCTTCGCTCAACTCCTTGATTCGTTTGCGCTTCTCTTGATCCTCCGCCACTTCGCTCTTTAGCTTTGTCACCTCGCGATCAGCGAGCGTGAGATCGTGCTGCAGGTCTTTGCGTTCCAAGCGCACATCATGGAATTGTGCTTCCACTTCTTCAAAAGACCTTTTGCGCGCCTCATATTCTTGCTTGGAGAAAGCGAGTTTCTTACCCTTTTCCTTTATTGAGGCGCGCTGCACCGCTAGCTTTTGTACTTCCGCTTTTGTCTTGGAAATGTTCTTCTGAATAATTGGCCGTCGTTCCAGACTGGCCTGCACCCTAATAAGCTCATCCCGCTTTTTCGCCAAATACTCAACTCTCTTTTCCATTCTTGTCTGAGCATTTTCGTCGTAGTCCTCGACCTGGATTGCCTCTATCTGCTTCTCGATTTGCACGATTTCTGCTTGCATCTTGCGGATCGAAGTTTCTCTTCGAGCCAGTTCGTTCTTGGAGGCAATCAATTGGCTCTGCTTGTTTCTTAGTTTCTCTCTCTGTGCTTCTGTCTTTTGTAATCTTTTCTTCAGTGCCTCTGCACGAACCTGATGCTGGTTTAGCTGGGCCTCTTGCTGTATTATCATTGAGCTGCAGGTCTCTGATTCTGTAGACAGATGGGCCTTTATTGTGGTGAAGTCGTCTCCAAGTACGCGTAGGCAGGTAGGACATTGACTGTCCGGTCCAAGTTTGTCCACTTGTTTTTGCTGTCTATGCAGCCTTTTGTGCTGCTTTTGCTGATTTTCCAGTTCAGCCTGGATTCTTTGTGCATCGAGCCGGGATCTTTCCTCTTCTCTCTTGGCTTCTTGCAGCCGTGCTTCCTGTTGTTTAAGCCGCTCGCTGATGTGACCAAGTTGCGACAGATCTGTGCTTAATCGCTCCTGCTCCTTCTTTTCCTGTTGCAACCTCTGGCCGAGTCTTTTCTTTTGGAGCATCTTTTCTTGCGCAATAATTCTCTGCTCTTTTAACTGGGCTAATAGTGCCATGTGCTTCTTGGCATCTTCCAAACCTGCAGCGTCTTTTCTTAATTGAGTGGCGTGCTGCTCCATTTGTCCCAACCCATCAAGCTCTGTCCGCAGATGCTGAAGATTCTCCTGGGCAGTTGAAATCCTTGAATCTACTATTCCGTAATCCTGTATGAGAGCCTGATAAGCCTCCCTCTTCTCTTCTTGCTCTTCAAATCTGTCCTTCGCCTGGTTCTTTTTTTGCTCCAGCGCAGAGCTTTTCTCCACCATTCTTGCGTTTTTTTCCTTCAGTTCTTCGACTCTGAGCTCTGCCCCCTGCAATGTGGCTTTAAGAGCAACTTTGTCCTTTAGGCTCCGTTTCAACAGTTCACACTCGATATCATTCTCTCGTAAATCCTGCTTTATGTGCTGAATAGCTGTGTCGATATCGTCAATTCCGAGCATCCTTATTATCAAGTTCTTTCTTTCAGCAGGACGAAGGTCTGAAAGCGCATTGAGTTCTCTTTGCCGGGCAAAAAAACTGGTAAAAAAAGCTTCACGATCCAGACCTAGAAGGCCGGTTATGTAGGCGGTGGTTGCATGGATGCCCCTGGCCATCAGTTTCTTGTCGGTATACACAGCGGCGTCTGAAGCATGATTGGTGCCTTTCATCCGCCGAACTACCCGGCTGGAAATTCCGTCACGCTCGATTTCCAGGACGACCTCACAGAGATCGTTGATTCCGGAGCCGTGCTTTTTTATCTCTTCCTTGGTGGTCCTGGCGGCTGTATTGCCATAAAGCGCCCATGCAACTGCCTCAAGTATGGTTGTTTTTCCGGCGCCGTTTGGACCAACGATTCCCACTAATCCATCAGGGAAATCGATGGTCTCGTAGGAGTATTTTCTATAGTTGTTTAGATTAAGATTTACTATTTTCAGTTTCCGGTCTCCTGCTGTCAGCAGATGCGCCGTTATGGCCAGGGTCGGGAAACCTGCGTTTCAAGTGATAAAGCAACAACGACCTAGAAAATTAGAAATGTTGAAGCACTCAACCCGAGCGGTTCGTCAATGTCATTACGGTGAAAGGTCCACGGTGAACCCGCTTTTGGTTGTGCTTGCCGTTTTTCATTTTCCCGCTAGCTCTTGCTTTCTCAGTTCCTTACTTCGTTAATTGCTCACTCTCTCACTGCCACTCATTCCCTTTTCACGCCTCTTCAAGGGTGCTGGCTGCGGATTCCAGGTAATCAAGGCCGGTCTGCAGTACTTGTTCCTTGTCGAAATCGTCCATGACGATCTGGGCTATGTAACTGCGAAACTCATTGGCTAAGGTGTTTATTGACCGTGCGGACCATTGGACCTCGCTGACCTGTTCTTTCTTGGCAAATCTCAAATCGAAATGAAGTGCGGGCGCGGTCAATTTCTTGATCGCACTGAAGTCCAGGGCATTGTAGGTGGGGAGCGGTACGTCTCTGACAGTCAGACGGGCAATACTGCCACTTATTTGACTGCGAGAGACGTCTTCTTCAAGCTGTCGCATCAAATCATTAGCGTCAAGCTGTGAAGCGTCTATGATTCCCAGATCTTGCATTGGGCGAATATCTAATTGGTGAAACTCCATTTTTGCGGTCGCCAGATCGAACTCGATGAATCCTTTGTCCTGGTCAAGTTCATTGAAGCTAAATCGTTCTGTTGATCCTGAATAGAAGGAGTTCTCTGTTATTTGAGTGAATTTATGGTAGTGACCAAGCGCGATGTAGTTGAAGCTGGGGCTCAAGTATCCGGTTGGTACATCTTGTTCGTTGAACTCACCCATGGAGAATTCCTTGATTCCTGAGACGGCTGCATGAACAAGCAGAATGTTGTAGTCGGAGTGCTCATCGGGCTTAATCATATCCAATTGTGAGTAGAAATCCTCATTCTTCGGGCAGTGGGGCAAGGCATGAATTAACAGTTCTTTGCCTGACTTGTCGGTAAGGCGGATTTTTTCGAGAGCGCCCTGAAAGACAGGGTACAGCTTGGGTATAAATCTTAGAAGTTGAAAGATGCTCCCTGTATCTCGCATGCGTGGTGTGGAATGATTGCCAGCTATTATGACAACAGGAATGCCGTGATTCGTCAATCGTGTCAGCTGCTCAAAAATAAATGAGATCGCGCGGTTGCTGGGTCTAGGTGTGTCAAAAAGATCTCCAGCGTGAATTAGCACATCCGGCTGCAGTTCTATAATCTTGTCAGCTGATTGTTTGAAGGCCTGATAAGTATCTTCCTCCCGCTGGTTGATTCCTAGATCTTGATCCAGGGCGTTGTAAGCTCTATATCCAGCATGGCTATCAGCAATGTGGACGATCCTCAAAGCATCTCCCGGTGCAGATCAATCCGGATAGGATGGAGGCACGCGTACCTTGTTAAGATAACAGAAAAGAAGGCACTGTCTCAATACATGTGACTTGGAAATCTATTGCAGCCACAGCTCTCTGATCTCCAGAGGTAGCGAGGTCTTAATATCGTTGATCTCTCCTGAAGTTACATGGTGTCCGATCATTCTAAAGACGGCTCTTGTCAGCCGCAAAGGGTCCTCTGTTTGGCGCAGTTCTCTGCTTACCGTCTCCAGGAATTCGCTCTGGCTCCGGGTCTTCACTGGGGTGCCTGAAGGATTCCAACCCTCATAGTATACACCTCGTAATACCATTGGTAACTGAGCTCCAAATTGTGCTGCCTCGTCGATAGTGAGTCGGTCTCGAAGAGCATGCAAAACCGCCCGGGTAACCGAGTACGCCTGGTCCTCGCTGCCCAAATCAAGCTCTGTCTGCACCTCCTTCAGCCATTCGCTTGTCTTGGCCAAGGATTCACGGAAGGCTCTCACATTGGTTTCCATACTGATCAACTCCTTAGTCTTGGGTGTTCTCCCGAGTTTTTTGGGTCGGAATAAATATAAAGAATGCTTGATAAGATTCAACCTCATTTAAGGAACAGATTGAACCAGGTATATAGCTGGTTTCTAAACAGAGTGTATTCAGAAGAGAAACAAGGTTTAGTCCTAGTTAATGTCAAGAATTGATCAACTATGCTCTTAAGAAGGCGGCAAAAAGTGAGCGGGAATGCATGCAAAATCCGAAATCGCATTTGCAGGATGGAATAAGATTTTGTGGCTGAAAAGGTACAACGATTCGAAAAAGGAGAACCTGATGCAAATAAGCTCATTCCCAGCTCGTTGGTTTAGAATACCGACTCTCGCCTGTATGTTCACGATCCTAATCCTTTCAAGCGGAAAGCTTGCATCCGCCAACTTCTGTGTCCACGGTGGATATATTGCTGATACCGATGGGTGTGCCGGCTGCCACCGTGCACATGTTTCAACCTCAGCGATAGGCTGGATCGACAATGCAGGGGTGCGGCGCAGTGCTCTGTTGCTCGGGCCTCCAACTACCCAAACTTGCATATTCTGCTATACATGTCACTCGTCGGGCGCTCCCGGTGCTGCCACAGACGTGCAAGGTGGTTGTCTTGATTCCATGTCTCCCGGCGGTGCCATTGAAGGGGCCAATGAAGCCGATATGAGCGCGATCAATCAGACTTTGAACGGTGGCGGGTTTGAACTCCTGTGCAATGACCCTGATCGTCCGGCGACCTCGACTCATGAAACCATGGGCGCTGCTTGGCAGGCCTGGGGAAAGGACGAAAACATTGCCGGCTATATCTTCATGGATTGCTGCTCGTGTCATGATCCGCATGGCTCCACCAATTATAGGCTCCTTAAAGATTATGTGAACGGTCATTGGGTGGGAGGGTATCAGAACGCTTCCGCGCCATTCGGGTCAAATCACGGGAATGCCGCGGTCGTCAACGGGACAGACCCAGACCCGCTGCCCTTTGTTATCTCCAATGAACGAGGATATCCTCTGAAAGGCTCCCCGGTGCCAGCCAGCACGCATTCGGGCATTGGTTCCAGTTCGATGCCGGCTGCGCCGACAAATGGATTTCGTCTTCACCGCCAATACAACGACACCGATCTGACTCCCGGCAATTACAATCGTGGTTATGAGTACGTGCCTTCTTATACGATT
>CAYFXD010000063.1:0-11416 GCA_964347095.1 uncultured Actinomycetota bacterium | reverse complement strand
AGCTGGGGCTGATTTGGATTGATGAAATTAGGCAACTCTAGTATATGATTCAGATATTGGATTGCGGAAACATTGACCGGCAGGAAATGATGGATCCGAAGCGAATGTTAAAAAAAGTTGGCAGCCTGGCTTTTTAAATCTGCAGGCAGAAATACCTTCTGCCGACATAGATTCCTGTTCCCTGGTGCTGTTTCTTTTGTCCAACAAAGTAGAGAAAGGGCCAGTTTGGAAAAAGAACTGTTGTCTGGAAATGAGGCGATCGCCCTCGGCGCATTTGAGGGTGGATGCAGGGTTGCTGCTGGTTATCCGGGAACACCGAGCAGTGAGATTTTGGAGAACGCTGCCAGATTTGAGGAAATATATGCACAGTGGTCACCCAACGAAAAAGTGGCCTTGGAGGTGGGGATTGGTGCTTCGCTTGGTGGCGCAAGAACTCTGGTGACCATGAAGCATGTCGGTCTAAATGTTGCTGCTGATCCTCTTTTTACCCTTTCCTATACTGGCGTTAACGCGGGGCTGGTGGTTGTGTCCTGCGATGATCCGAATCTGTTCAGCTCACAAAATGAGCAGGATAATCGTCATTATGGCCGTGCAGCCAAAATTCCCATGCTGGAACCCAGTGACAGCCAGGAGGCAAAGGATTTCGTGGGTCTGGGATTTGAGATAAGTGAACAGTTCGATACTCCTGTGCTATTACGCTCGACCACCAGAGTTTCTCACTCTAAATCCATAGTTACACCTTCCAATAAGCGGAATGAAGTGAGTCTGTCCTACGAGAAAGACGCCAGTAAGTACGTGATGGTGCCAGCGCATGCGAGGGTGCGGCATGTTTTAGTAGAGAAAAGAATGCTGGAGCTGACCAAATACTCGGACACAAGCTCTCTAAATCAAGTTGAGATACAAAGCAAAGAGTTTGGTATTATAACCAGCGGGATCTCCTATCAGTACGGGAAAGAGGCCTTTCCAGGGGCTTCCTATCTCAAGTTGGGCATGAGCTACCCGCTGCCCCGGAAAAAAATTCTCTCTTTCGCGGGGGAAGTAAAAAGTGTATGTGTAATTGAGGAGCTTGATCCGTTTCTGGAAGAACAGATAAGAGCGATGGGTGTCCATGTCTATGGCAAGGCTATGCTGCCTCATACTGGAGAGCTGGGACCCGAAATTGTCAAAAGACAGTTTTGGGAGGTGGGCTGCTGGGTTTCAGGCCTGAAAGGCGGAACGGATAGGAAAGATGAGGCGCTCAAAGAAAGAAAGCAAGCGGTAGCGGCCAATCTTCCGTTGCGGCCGCCTGTATTATGTCCAGGATGTCCGCACAGAGGGGTATTCTACATCATAAGAAAACTCAAATTGACTGCCTTTGGTGATATTGGGTGCTACACTTTGGCTGCGCTTCCCCCCTTGCAAGCTATGGACACTTGCGTCTGTATGGGTGCAGGCGTGGGTGGGGCTCTTGGTTTTGAGAAAGCCTCTCCCGAGTACAGAGGGCAAGTCGTTGCTGTCATCGGCGATTCCACCTTTGTGCATTCTGGAATTACCCCGCTGGTAGATATCGTGTATAACAAGGGATGCAGCACCGTGATCATGCTGGACAATAGAACAACCGCGATGACCGGCAGGCAAGAACATCCTGGCACAGGAGTTACTCTTAAGGGCGAGAAGACAAAGCCGCTGGACTTTGTGGGGCTGGGAAAAGCGTTGGGTGTTGAATCGGTCGTTGTCATTGATCCCTATGATCTGGATCAGACGGAAAGAGTGCTTGGAGAGGAAGTCCAAAGAAAAGCACCGTCGTTGATCATCGCTAACCGGCCTTGTGTTCTGGTTCGAAGAATGTCAGGCCCGGAGCTTCTGATTGACGAGGAAGACTGCGTTGATTGTGGTTTGTGCCTGAGACTGGCATGTCCAGCTCTGAGCAAAATTGAGGACGGGGTTCAAATTGATAAAGCGGCATGTGTTGGGTGTGAATTGTGTATTGAGGTATGCAACCTGGGAGCGGTAAAAAAAGTGGGCGTCGATGACTAAGACCGAGAATATCCTAATAGTCGGAGTGGGTGGTCAAGGAGTCTTGTTGGCCAGTCGGATTCTCTCAGGAGTCCTCACGATCGAAGGATTTGATGTAAAGGTATCGGAGGTGCATGGAATGGCGCAGCGGGGTGGTTCGGTACACAGCATGGTCCGCTACGGAAGAAAGATCTATTCTCCGTTGATTCCACGAGGTGAGGCGGATTACATCGTTAGCTTTGAACTACTTGAGACCCTGAGATGGATTCCTTACTTGTCCAGCAAAGGTAAGTTGGTAGTGAACGAGCAGAGAATTGATCCGCTGCCGGTTGCTATAGGCAAGGAAGACTATCCAGATGATGTGATCGAGAAGCTGCGAAGCGTAAGCAATGATCTGACTGTAGTTCCAGCACTGCGCCTAGCAGAGGAGGCAGGCAATGCGCGAGCAGCTAATCTAGTATTAATAGGCGTTCTAGCCGGCAACATGCGTTTTGTTGCAGAAACATGGAGGGCTGCTATTCGGCGCAGCGTCCCGCCAAAAACCGTGGATATAAATCTAAGAGCGTTTCGGCTGGGCCTGGAATTAGACTGAGTGCAGAGCCAAGACGTGTGACCGAGGCGGTTCTTCGCTGCTTTCCTCTGGCTTAGGGCAGCAGGGTATGTGGGTCAATCGTGCAAAAGAATGTTAGGTAGTGGACGCATCGTCTGCCTGCTCGTAAGCGATATGTGCTGTCTCGGTAGATTCACTGGCCGGATCTATCCGTGTCAATGGCACTTGATTAAATACGGCTTTGTTATATATTATGGTGTACCTCATGCGGTGGGGAGTAATATGCGTGGCCCGCATGGAGGAGATCGATAAGCGAGGGGGTGAGTGATAGGCCAAGCTGCTTGAGGAGTGAACAGTACTATTCTACAAATAATGAGTGAGGTGATGTGGTGAAAAAGGGCTTAAGTGTTCTACTGGTCTTATTATTGTTTCTGGCATCCTTGACCACTTTTGGTTGTACGCAGGCCGAGGATACTGAGGAGAAAGAGGAGAAGAAGGAAACCAAAGCCGCAAGTGGGACTCCCTACAAAATTGGCGCCGTTCTTTCTCTGACCGGCGATTATTCGTCTCTTGGCGGACCAGAAAAGGACGTCATTGAGATGGAGGTCGACAAGCTGAACAAGGCAGGGGGCATCAAAGGACATCCTGTTGAAGTACTGATTGAGGATGATGGAACCGATGCAACCAAGGCAGTTACAGCTGCAACAAAGCTTATTGATCAAGAAAATGTTATTGCTCTACTCGGAGCTACAGGTACGGGGCAGAGCATGGCAATAAGGAGCGAAATCGAAAAGGCACAAATCCCTAATGTCTCACTGGCCGGCGGCAATGCCATATCAGACCCGGTCAACAAATGGGTTTTTCAAGTTCCCTGGCCAAATGGGGTAGTTGTTCCCAAGGCTCTTGAGTATCTACAGGACCAGGGGATTAAGGAAATCGGACTGTTATATGATTCAGGCGGTTTTGGTGTTGATGGTCAGAAAGTCATCGAGAAAGAAGTAAGCAATTATGACATTGAGATTGTCGCGACTGAGTCATATGCACCGACCGATACAGACATGACTTCGCAGCTGACGAAGATTAAGGGAACTGATGCGGGAGCCGTTGTGCTGTGGGGAGCAGGCAAGGCACCTGCAATTATAGCCAAGAATATGCAGCAACTCGACATGGATATTCCTTATGTTGGTTCACACGGGATTGCCAGAAGGGAATTCATTGAGGGAGCAGGGGATGCTGCTGAAGGTGTTGTGTTTCCTGCTGGCAAGATCATAGTGCCTGAAGCGTATGGTGAAGATTCTGAGGCATTTGAGCTTGCCGAGGAGTACATCAACGATTATGAGGAAGAGTACGGAGATGAACCGAACGGAACTTTCCCCGCACATGCGTATGACGGGATTCACATCATCTTTGATGCTCTGGAGCGGCTTGACAAGTTACCTGACGAAGTCGACCCGGCTGAGCTGAGAGATCAGATTGAGAACACCGAAGACTTGGTCTTGACCGGTGGCTCGTTTACCTATTCAGAGGATAATCATTTCGGCACCCAGCCATCTGATCTGATCATGATTGAGGTCAAGGACCAGAAGTTTGTAGAGGCAAAAGAAGAATAGTGTTTGCATCTGGGTCATGGACGCGGGCAATCGCGTCCATGACCCTCATAACACAATTATCGCTGGCCGCGCAGTTCGATAAGCGTTTAAATCCGAATATCATGATAGGTTCGGATGAGGGGCGTGCGGATCTGGTGCTTGGCAAGAACTAGAGGGCATTGCAGGTCGTAATCAAAGCACGCAGTTTGGTGACACACTTTGTCACTGTCACAATATCCGGATTTATTGAGCATGCACACTTCGCGTGTTGTTCATGGCTTCATGCAGATCACCGCCATATTATGCTGGAGTTTTTTTGTTATGCGGTGGGATCTTGATCCTTGCATGCGGGCCACTCATGATCCTTACCGACTTGAGGATTTCTTATGCAGTTTTCCCAAATGTTGCAGTTCATTATAAGCGGGCTTACAGTGGGAAGCGTGTACGGATTTACGGCGCTAGGTTTTACTGTCATCTTCAATGCGACCGGTATCATCAATTTTGCCCAGGGTGAATTTGTGATGATGGGAGGCCTCATTGCGGTGTACTTGTTTAAGGCTTTGGACCTTCCGCTTTTTATGGCTGGCTTGGCTTCGATCATTATTGTGACAATTATCGGTTCGATTTTTGAACGATTGGCCATCTATCCCCGCAGGAATGCCTCGATCATTACGCTGATTATCATCACCATCGGTGGCTCAATGTTCTTCAAAGGAACATCCATGCACATTTTGGGCGAGGATCCGATGGCGCTACCTGCGTTTTCGGGTGAACGGTCCCTAGCTTTTCTTGGCGCCGCGGTCCAGCCTCAGGCGCTTTGGGTTGCCGCCATTACCCTGGCAACTGTGGTCTTGCTTCGCATCTTCTATAACAATACGATCTTGGGCAAGGCGATGAGAGCAAGCTCAGATAACAGAGAAGCGGCAAAGATTGTCGGGATAAATGTGTCCAGGCTGACTCTGTATTCCTTTGCGTTCAGCGCAGCCATAGGAGCACTCGGAGGCTTAATGATTACCCCAATCATTTTGGCGGTCTTTTCTATGGGTGGCATGATTGGATTAAAGGGATTTGCAGCAGCTATAGTGGGAGGTCTTGGAAATCCAATTGGCTCTGTTCTGGGCGGATTGGTCCTCGGGGTTCTGGAATCCCTGAGTGTTGGAATAGTTTCTTCTGGCTACAAGGACGCCATATCATTGCTGATACTATTGCTTGTGCTGTTCATCAAGCCCAGTGGTCTGTTCAGTGGCATCAGAGGCGAAAGGCTCTAAGCAGCCTATTCGTCGTTTGAAGAATATATTTGGAGGAAAAAGACTGGTGGAAATAACGCAGGAGCGGCTTTCCAAGAAATACATTCCTCTTGCACTGTTTGCGCTGTTTATGGCACCCCTGCCCTTCTTCATTTCCAACTACGAAGCCAAAATACTGGTGTTTGCGGGCATAAATGCCATCTTGGCCATAGGTCTGTGTCTGCTGATGGGCTATGCGGGGCAGATCTCTCTGGGTCATGCTGCCTTCTATGGTGTAGGAGCGTACACATCCGCCATACTGACCACAAAATACGGCATGTCAGTTTGGCTGGGATTCTTGGCCGCTATTGTTCTCTCTGCCTTGGTCGCCTTGGTAATTGGAATTCCCTCTCTTCGGCTCAAGGGTCATTATTTGGCGATGGCCACGCTTGGTTTTGGGGAGATCATGTCAGTCCTTTTCACCGAGACCGATAGTCTTACCAATGGACCAGAGGGCATCGTCTCTATCCCGCCGATCTCGATAGGCAACTTTACATTGATGACGGCTCAACACTACTATTACTTCGTCTGGGGCATCGCTATCCTGCTTCTGGCTGTTGCCATCAACATTATCTATTCTCGTGTGGGCAGGGCTTTGAGGGCTCTGCATGAGGGCGAGATTGCCGCGCAGGCGATGGGGGTCAATACTGCAAAATACAAGGTGCAAATATTTGTATTGAGCGCTGTGTATGGAGGAATCGCCGGCAGTCTGTATGCCCACTTTGTGAACTTCATTAATCCGTCTCCCTTCACACTGATATTCTCCATCGTCCTGGTTCTCATTGTTGTTCTTGGCGGGACCGGCCGGATCTGGGGCGCTGTGGTAGGGGCATTTGTTCTCACTCTTCTTCCTGAGTATCTAAGAGTTTTTCAGGAGTATAACCTGATAATATACGCACTTATTTTAGTCTTGGTGATGATCTTTATGCCCCAAGGTCTGGTGCCTGGACTGACTGGGCTGCTGGGGCGGTTGAGATCGAGAGAAAATGCGGATCGGAAAGTGGATACCGGATCCTAGATACTGGATAGATAGATACTGGATAGAATAATACCAGCCAAGAAAAAGTACATTCTGGATTTTGATCTTGGATCAAGCATCTAGTATCCAGAATCAAGCACCATTCAGATATGAGGAAACCAACATGGCTTTGCTCAAGATTGAAAAGCTCACAAAAATATATGGCGGTTTGGTAGCGGTCGATAAGGTGAATTTTGCTATCTATGACGGACAGATCAAGGCACTTATAGGTCCGAACGGAGCGGGAAAGACCACCATTTTCAATTTGATAACCGGCGTGGATGGTGCAGATTCCGGAAACATGACTTTCAAGGACAGGAAACTCAATAGGCTGAAGCCACATCAAATAGCCCGTCTAGGGATCAGTAGGACCTTTCAGAACATACAGCTATTTGGGGAGATGTCAGTTCTGGAGAATGTAATGGTGGGAAGACATCCGAGAACCAAGGGTGGGCTGATTGCCTCATCTGTACGCTTGCCTATCGTGGCCAAAGAGGAATCGGCAATCTTTGAGGACTCTGTTGAGATTGTGAAGTTTATCGGTCTTTTGCGTAGAGCGAATGCGCAAGCTAAAAGCCTGTCTCACGGGGATAGGCGGCTCCTGGAAATTGCCAGGGCACTGGCGACAGAGCCTGAACTGATCTTGCTTGATGAGCCGGCGGCCGGACTCAATGACCAGGGTACGGAAGAATTGAGTAACCTGATATACAAGATAAGAGATAAAGGAATAACGGTTTTTCTTGTTGAACATAATATGGGTCTGGTGATGGATGTCTCCGACGAAGTAGTCGTTCTCGATCATGGCAGAAAGATTGCTGAAGGACCGCCCTTATTAATCCAAGAAGATGAGCAAGTAATAGAAGCATATTTGGGCAAGGAAATCTGATATGCTCGAAGTACGGAATATATCTGCTTTCTACGGCACGGTTCAGGCTCTCCAAGATGTTTCAATCGGAGTCAAGAAAGGAGAGGTTGTAACCATTATCGGCGCAAACGGGGCCGGCAAGACCACACTGCTCAAGACAATTGCGGGATTGGTTTTGGCCAAAAATGGGGATGTGCGATTCAAGGAACAGAATATTACCAATACGGCTCCCAATAAAATTGTCTCTCTTGGTATTTCGTTGGTTCCCGAGGGACGACAAATATTTCCTTCCCTCACGGTCCTCGAGAATCTTGAGCTTGGTGCATATGTCAGGTTCAGAAGAGGAGAAAGCAAAGGGGTTCAGCAAGACTTTGGATTTGTCTTCGATCTGTTTCCAGTCTTGGCGGAGAGGCAAAAACAGCGTGCCGGGACGTTGAGCGGGGGCGAACAACAAATGCTGGCTATTGGTCGTGCACTTATGTCCAAGCCGGAGCTGCTCCTGCTGGACGAACCCTCAATGGGGCTGGCGCCTCGAATCATTCAGGACATATTCAGAGTTCTGAAAAACCTTAACAAAGACGGGTTGACCGTTCTTTTGGTGGAGCAGGATGCAAAGGTTGCTCTAAGCATCGCGGACCGTGGATATGTTCTTCAAACAGGCAGGATTGTGTTGGAGGACAAGGCAAAGAGCCTGATCGGTAACGAGGAAGTCCAGGCCATATATTTTGGAAAACGGACCCATAGAAAGGTGGCAAAGGAGTGATCTGGAACGAAGAATACGAGACCATGCCTCGCGAGCACGTTGCAGAATTGCAGTTGCACCGGCTTCAGTCAGCAATGAAATGGGCTTATGATCAGGTGCCTTTCTATCGTGAACGCTTCAAAAAGCAGGGTCTGAACTATAAAGATATCAAGACGCTGGAAGATCTGAAGGAGTTGCCGTTCACTACCAAAGATGATCTAAGGGAAGGTTACCCATACGATATGTTCGCCGTGCCTTTGGACAAGGTGGTGCGGGTTCATTCGTCTTCGGGCACGAAGGGGAAGCCAGTGGTCGCCGGCTATACCAAAGGAGACATCAATACGTGGGCTGAGTTGGTAGCCAGAATCGTCAGCGCAGGAGGTGTAGTCGCCAAAGATATCGCCCAGATATCTTTTGGCTATGGCCTCTTTACCGGCGGCTTTGGGCTGCATTATGGACTGGAAAGGGTTGGTGCGACAGTAATTCCTGCTTCGGCCGGCAACACGCAACGACAGATTATGCTGATGCAGGACTTTGGCACAACGGTGTTGGTCTCGACTCCATCCTATGCTATCTATATGGCTGAAGTTGGCAAGGACATGGGAGTGGACTTCGGCAAGATGCCCCTGCGGGTGGGGCTATTCGGAGCGGAGCCATCCAGTGAACGGCTAAGGGAAGAAATTGAGAAAAGACTCGGTATTACAGCAACTGATAACTACGGATTGACCGAGGTGATGGGGCCGGGAGTTGCAGGAGAATGCATGGAGAAGAAGGGTTTGCATGTCAACGAAGATCACTTCATTGTCGAAGTGATAGATCCTGAGACCGGTGAGGTCTTGGTGCCGGGAGAAGAGGGCGAACTGGTTTTCACCAGTCTGACCAAAGAGGCATTTCCGATCATAAGATTTCGCACCAGAGACATTTCTGGGCTCATACCTGAGCCTTGCCCCTGTGGGCGGACTTTTGCAAAAATCTCCAAGGTAACTCGTAGAACGGATGACATGTTTATTATAAGAGGCGTGAA
Organism: uncultured Actinomycetota bacterium; assembly: GCA_964347095.1. Lineage (GTDB taxonomy): Bacteria > Actinomycetota > Aquicultoria > Subteraquimicrobiales > CAYFXD01 > CAYFXD01. Next base: position 2,347 of record CAYFXD010000063.1, on the reverse strand, counting down.
TGTATTTCCGTCTCAAGTAGAAGAGGTGCTTATGGAGATCGAGGGCATCGAGCCGCACTATCAAATCGTTCTTGAGCGCAATAAAGGGCTCGATGAGCTCAACATCCTGGTTGAAGTCTCAGAACAGATTTTTCCGGACGCCATGAAGAAGCTGTTCGAATTCGAAGAAAACATTAAAGACAAGGTGCACAATGCTATAGGTATAAATGCAAAGATCAAACTAGTAGAACCCAGAACTGTAGAGCGTACATCGGGGAAAGCCCAAAGAGTAATAGACAGAAGAGAGACCTAAGTCAAGATTCTCGATCCTGGATAATGACCAGTCTCTTCTTCTCGATTTGGTCATTGGACACTCTTCAGACATTCGGCATTAGGCATCTATGCTGCCGATCGCCCATCGTTTTAAAAAGGGTAATTGCATCGGGCTCATTGCTAATCGTCGCTCGGAGAGAGTGGAGACGGGGAAGTAGCCCAGGAAGAAGATCCTAGATTCTTGATCTCAGAGACAAAAGAACAGACTTTTTGGCAACTGGTCGAGACAATTGCTTTCGCTGATCGCCAGTTGCTGGTCGCTAGTTGCTGGTCGCTGATCATATTTGAAAAAGGGAGGGCTTTACATGATATGGGATGAACCTAGTGAGTGTATGCCTCGGGAGAAATTGGATCAGGTAAAACTGGAAAGACTGAAGAATACGGTTAGAAGAGTCTATGAGAATGTGCCGTTCTATAAACAGAGGTACGATGAAATTGGGCTGAAGCCGCAGGATATCGGATCTCTTGAGGATCTCAAAAGTCTGCCTTTCACCCACAAAGATGATCTGAGGAAAGCCTACCCCTACAACATGTTTGCTGTTTCCTTGCGGGATATTGTGAGAGTTCATGCGTCGTCAGGCACCACCGGCCAGGTTACCGTGGTGGGATACACGGCCAAAGACATTGATATCTGGGCAGAACTTATGGCGCGTACGCTAGCCTGTGCGGATACAACAGCAGATGACGTAGTCCACAATGCATACGGATACGGTTTCTTTACAGGCGGATTGGGTATCCATTATGGTGCCGAGCGCATTGGTGCAGTGGTCGTCCCAATCTCGGGAGGGAACTCAAAGCGGCAGGTCCAAGTTATGAAAGATTTTGGTTCAACTGTTCTTACCTGCACTCCTTCTTATGCGCTGCACTTGGCTGAGGTCGCCGATGAAATGGGCATTGATTTTAAGTCTTTGAAGCTGAAGTCGGGTGCCTTTGGAGCGGAACCTTGGTCTGAGGGGATGAGAAGGGAGATAGAGGACAAGCTCAATTTGTCGGCTCTGGATATCTACGGGCTGAGCGAGGTGCTCGGCCCCGGCGTGGCCAGTGAGTGTCGGGAGAAGAATGGGCTGCACATAAATGAGGATCACTTCATTCCTGAGATCATTGATCCTGCAACGGGGGATGTTCTTCCTGCCGGACGCGAAGGGGAGCTGGTTTTTACCACAATCACCAAAGAGGGAATACCCTTGGTAAGGTATCGGACCCGTGATATTACCTCTCTAATTCCCCAGGAGTGTGCCTGCGGGCGCACTGTCGTGAAGATGAAACGGGTGAGCGGCCGTTCGGATGATATGCTGATCATACGTGGTGTGAACCTGTTTCCTTCGCAGATCGAGCAGATCCTGCTTGGAATAGAAGACGTAGAACCACACTACCTTGTGGTTGTGGATCGGATCGATAACTTGGATCATCTCACAGTTCAGGTGGAGGTCTCTGAAAAGGTGTTCTCTGACGAGATAAAGGAATTGGAGCACTTGGAGAGAAGAATCGGGGATGATATTAAAGCGACGCTTGGAGTTAGTGTAAAGGTTCAACTGGTCGAGCCAAAGACCATCGAGAGGAGCATGGGCAAGGCAAAGCGAGTCATTGACAATAGGAATATTTAAAACAAGATCCGGTGTATTTGGATACTCGATGCTAAATAGACCGAGGGGTCAGGGTCCGGTGAGCGGAGGCGCTGTCCTGTAGCTTGGGAAGGAATGACAATTGATCCTTTTTAATGACCCACCAGTTGCATCCAAGGTCCAAAGTCGGATGAGGGAGGAATCGATAATGACGGTGAAGCAAATCTCAGTTTTTCTGGAAAACAAGGCAGGTCGACTGGCGGAGGCAACGAAAGTCTTGGGAGAGGGCGGCATAAACATCCGGGCGCTGGCAATCGCGGATACTGCAGATTTCGGGGTCCTCAGAATGATCGTCAGCGATCCAGATAGAGCCACAGAGATGCTCAAGCAAGCTGGCTATACTGTTGCAGAGACCGACGTGATTGCGATGGAGGTGCTCGATAAGCCGGGCGGCCTAGCTAGGGTGCTTGAGC
>CAYFXD010000062.1:0-21195 GCA_964347095.1 uncultured Actinomycetota bacterium | reverse complement strand
AAAGAGGATTTAACCAGGCTCAGCTATTAGGCAAGCACTTGGCAGCAAGGGCTGGCAGACCGTTCAAAGAGCTGCTCTTCCTCGACAAAGACACCAGAGATCAGAGTCGATTGCAGGCGGGCGAGAGAGCAGAAAACGTAAGAGGCGCTTTCTCAGCCAGGCCGGATGAGACTGCCGCTGGCATGCAGGTCGTTCTGGTCGATGATGTGTTCACAACTGGAGGCACGGTCAATGAATGCAGCAAGGCCCTGCTCGCCGCAGGTATTAATTCAGTCAAAGTAGCCACGATCGCTCGATCAGCCTATTTTGTGTGAGAAAAAGCAGTTGTCGGTGCACGGTTGAAGCAAACAGCGAGGGTCCGGTTTGCGCACCGGACTTGTTGTTTATCTTTCGAGCGCGCGGTAAAATTGGCCTTGGAAGGTCTTGCTAGGTCTGTGGTTGCCGCAAGATGGCGAAACGCTTTCTTGCTCAGTCCAAGCTAGTCGCAGGCGAAAGGACCCACGTAAGCTTCGCTAATATTGAAGCGGAGTGAGCATGGTGCGGTTTAGGTGTAAGTCCTTGCGTGCATCGCGCAAGGCAAGTGTGGGGTCAAAGACCAGGTCAGCTAGTAAGACCTTCTATTCTATTCAGGTTCTCAAGCTTCTTTACACTACCAAATTTTTATGATAGTGTGGCTTTTGTAAAGTTCCCAGCTTGAGATGCAGGAGGTTGTTTCGTGCAGGGTACGGTAAAATGGTTCAGCGCCGAGAAGGGGTATGGGTTCATTGAGCGCGGCGAAGAACAAGAGGACGTGTTTGTACATTTTTCGGCGATCATGAGCGATGGGTTTAAGACACTGGAAGAAGGCGAACAAGTCGAATTTGAGATCGTAGAAGGTGATCGCGGACCTCAGGCGGCGAATGTGCAAAAACCTTAATTGATACTGAAAACTTACACTGCCCCATTTATGCATACGCGGGGCATTTGTCTTTTACTACAGTTTAGCAGGGGATTTACTGCCGGATCGCGCAGCATATCCGGCACAATTTATTATGCCCGCATATCATTCCAATAGTAATTCCATCATCGCACTTTATGCAGGTCATGGATGGACGGTTCATGCACATACATCTTGAGGGAGATGAAGAAATGGAGGTTATCGTAAAGGGAAGAAACATAAATGTCACTGATACGCTTCGGGAGTATGCAGTTGAAAAGATGACCAAGATGACCAAGTATCTGGATCAGATTATGCAGATCGAAATCGAATTCATTGTGGAAAAAAACCCAAGCATTGCCGATGCCAAGACCGTGGAGGCGACGGTGTTTACCAAAGGTCCTGTAATCAGGGCGAAAGAATCTTCTTCGGATATGTACGCCTCAATTGATCTGGTCGTCGATAAGCTTGAGAGGCAAGTCAAGCGGTACAAAGGCAAACTGAAATCGCACAATGCCCGAGCGACCGAGAACGTCAAAGAGAGTTTAATCAATGAAGGGCAGCGGACCGCAGTGAAGAGCGAAGAAGACACTAAGCCCAAGATTGTCAAGGTCAAGCAGTTTCCAATCAAGCCGATGAGTCCGGTCGAGGCATCCATGCAGATGGAATTGTTGGGTCATGACTTCTTTGTGTTTACCAATGCTGAAACAGATGAGGTAAATGTGGTATATCGTAGGAAAGACAATAACTATGGATTGATCGAACCGATTGGAGCCTGAGGCGATCGTAGATAACATGAGCAGCCCCTGACTCACCCACGGGTTGATCCATATAAGGTTTGTAGGGTCAACGCTGAATGGTGAACCGCGAAACCTTTTTTTTGAATTTTGAGATTATTAGAGGGATTTTTGGATATACCTTGAAAAATAATAGAGAAGAAAAAAAGCGAATAAGCTGGTACACACAGCAATGCAAAGTATTGGGGCTTAAGCTACAGTTCAGCTAGAGTATTTTTCGCAACACAAATCGCAGCCAATTTACAGTACTGGATCTAGAAGGAGTCACAACAGCATGAAAGCAGGAGTTTCTCTACTTACGTATGCGGCAACGATCTTGTTGTTGAGCCGGATCGCAAAGTTTCGCTGGTAGTCGTAGTCGGCTCCCACGCTGCAAATGTTGAGGTCTCAAGATGCAAGAAGTGCCCAAGCGGTGCAAATTATACTCGTTGAATGTTCTTTCGCTGGCTTTTTTTCTTGCGGTGTATCTTGTCTTTGCCGAGTACCCAATATTTTGGTCGGCAATTTTGCTTTTTGGCGTTCTAACGCTTTTTGCCGAATCCCTGGGCATCAAGCTGCCAAGAGTGGGTTCGGTATCAGTTAGCTCTGCGATACTCTTTTCTGCGATTGTGCTGTTTGGCCCACTCTCCGCTGCGATTATTGCGGTTTTCACTTCAATCACCTTGAAGGACATTAGAGAAAAGACCTCTGTGTATCGCTGGTTGTTCAATGGCGGCGAAAGCGTGCTGGCAACTGGTTTGGCTGGCTTGGTCTATATCTATGCCGGGGGGCGTCCTTTGGTTGAAGGGGGATTGCTGATTTCTGATTTTCCAGAGATGCTGGTAGCATTTGCTGCATCCCTTCTTTCATTGTTTGCGTTGGACAGTCTTTTGGTGTCCATTGCAATCGGCCTGTATGAGGATGTATCGCCCAGAAACATTTGGCTTCTTGACTGCAAGTGGACTTTCTTTGACTACGTAACCTTGGGTATCTTGGGCATTGCGCTTGCAGAGGTGTTCGTCAAGGTGGGCACATTGGGCATTGCCTTCCTAGTGGTGCCGCTTTTGGTGGCGCGTCAGGATTTTGAGGTGTACATGAGCTTGCAGCAGGTGTACATGAACACTGTGGGTTCATTGGTAACGGCAATTGAAGCCAAGGACGCCTACACCAAAGGACACTCGGAACGAGTCGCCGAATATGCTCAGGCAGTCGGTCGTGAACTAGGGTGGTCTGAAGATAGAGTTCAGAATCTTAGATACGCTGCTCTCTTGCATGATGTGGGCAAGATTGGAATAGCCAAGAAAATCCTGGGCAAAGCAGGCAAGTTGTCTGAAGAGGAATTCAAAGTGGTGAAGGATCACCCTGATCTGGGAGCTCGAATAGTAAAAGAAATACAATTGCTGGGAGATGTAATACCAGCGATTACCCATCATCATGAGGCAATTGATGGCAGTGGGTATGTGGAGGGTTTGGTTGGTGATTCCATCCCGGACGAGGCAAGGATCATGGCTGTCGCGGACAGTTATGATGCAATGACTTCGGCTCGCCCATATCGGCCGGCGTTGAGGGCTGAAACAGCGGCAAAAGAGCTTATTGCCTGCAGCGGGAGTCAATTTGATCATGACGTGGTCCAAGCGTTGTTGAGGTTCTTAAAATTGGAAAAAGCGGGTGAGCGGGTTGATGCGGAGCAGGAGCAGTTTCCCATCATTGAGAATCAAGCATAAGTTACTAATGGTCAGATCTGTCGTGATGGTCCTGGGTCTGCTGTGGATTGTCCTTTCTATCAGAGGATTTGATCAGAAATACATAATTGAGACCATTTTTTTTACTCTGTGTGTCGCTTTAGCTCAGATCGGGCGGGTCTCACTACCACAAGGGGGGTTCAGCTCGATAGATTCGGGCGTGATCATCGCTGTGATTCTGCTCTTTCCATTCTCGAATGCTCTGGCCGCGTGCGTGTTAGGGATTGGCCTGGGCCGCCTGGCGCTTCTGAAAAACAGTCAAGAAGCTGTTCTTTTTCCAGTTGCTAAGGTGAGTCTTACCGCATCTGTTGCTTTGGTGGTCTACTATCTAACCGGAGGGACACCGTTTCTTGTCACTGGCACCAGGACAGCGGCAAGCATGATCGGGTTGGGGATAGTCCCGATTTTGGTGCTGGTGGCAGCCTACTTCTTGCTGGATGTCACCATTGATGAGGTGCTTTTTTCCTTGCGGAAGATGAAGCCCGTCTTTTCCTCTTGGTTGGGGACAGCGAAGCTGATCGGTCCCTTTTACTTAGGGCTTTCCTCGCTCGGCATTTTGTTTGCTCTCCTGTATCCGTTCATACAAATGTGGAGCGCTCTCTTTTTTCTGTTTCCTTTACTCCTTACTTGGCATGCATTAAGGCTTAACTTGAGTATCAAGAGGACGTATCAGCACACCATAAGCGCACTTTCGAGTGCGATCGAGGCACAGGCTCCGAACCGGCGGGGACATGCAGAAAGGGTTACTGAATACTCGATCGGAATTGCGCGTGAGCTTGGATTGCGCGGGGATGTGCTGGAGAAAATCGCCTATGCTGCGCTACTGCATGACCTGGGCAAGCTAGGGCTGGATGAGGATTCTCTAGATTCCATACTTGAATCCAAAAGCTCATGGAATGGAGATTCTCCTCATGCAATTGTGGGCGCAGAAATACTGGAGCAGGTTGACTTTTTGAGCGATGCATCAAGAATCGTCAGGTCGCATCACGTACCCTATTCGGATGCTGCGTCGAGGGAGGATAACGTGCCAATAGGAGCCCGTATCATAAATGTGGCCAGCCGTTTTGATGAGCTGACATCGGCGAAATCAGCCGAGGAGCGACTTAATTCCTCTCAGGCGATTAGCAGATTGAAGAAAGAGAAAGGGCTAAGCTACGATCCGCAAGTCATAAGAGCTCTCATAGGTTTTCTTCAGAGAAAGGGAGAGGTACTGAGGCTTGTGGGCTGAGCGGCGGTTCACCGTCGACCGCTCACTGTTCACGGTTCCTAGTCATGAAACCTGGGTTAGGGACAGGGTTACGACGCCCGTTTGTTGGGCGGTGATCGGTGTGCGGTTAGCGCAACCATTAAAACATTGTTCAAAGGCTTTTTTATCTGCAATTTGCAATAAGACCGGTTCACAGTTGGCTGTTCACCGTAAACCGATAGCTGATAAGCGCGGTTTTTGATCTTTCGAGAACCGATAACCGCTAACCGTTTTGGGAGCTACAGGCTGCCTTGCCCCAACTAGTGCTATTGCCCCACTCTTTGCTTGGTTGCAACACTTTTTCACCATCTGCTAACCCTCTACCTCAGCGATATTGTTACGAAGAATCTTATGCAACGGGTCTCTTTGTGAGGAGGAAGCGGGCGTCGCGGTCCAGGTATTCATATGGTACAATATACTTTCGGATTTGGCGCCGAAATGACACGGTATTGCGCGAGTGGACCAAATCTTGGGTATTAAGATCCTTGCATCTCAGAGGGCAGTTGGGGCCTGAAATGTGCACTTGGTCGTAGCGCTGCACAAAGCAAGGATTTTCATGGGCAGGTTTCGATTCTTGCGATCTGTTTCACGGCAGCCTTATGCGAGGATGAGTAGACTAAGATGAGGCGCTTTAATTGAACAAAGGACAACGGAGTGAAGCATGGCAAAGATACTGTATAGGTTGTTGAGGTTTGGAGAAGGCAAGAAACTTCGTCAGCTGGAGGCGAAGGTGGATGCAATCAATCTCCTGGAAGAGACAGTAGAGAGACTGTCCGACGCACAGCTGCGGGCCAAAACAGATGAGTTCAAAGCACGAATTCGGGACGAGCAGGAAGAATTGGTGGATGAACTGGATCAGCTGGATATGGAATTTGAGCATGCTACGCCTGATGGGCGCAAGGATGTGCGGTCCAAGATCAGGCAAGTACGAAACAGGATCCTTGAGCCGGTTCTGCCCGAGGCCTTCGCGGTCGTACGTGAAGCTGCCAAAAGAACCTTGGGACTACGTCACTTTGACGTTCAGATTATGGGTGGCATTGTGCTACACGAGGGTAAGATAGCCGAGATGAAGACAGGAGAAGGTAAAACGCTTGCGGCCACACTCCCGGCTTACCTCAATGCACTCGCTGGACAGGGTGTTCATATTGTGACGGTCAATGATTACTTGGCCAAGAGAGACAGCGAATGGATGGGGCCTATCTTTGACTTTCTAGGTCTGCGAGTGGGATTAATCCAAGCAGAGATGGAGCAGGCTTTTAGGAAGGTTGCATATCGGGCGGATGTAACCTATGGGACCAATAGCGAGTTTGGCTTTGACTACCTTCGGGACAATATGGTCACTGATCTGGACGATCAGGTCCAAAGAGGTCATTTCTTTGCGATTGTCGACGAGGTTGACAGCATCCTGATTGATGAAGCGAGAACCCCATTGATCATCTCCGGTCCTTCCGAAAAGGCTGCTGACGTGTATAGGACTTTTGCCAATATTGTGCCTCGCTTGCATGGCAGATATGTAACAGAAAAAGAAGAAGAGGAAGCCAAGAAGACCGGGGAGGATTTAGCCGAAGGTTCGGACTACCTCGTGTATGAAAAGAACCGGACTATTGCCACTACCGAGGAAGGAGTGGAGCGAGTTGAGAAACTTCTGGGCATTCCCAATCTCTATGACAACGTGAACAGTCAGTATGTCAACCATCTGATCCAGGCGATCAAGGCGCAGGCTTTGTTTAACAAAGATGTTGAATACATTGTAAAAGACGGGGAAGTAATAATAGTCGATGAATTTACCGGCCACTTGATGGTGGGTAGGCGTTACAGTGAGGGCCTCCATCAGGCCATAGAGGCCAAAGAAAAGGTCTCCATCCGTGAAGAGAATCAGACGCTGGCAACGATTACCCTCCAAAACTACTTTCGTATGTACGACAAACTGGCAGGAATGACCGGTACTGCTGCGACCGAGGCAGATGAATTCAAGCATATCTACGACCTGGACACGGTGGTCATTCCGACAAACGAAGAAATGATCCGCAATGATCTGTCCGATGTCATCTACAAGAATGAGAAGGGCAAATTTGATGCCATTGTCAATGACATAATGGAGCGGTACACGGCAGGTCAACCTGTATTGGTAGGGACGATCTCAGTTGAAAAATCAGAAAGACTAGCCAAGATGCTAAGGAACAAAGGGCTGCAGCCACAGGTATTGAACGCTAAGCATCATGAGGAAGAGGCACGAATTATTGCTCAAGCGGGACGAACTGGTGCGGTTACTATAGCAACCAACATGGCCGGTCGCGGCATCGACATCCTCTTGGGCGGAAATCCTTATGGGATCGTGCGAACCAGTCTTGAGGGTGCTGTAAGGATTCAAACCCTCAAGGAGACAAATGTACTCTATGAGCTGATTGATGATGTTTCGCGTCGGATCCAGCATTGGGTGGAAGCTTTCAAACAGCCGAACTTGGCGGATATTCTTGACAGGGGCATCCTGAGGGAGGATGTCTATAGGCAGGAAGTCGAGCCTTTGATTGCGAGCTTGAATGAGATAAGGAAACAGCAGGCTAGATTGATTGAAGACTTCGAAAAAGAGGGCATTCTTAATTTGGCAGAGGTGCAAAAAGGAAAAGAGTCTGTGGCCCAGCTTGAGCCGGCGGTTGAGCAGCTTGAAATGGTCAAAAGGATCATAGGTGAGCTCAAGAATGCCCTCCATGGTATTTCAGGTGAGAGTTTGGTCAGAGAGGACGTCGCACGCGCTGACAAGATCGCAAGGGGTTTAAAAGACACCCTGCAGAGAATGAACGAGCTGCACAGTGCTTTTAAGCAGGCGTTTCAGCCGCCAGCGATCTTTTCTGCAGAAGAAGTAGCTTCAGCTGCCGCGATGGCGCGGGAGATCACTGAAAGAGAAACAGAGCTAACAGAACTCAAGAGGACAGCAGCTCAAATAGCCAAACATAGAGATGTGGCCAAAGCATTTGATCTGGCTGTTCAGCTGGGCGAGCTGGAGAACAAAACCTTGCTTATGAAGCAGGAAATAGATGGTTATCTGGAGGGCAAGAAATCCCGCGAAGAGGATAATGAGCAAGCAACCAAGAGGCAAACAGCTCTAAGAGGTCTGCTAGAAGAGATCGAAGAGTTGTGGGCCACTCCGGTAAGAACGTTTCAGGGTGTTTCGACCGAGAATGATGAGATCAGCCAGTTACCAGAGGACGTAGAGATAGATCCTTCAGAACTGTCCGGGCCGGCTAAAGAACTGGAACAGCTGAATCAGCAAACTCAGCAGCTGAAAAAAGAGGTCAGGAGAGTAATCGCAGAGGATCGGCGCAAGGTCAGTGACCTGTCCAAGCGCTTGGGGAAAGCACTGCCAATAGTCGAAAGACTGAGGGAAGCTTTCCAGGACGAAAATAATCTCGCCAAAGAGCTTTTTGAGGATGAGACGATTCAGAACTTGTCTTCTAATCTCATGAGCCCGCGTTTGCGGGACGTGATGGGACAGATCGCCTCGTCGTCAAACATGGAAAGCGTATGCCGCGAAGAAAAGCAAGATGTCCTGGAGCGAGGAGGTTTGCATGTGCTGGGTACAGAGCGGCATGAATCTCGCCGGATAGATAATCAGTTGCGTGGCCGGTCGGGCAGGCAAGGAGATCCGGGATCCTCCCAGTTCTTCCTCTCCCTGGAGGATGATCTGATGAGACTATTTGGGTCGGATAGGATTGGCCGAGTGATGGACCGGTTGGGTCTGCCGGAGGATCAACCAATCGAGCACTCCATGATCTCGAAGTCCATTGAGACGGCCCAGCGGCAAGTGGAATCCCAAAACTTTGAGATCAGGAAGCACGTACTTGAATATGATGATGTAATGAATACTCAAAGAGAATTCATTTACGATCAGAGGGATAAATGTCTCTCCGGGCATGGGCTTCATGATCAAGTAATGGACCTGATTGAAGACACTATCTCGGGGCTAGTCGATCAATTCACGCAGAAGAACATTTATCCTGAGGACTGGCAGTTGGATGAGCTTTTCACATATGCGACACAGCTTTTTCCGCTTGCTTGGGATAAGAGCGACCTGGATCTTGGAACCCTGAGCCAGGAAGAGCTATTCGAGAAGCTGCTTGAGTCAGCTCAGGGGGCGTACAGAAAACGCGAAGAAGAGATCGGGACTGAGGTAATGCGCGAACTGGAGCGAATGGTCATGCTGCAGGTGATTGATAGCAAGTGGCGCGATCATTTGTCTGAGATGGATTATCTCAAGGAAGGAATCGGGTTAAGGGCCATCGGTCAGAAGGATCCTTTGGTTGAATACAAGAATGAAGCTTTTGAGCTCTTTCAGTCTATGATGCAGAGCGTGAAGGAAGATTTTGTCAAATATATCTTTCATGTTCAGGTTGTACAAGAGGAAGCAGCGCGTCCGCATCTTAGAGCAGTGTCAGGCGGGAATGAATCCGCTGTGACTAAGGGAGCTGCACCGAGCCGGCCGAAGAAAACAGGCAAGAAAGTGGGCCGAAATGATCCCTGCCCCTGCGGCAGCGGAAAGAAATACAAGAAGTGCTGTGGGAAGTAAGAAGGCAGATCCTAGATGCTGGATTCTAGATACTAGATAAAGGATTTGTCAGTGAATTCTTGGTTTTCATCCAGTATCAAGTATCTCGAATCCAGAATCTGACTAATGGGAGGCTATGGCAGTGATCGAAGACTATTCGGAACAGCTGAAGCAGATTGAGGGCAAGATCTCAAAAATTAGGGAGTATCTTTGACATAGACAGTAAGAGGGACAAGGTCAAAGAATTAAAAGCAAACACGGCAAAACAAGACTTTTGGAATGATCCCGAGAAGGCCAAGCAAATAATGCAAGAAATAAGTGAGTTAGAAGAGGACGTAAGTCTTTGGGATCAGCTCTTTCATGACTTTGAAGAAGCAAGGTTGTTGAATGAGTTGGCTGTGTCCGAAAACGATGATGATCTTGGTCAAGAGGCTGGCAATTCTGTCAAAGGTCTAGAGCAAAACGTTGCAAAACTCGAGCTTAGAAGCTGGTTCTGCGATAAATTCGATTCGCATGATGCTATCGTGAACATTCACCCCGGCGCGGGTGGCACGGAATCACAAGACTGGGCCGAGATCCTTCTCAGGATGTATATACGCTGGGCGGAGAAGAAAGGTTTTAAAACTCATATAGACGAGATACTTGCGGGCGAAGAAGCCGGCATCAAGAATGTGACCTTTACCGCTGAAGGCAGGTTTGCCTACGGCTATATGAAGGCGGAGAAAGGCATTCACCGGCTGGTACGAATATCGCCCTTTGATTTTTCCAAACGCAGACACACTTCTTTTGCGTCAGTTGATGTGATCCCGGTGATAGATGATGAAATAGAGATAGACATTGACCCCAATGATCTTAAGATCGAAACCTTTCGCGCCACCGGAGCGGGTGGTCAGCATGTAAACGTGACAGATTCTGCTGTCAGGATCACCCATGTTCCTAGTGGTGTCGTAGCGCAATGTCAAAACGACCGGTCTCAGTTGATTAATAAGCAGATCGCAATGAAAATACTACGAGCACGACTTTACGAAAAGGAACGAGAGAAGAAGCAAAAAGAGCTGGACCAGTTACGAGGCGAGAAAAAGGATATAGCCTGGGGTAGCCAAATAAGATCCTACGTCATGCATCCCTACAGTATGGTCAAGGATCACAGAACGGAGCTTGAAAAGGGAGACGTGCAGAGGGTTCTGGATGGCGACCTCGATCAATTAATCGTCGAGTATCTTCGGTGGAAATGCGCCGAGTAGAAAGCGAGTAGTATGGTAGTGGGTAGTGGGCAGTGAAATCCCGAAAGGGGTCTTTGTGTGCGACAAGCGGACTACCGACTTACGACAAATCAACTGGCAGACTCAAAAGGAGTTCTTTTGAATATTGAAGCCGATTTGCATACTCATACTGTTGCCAGTGGGCATGCATTTAGCACAGTGGCGGAGAATATCCAAGGGGCACTGGAAAAAGGACTGAAGCTGATTGGAATCACCGATCACGGTCCGGGCTTGCCTGGTGGGGCTCATGCCTTTCATTTTTGGAATTTGAGAATTCTGCCCAGGGAAGTACAGGGCATCAAAATACTAAGGGGTATTGAGGCAAACATAACTGATGCTGAAGGCAATGTTGATCTGGCAGAAGAGCTCCTCGAGACGCTCGATATCGTACATCTTGCACTCCACACGCATTGCGGATACGAGGATCAGGGAGCCAAAAAGAACACCGATACTGTGATCAAGGCGATGGAAAATCCACACGTGGACGTGCTGGTACATCCAGGCAATCGGAAATTCCCAATCGATCCCGTACGAATCGTGGAAGCCGCCAAAGAGAATGCCGTGCTGTTGGAGGTAAACAATAGTTCTTTCTTGACCAGTACGAGCCGGGCTGGGAGCTATGAGCTAGATCTGGCAATTATTAACGAAGCAAGAGAGCAGGGAATCGACGTAGTCGTTGGGAGTGATGCACATTACAAGGACGCGGTGGGCAGCTTTGGGGCTGCGCTGGAGCTTCTGGGCTCAACAGGTTTCCCTTTTGACCGCATACTGAACGCCTCAGCAGAAAAAGTAATTCAGTTCCTGGAGGCGAAGAAAAACAAGAAGCTGTTTTAAGCAAGCCCTGATCCGAGATGTAGTGATCAATTATCAGCAGCCAGACAAAAGAATGAGTGAAGCAATTGATAAACAGAGTTCAGCATGGTCAGGATAGACATGCCGGACTTTGCTTTCTGTCACGATATCTGATAGGATATCTTCTTTGGGAGTTGAGCGCATATGATGGTAAAAACTAAGCATCTCACCAAAGTCTATGATCAGGGCAGGCCGGCCCTGGAAGACGTAAACATTGACGTAGACAAAGGCGAGTTTGTCTTTTTGGTTGGTCCCAGTGGCTCGGGAAAGACCACATTTATCAGGCTCTTACTCCGAGAACTGCTGCCTACGGGAGGCGAAGTCCATATCGACGGACACGATGTGTTTCATCTCAGACCATGGAAAGTCGCACACATGAGGAGAAACATAGGATGCGTATTTCAAGATTTCAAATTGCTGCCCAATAAAACAGCAGGCCAGAACGTAGCATTTGCCTTGGAAGTCATAGGCCGGCGGCGGCGTCTTATAGAACAACAGGTACCGGAGGTTTTGAAGCTTGTGGGGCTGGAGGACAAGGCTGAAAATTATCCTTCTGAGTTGTCTGCGGGAGAGCAACAGCGGATCTCAATCGCCAGGGCTTTCGTGAATAAGCCCTCCCTTATCCTGGCGGATGAGCCCACGGGGAATTTGGATCCCGCGACCTCGATGGACATCATGTCTCTGCTCAACAAGATTAATAGGACGGGGACCACCTTGCTGATGGCGACACACGACCGTGAAATGGTGGATTCTATGAGGAAAAGGGTGATCGCATTGGAAGAAGGCAGGATCATAAGGGACCAAGCGCGAGGTGTCTACGGCTATGAGGATTAGTTTCATATACTTCACCAAAGAGGCATTCGCAAGCTTTCGAAAAAACTGGATCATGAGTATCGCTGCTATAACTACGGTTGCTTTGACCCTTTTTATCGTCGGTGTCTTTGTTCTGCTGGCGATTTTCGGAAATACGGCATTAAAAAAGATCGAGCGGATGGTTGGCGTTATTGAGATATTCCTCAAGGAATCGGCTACGCCCAAACAGATCCAGAGTTTTCAGACGAAGGTAAACGGGTGGAAAGAGGTTGGAGACCTGCAATACGTTTCCAAAGAAGAAGCTTGGAAGAACCTCAAGGAGGACCTAAAGGATTCACCGGAGATGCTTGAAGCGGTATCAGGTAATCCATTACCAGCTTCATTGCGGCTAAAAATGAAGGACCCACACGATGTAAATAAATTGGTAAGAAGACTGAAGAAAGATTCGCAAATCTCAACAGTTGTGGAAGATGCTGAAAAGGACATAAAGTTTGGCAAAGGAGTGACTACGAGGCTTTTTACCGTCACTTATGTGTTGAGAATTGTCGGAATTGCCGTTATCGCCCTGTTATCCTTTGCTTCGCTGGTTTTGATAGTGAACACCATACGTCTGGCCATTTTTGCTCGTCGCAAAGAGGTAGCCGTTATGAAATTGGTGGGTGCCTCAAATTGGTTCATTCGTTGGCCTTTTTTGCTTGAGGGAATCTATGAGGGACTTTTAGGATCATTGCTGGTTGCCTCAATTCTATTCTTAATAAAGACTCCGTTGATCGATTGGCTAGTTGGTTTCTTACGTTGGTTCAACCTGTTTCAAAGTCCTCAAAACTTGCAGCAGCAATATGGTCTGCTTCTTCTCTTCATCATGGGAGCAGGCGTTCTGATCGGAGCTGCAGGTAGCAGTATTGCCCTGGGTAAGTATCTAAAAGTCTAACTTCTAGTTCGGCCCCTGGCGGTTGTTTGTGGTTGGTTGCATGAGTGGCCAGCTGTCAATAAACAACTCGGATCGCCAAGGCAACTGCTAGGTCCGGATTTAGTGTTTTGTGACACCGCCCGCTGCAAATGTCAAACACGAGGTGTAAAATAATCTTTGGTAAACTTGTTAAGAACTGCCACCAGTAGTTGACACTGTCTAGATATCGAGGCAAAGAATGACAAAAAAAATCTTGGCTGCTCTGGTAATTATTATTGCGGTTTTTGCTTTGCTGTCAGGATGTTTCTCTGTCGGAATGTTGACCGGGCGGCATCTGCAATCAGCGGAGCAGCTCAGGAAAAAGGAGAAGAATGAGGAGTCTCTGAGCAAGGTCGGGGAAGTTCTGGACATCATCAAGGGAACATATGTGGAGAAGGTCTCAACCAAGAAACTAATAACCGGCGCTATCAACGGCATGCTGAAGTCGCTGAACGATCCCTATTCAAGGTATTTGGATAAGATGCATTTCAAAATGGTTGAAGAAGAGGCGGCAGGCAATTATGAAGGCGTAGGGATAATGCTCGGCATGGAGGACCATCGGCTTACAGTCATATCTCCGATCAAGGATACTCCGGCCGACCAAGCTGGCATTAAAACGGATGATGTGATTATAGAAATTGACGGAAAATCAACGAAGAATATGACTATTAATCAAGCAGTTAAGCTAATCAGAGGGCCAAAGGGTACCTCGGTGGTCTTGACAATTGAAAGAAAAGGGGAAAAGGAACCGCTTGAGTTTGAGTTGGAGCGTGCCAAAATTGAAACGCCGAACGTAACCTCAAAGATTATTGATGAGGATATTGGCTATGTGCACCTGCATTTCTTCGGAGGCGGAGCGGCAGATAATGTCAAGAAGGCAGTAAAAGAGCTTAAGGAGCAGAGGGCCAAGAGTATCATTTTGGATCTGAGAAACAATCCTGGCGGATTGCTGGACGAATCGATTGACATATCCAGTGTGTTTATTGACTCCGGCGTTATTGTGAAGATTGAGGAGAGAAATGGAGCCGAGCAGGTATTTAGGGCAAGAGGTGGCGCTGATACCGAAATACCGCTTGTCGTGCTGATCAATAAAGGGAGTGCCAGTGCATCCGAGATCGTTGCTGGTGCAATTCAGGACACCGACCGGGGGATACTCGTGGGGGAGACAACTTTTGGGAAGGGCAGCGTGCAGGATGTTAGAAAGCTATCAGATGGGTCGGGTCTGCTAATTACAGTTGCTCAATATTTTACGCCTAAGGGCACATCACTTCATAAGAAAGGTGTCAAACCGGATGAGGTGGTCAAGGCAGAAAAGGATGTGCCGTTGACCGAAAAGGATCCACAACTTGACCGAGCAAAGGAGATCGTACGTGATGTAGTGACGGGGAAAGAATGGAAAAAAGCCAGCTAGAGCCAGGGCGAAGTGGGCAAACAACAGGCCATTTTGACCAGCTGATCTTGCATGGTCTTGGTTTTCAGCGTGCGGTTCGCTGCTGATAGAAAAATAATGGGGGCTTGATGCTGACTTCTTGTTGAGGTCAGACCCAGCGTTTAAGTATCATAAGTATTTCTCCACAATCACTCATTCGAAATGCCATCATTTGTGACTTGCGTCTGTATTTGATTGTAGCAAGTAGTGCTATAATTTAATTAGATACTGGTGATTACCTTGGCAGCTGGCAAGAATGTCGCGACAAATCGCAAAGCTCTCAGAAACTACTCTATTGAAGAGACCTACGAAGCTGGGCTAGCCTTGCAGGGGAGCGAAGTGAAGTCGGTAAGAGCTGGCAAAGTAAACCTCGTCGACAGTTATGCGGTTGTCAAGGACTCTGAAGTGTTCATTGTGAACATGCATATAAGTCCGTACCAATATGATACGGTGGTGCGTCCTGATCCTAAAAGAACACGCAAGCTGCTTTTGCACAAGAGCGAGATCAGAAAACTGATCGGCAAGACCGAACAGAAAGGATATGCCCTGGTCCCTTTAAGGATTTATTTTTCCGGTCGACATGCCAAAGTTGAGCTTGGATTGGGGAAAGGGAAAAGGCTCTTTGATAAAAGAAGAGAAATGGCTGATAAGACCGCTAAACGAGAGATTGAACGGGCACTGAAGGAAAGAAGAAGAGAACGATAAGCGTCCAGTGCCTTTCGATCAGCGATCCACAGATGGTTTTGCCGCTGGTCGTTGATCGCGTATCGAGACTTGGGGGCGATCGGTTTCGACGGGGATAGTTTGGCAGAAGTTGCAGGTCGAGGTCCAATTCCTCGTTAAACAGTTGGAACATAACTCAAATGGCAACGAAGAGCTTGCCCTAGCTGCTTAAATGCGGCTACGTCCACTAAAGCTTGTCTGCGGCTTTGGATGCGGCGTCGTGAAGCAGACTACCTAGGCTCTGATGTCTGTATGAGCCAATGGGAATTCAATCAGGCCAGCTTCCGGAAATCCTGCCTGTGGGAGTTCCGGCGGTTAAAGTAAAACACAGATCTAAACTTGTAGAGACTTTTGTGGGATTATCTTCGGACCGGGGTTCGATTCCCCGCGCCTCCACCATAATCAAAACTGGCTTTGAGCTGGGCCAGTTTTTTTGATTCTGTTCCAGAGATCTGGGCGTTGACCTGAAACAGCATTGCCCTTGAACTTGGCGGATGGGCGCTTTGACGATGCCAGTCCTTATCTGGCGTAAGGTTGATTTTGGTTGTATTGATTGACTCCCATTGCGAACACTCTGAACTGCAAAGAGAATCCTCAGCCAGGAATTGAAAAAGACTCCGTAGTTGAATTTAGGTTTTGCGATGTTGTATCATCCACGGCAAACTTATCTTGTGTCTTGGTGAGTGGAGTTATGCCATTGGGGAAAGGAGAGAGAATGCCGGAAGAAACCAAAAAAATTCAGGTAAGGATGCCTGAGGACAGGCAGGGCGGAGCGTACTCAAACAATCTGATAGTTGCTCATAACAGAGAAGAGTTTATAATGGACTTTCTGTTCGTTATGCCTCCGACTGGCACTGTTGCTTCCAGAATAATCACCAGTCCAGGTCATATGAAAAGGATTCTGCTTGCACTGCAGGACAGTGTGGCCAAATACGAGAAGGCTTTCGGACAGATCAAGAAGCCGGCGGCACCAAAAATGGAAATAGGGTTTAAACACTGACGCTCTGCGGCAGGCTCTGTGGGTGGCTGAGTGTCACGGATGACCGATAACCAAGCCTAAATGGCGAAGGGCGCATGACGGATACCGGATTCTAGATACTTGATCCTAGATACTGACCACTGAGCGAAAGCTGTGCGTTCAAGATATCCAGAATCCGCAATCTTGTATCCAGCATCATGCATCTATGATTATTTTCCATATCTTCTTTGGCGCTGTTGATAGCTTCGGACGGCTCTTAACAGATCGATTCTGCGAAAGGCAGGCCAAAAAACGTCGCAAAAATAAAATTCACTGTAGGCGCTTTGCCAGAGCAAGAAGCCACTGAGTCGCACTTCCCCGCTGGTCCTGATTATCAGATCAGGATCGGGCAGCTGATACTCGTACATATACTGACCGATAATCTCGGGGCTGATCTCCTCAATTATTGTCTCGAGTGATTCGCGTGATCCTTGCTTCTGCTCCAAGAGCTTCTTGAAGGCATCGGCGATTTCCTGTCGTCCGCTGTAACCAATGGCAATGTTCAGGTAGTAATCATCGAACTCTTTGGTCGCATTCTCTGCCTGTGCTATTGCCTTCCGCGTCGAGGGAGGAAGAATCTCCAGCTGCCCCACAGCCTTGATCCGTACCCGGTTTTGTTGGATTCGTGGATTGACGGACAGATCAACTATTTTGTCCTCAATTACTTGTAGCAATTTTTCGACTTCCTGCCTGCTCCTGGAGAGATTCTCTGTCGACAAAACCCAGATAGTGATAACCTTAATGCCTATGTCGAGGCACCAGCTGATTACCTCGTCCAGTTTGTCGGCGCCTTTCTTGTGGCCTTCGCTTGCATCCCCTAATCTCTGTTCTTTTGCGAACCTGCGGTTGCCATCAAGAATTAGCCCCATGTGATGCGGCAAGCGCCCCTTTCGGACCTCTGAGAGCAGCAGCTTTGTGTAAATGTAGTAGAGAGGTTGCTTCAGCAGGTTCATTACCTACTCCGCCAGTGTCTTGCTTTTCTGGTTCGAACTGTGAGTTCCTATGATGACAGTATATAACATACATGCAGATATGCGTATGAACGGGGCCCTTGGATTAGAGTAGAGAGGAGCATGGAAGCTCCAAAGGTGGCATGTGCTGATCTGAGCGAGGCTTCTCCTTCCCAGGTGATCATATCGGGCTTGACAGCTCATGGGCTGTACATTGTGAATGACTAATGCACTGTGGGTTGCCGCGTTTTCTCCAGAATTTGTAGATTTGCCCGAAGTTGATGCATACTTGTTGTATAATATTCAGGATTGCGTTTTGACCTTCAGACTAGTATTATCATCGATTGTTGCGCATGACTTCTTGGAGGGTTCATGGATAACAGACCAATAGGGGTTTTTGATTCAGGCGTTGGTGGTCTGACCGTCGTGAAAGAAATGATAGATATTCTGCCGAACGAGAATATCATCTACTTTGGCGACACCGCACGATTTCCTTATGGAACCAAAACGGTTGCTGAGCTTCAAAGCTTTGTTGTCGAGATTGTTCATTTCCTACTGCAGGAAGATGTTAAAATCATTGTGATTGCCTGCAATAGCGCATCGGCGACGGCACTTCAGAAAGCGCAAGAGCTTTTTACCATACCCATTATTGGCGTAATCGAGCCAAGTGGACAAGGTGCTGTCGAAGCTACTCGCAATCGCCGAGTCGGCGTGATCGGAACCAAAGCTACGATTCTGAGCCGTGCGTACGAGCAGGCAATTCATTGTTTTGACGCAGGTATCAAGATAGTTCCCCAGGTCTGCCCACTATTTGCTGATTTTGTTGAAAGCGGAGACATTGACAGCGCGCATGTGCGTGACACTGCTCAGAGTTATCTGGATCCCTTGATTTCAGCTCGTGTTGATACACTGGTCCTGGGCTGTACGCATTATCCCTTGTTGACGGGTCTAATCGATGCGGTTATGGGAGGCAACGCGAGACTGATCAGCTCAGCAGTTGAAACAGCCAGAGAGACCAAGAATATTCTCAATCGGAAGGACCAGCTGCGCGGTCAAATTGGGTCTAGGTATCGGTTTATTTCAACGGGTGACGGGGAGAAATTCTTGAATCTGGGATCACGATTCCTGGGACAGGAAATAGACATTGTGGACAAGGTAAGCCTCCCTGAGGCTGTCTTGCTTCCCAGCTCTGGGCAGGAGGATGTTTCGTATAAGAAGGTTTAGCTGGTTGTCGTTTTGATTGCATACTCGCTGACATTTCCAGTTTTGAGCATGCGGGGTGCACTTCCATGGACAAGACCAGATAGAGAACTCAGAAAGACCCTGATTATGGATGTTATTGTTTTGGGAGCTTCAGCTGCATATCCGCGTTGTGGAGGAGCATGCAGCGGCTACTTGGTGCGGGACAGAGGCACAAATCTGTTAATTGATTGCGGGACGGGAGTCTTGAGCAATCTTTTTCGTTGGTTAGATCCAATTAATCTGGATGCTGTTGTGATAACGCATTTACATACCGATCATTTCTTGGACCTATATCCCTTAAGTTATTATTATCAATACGAAAACAGACCTGACAGTCCCATAAAGGTTTTGGTTCCGCGTCACGGAAAGCAGCATGTCCTGAAGCTTGTTTCCAAGGAGAGTACAGATTCTTTTTCTCAGATTTTTGAGTTCATCCCAATGAGCCCAGGGGCGCCCACGAGCGTGGGATCCGTTCTGCTAAAGCCTTTTCACGTACCACATTTCAAGGATACGTACGGTTTATTGGTGACTGGTTCCAAAAAGATTGCCTACACTTCCGACTGTGGTATTGGTGCCAAATCAGTCATGAAAAAGGAGGCTCTGAGAGCTGATCTTCTCATTAGCGAAGCGACATTACAGGAAAAGATCGGATTGTTGGAAAAAGGTCATTTGACGGCGGAGCAGGCAGGGGAAATCGCAGCAGTTGCCCAGGCGAAGAAGTTGCTACTGACTCATATCTGGGCAAGCCTGGACAAGAATATCTCAAGCAATCAGGCCGAAAAAATATTTGGGGGGCCAGTACTGATTGCAGAGGAAAATCAAAAGCTAGTCATATAGCCTGAGCACCGCAAGAGAGTTTTGCGCTCTGCTGGTTTTTAGATCCAGCCCTGCTGCCTCAGACTCATCTGCAAGAATCAAGTCTCTTTTTGATTTTTCTCTTACAAAGGAGTGGTGTTTTGAAAAGAATTGACGGAAGAAAACCAATAGATCTGCGACCTGTCAGTGTGATCAGGAATTATATTCCGACCGCAGAGGGATCTGTCCTTTTTGAACTTGGCAATACCAGGGTTATTTGCACGGCCAGCGTCGAGGAAAAGGTGCCGACCTTTCTGAGAGGCTCCGGCAACGGTTGGGTCACAGCTGAGTATGCAATGCTGCCAAGATCAACCGAGATACGGACTCCAAGAGAATCAGCTCGAGGCAGAGTGGGTGGCAGAACTCATGAGATTCAGCGTATGATAGGACGGTCCCTTCGCTCCGTGGTCGATCTGGAAAAGATGGGCGAGAATACTATCTGGCTTGACTGCGATGTTGTTTTGGCGGACGGAGGAACAAGAACTGCGGCTGTGACGGGAGCCTTTTTTGCACTTTTCGATGCGCTAAATCACATGAAGCAAGAAGACATGATCAGCGAAATGGTGTTGTCCGATTATGTTGCTGCCACAAGTGTGGGGATCGTTGAAGATACGCCCTACCTTGATCTTTGCTATGAAGAAGATGCCAATGCCGCCGTGGACATGAATATAATCATGACAGGTGATGGGCGTATTATAGAAATTCAAGGAACAGCCGAAAAAAGTCCCTTTAGTCGCACTGAGTTGGAAGAACTATTAGACCTGGCTGAGCTCGGTATTGGCCGACTGGTCGAAATACAGAAAAGCATAATCGGAGAAGATCTGGGAGCCTCAGATGCGGGTTGTGATAGCAAGCAAGAATGAAGGCAAGATCAGCGAGATCAAAAAGATTGTGACGGTAGATGGGATCAAGTTCTTGACATACCGTGATTTTAAAGACTGGCCTGAAGTTGAGGAGACCGGAGCAACATTTGAAGAAAATGCCATCTTGAAGGCGCGCGCAATAGTCGCATTTACACAATTGTCGACATTGGCTGATGATTCTGGTTTGGAAGTGGACAGTCTGGGCGGCGAGCCGGGGGTCTTGTCATCCCGCTACGCTGGGCAGGGTTCTTCAGATGCTGACAATAATGCCAAGCTCTTGGGAAAGCTCCAACATGCCTCCTTTCGGGAGAGGATTGCCCGCTTTCGTTGTGTTGCGGTCTTTGCATCAAAGGAAGGATCGCTCTTGATCGCTGAGGATACCTGTAACGGCCATATTACGCTGGATCCTAGAGGATCAGGGGGATTCGGTTACGACCCGCTGTTCATACCGGATGGTTACAATAAGACCATTGCCCAGCTATCGCCGCAGGAGAAGAACCTGATCAGTCATAGGGGTAAGGCGTTTCAGCAGCTGAAGAAAAAGCTTGAGAGGTTGCTGCAAAAAGCATGAACGAAAGCTGCAAGTTGAACACTGGATTTGCAGATCAAGGAATGTTCATGGCGGATGCCTTGCTGAATTCTGGTCGAAAATATTGTATACTACTATTTGTCTTGCGGGCCGGTGACATCTGCTCATGATGCGGGTGTCAATTGTTTTGATTGAATAAATGTCATTGTGATCTGTCTGGGACAATAGAAGCGACGGGGTGTGGCGCAGCTTGGTTTAGCGCGTCTGCTTTGGGAGCAGAAGGTCGGAGGTTCAAATCCTCTCACCCCGACTAATCTAGAATCTAGAAACTAGATACTTGAGGCCATAGATTGAAGACCTATGTTGAGGTTTCTTGAGCAGCTATGCTTGATTCAAGGGTTCATTGTGCTTTTCTAGTTTCTAGTTTCCGGTACCTAGTCTCTAGAAAGCGGACGTAACTCAGCTGGTAGAGTCACAGCCTTCCAAG
>CAYFXD010000061.1:0-7197 GCA_964347095.1 uncultured Actinomycetota bacterium | reverse complement strand
GCCTCCGGAGCTGAAGGCCGTGGGTTCGAATCCCACCGGGCACTCCAGATGAGTGGGGGAGGGGCAACCGCCCTCCGCTCTCCTAGGCGTTCGTTCCGAATGTCAGATACAGGGCAACGCTCTGAACTGCTGGAGGGCCCCGACTACCTGGAGGTTTGTGTCCAGCAGACTGAGGCAAGGCGGTTTGCACTATGGAAGTTTCCTTGGGATTGATCGCGCTGCTCGTAGGCGCTCTACTGGTATTGCTTGTCGCATTGGGCATTGGATACTCGGACAGGATTAGATATAAATTGCTGCCTCCGAAGTGCCAAATATGCGGCACCAAAGAAGACGTGCGGCGCTTCTATAAAAACTTCAATCCCACGGATCCTCGTTCGCTGGATGTGGAGTTTTTGTGCCCCGAGTGTGAGAAACAAGAGTCTAAAGAACACATTGAGCGCCTTATTATCAGAGAGCAGCCGGAAGAGAAAGATAAAGGGGAAGAACAAGCACGAGAGGCAGAATAGCACAGCGGCGAGGAGCGCTGGTGATTAAGTCAGGAACCAGCTAGGCCGGCACTCATGACACCGCGCAGATTCTTCGTGACTCCAGCTATGTCACAAGTTGCGAGTTGACAAATCTGGTATTAGGAGAGGCCATGGATATCAAAGATTTGACACACAATCTGACACAGGGAATTCAGAGAATTCTAAAACCACACCTCGGAAGAATCCCTTCGCGAGCGGCATCGGGCCAGGCGGTCGGAGGAGATACGACTTTTGTTATTGATGACCTTGCCGAGGAATTCCTAAGGCGGGAATTGGAAAAGGTGGGAGATATTGCATACTACTCAGAGGACCAGGGATTGGTAAGCTTCGGAGATCCCGAGTTTGTGCTGGTTATTGATCCAGTTGATGGAACCAGACCGGCGGCCGCCGGTCTGGAATCGTGTTGCGTATCTGTCGCCGTTGCCAAATATGGGCCCGAACCCCTGATGAAGGATGTCTTTTTTGGATGCATCCAAGAGATCAAGAATGATACTCTGTTCACTGCTGAAAAGAACAAAGGGGTAACGATCGAAAGGCATGGCCAAAGTATAAGGCCTGTCTTGTCAAATGAAACCAACCTAGCAAACCTTTTTTGGTGCATCGGGTTTAGAGGACGGCCGGCGATTCCACTTGTCGGCGTTCTGGGCAACCTCATAGACATGTCTTCCGTGGACGGAGGACTGTTTGATCTTGGCAGCGCGTGTTTTTCAATGACCCGGCTCCTGACCGGTCAAATGGACGCATATATAGATGTGGGAAAGAGAATAATGGATGAGATTCCCTGGGTGCGTGAGGAGTTTGTGCGAGTGGGGCGAGGATGCATCCTAAACAACAATCCCTATGATATCGCTGCAGCTGCCCTGATCGCTGAGGAGGGGAATTGCCTGATAACTGACGCATACGGTGAGCCCCTCGATGATCTGCCAATTCTTGGATCCGGGCCGCAATACCAGTTCTCAACTATCGGGACGACCAACACTTTGCTTCACAGCCAGATTATTGAAGAAATAGACCACGGGATCGACAAATTAAAAAGCATCGATCCCGCCGTATTTGCGTAGGCTCTTTGACAGTCTGCCTAATTGTTTTGACACATCGACAAAAGACATTAATAATATAAAGATCGGAGAAAGCGCTATACCACAGATGGACCAAAAGCAGCAGCATCTCAAGTTGATCCAGCATCTTTCCACATGAAGTGAAAAAAAGTTGATGCTTATTGCCTTATCACATAAAAGTTCCCTATGAGGCGTGGAGCTAAAATGGCAATTAAAATCTTGCACACAGGTGATTTGCATCTGGGTGCTCCCTTTACCTTCCTTGGCGAGAAGGGACGGGAACAAAGGCAAGAGCTTTTAACCACTTTTGACAAGATCACAGAATTGGCTATTAGAGAAGGAGTAAATCTTTTTCTGATCGCGGGTGATCTTTTTGATTCCAACTATCCCGCCTATGCCACAATAGACCGAGTTGTGGAATCCCTACAAAAGCTGGAGCAGGCCGGAATATCCGTTTGCCTCATTCCCGGCTGCCATGATCACTTTGGACCCTGCTCTATTTATAATCTCTATGATTTTGCAGAAGCACTTTCAAATCTCACAATCTTGACAGGTGAAGCGGATCAACGGAGCTTTGGGGAGTTTGATCTTACCGTCTACGGACGCGGAATATCGGATAGATGGCGGCCAAAAGACTTTCTCAGAGACTTTCTGCCATCCGCAAAGACAAAGTATCACGTCGGCCTCATACACGGACTCATCAATAGTCTGGATGAGTGCCAAGATAACCTAAACCATGTGTTCGGCGCCGATGAAATAGCACACTGCGGGATGAATTATGTTGCTCTCGGCCATCATCATTCCTTCAACAACTGTTCACAAGATGATGTTTCAGCTTTCTATTGTGGGTCACCAAGCATGTTGGAGTTACAAAAG
Source organism: uncultured Actinomycetota bacterium (assembly GCA_964347095.1). Lineage (GTDB taxonomy): Bacteria > Actinomycetota > Aquicultoria > Subteraquimicrobiales > CAYFXD01 > CAYFXD01. The sequence goes on along the minus strand of CAYFXD010000061.1, from coordinate 4,736 downwards.
AATTATGGGCACGTGGTTATTGTGACTATTTTGCAGTCGGGAGAGGTCGATGTTCAGCCTCGAAGAATCAGTCACTCTTATTATAAAAAGGAAAGAATCCTCGTCGAGCAGCTCACCACAATTGAGCAACTGAAGAAAACAATCCAAGCTCGCGCACATCCTCAAGTCTTCTATGAAGTTGAGTTAATAGGCAGCTGTGGGCTGGATATGCCACTGACTCAGGACGCCATGGCTGATCTGCAAGAAGAGCTTCAGTCCGATTTTTTGCAATTGACAATAACGGACGCGACTCACCCAAAACTTGACAAGGCAAAGACCACTCTATTGCCTGAAAACACAGTGCTTGGCCAATTTGTCAAGATGATGACAAAGGAAATGGCCAAAGGGGATAGCGAGAATGTTTCCATAGACGAGAAAGCATTGAGACTGGGATTCACCCTGCTGACAGAAAAAGGGACTTTTGATGAAAATTCGCGAAATATCTCTGAACAGGTTTAAGAAATTTGACAGTTTGGAACTGTCACTTCTGCCCGGCCTTAACATAATCAAGGGTCCAAATGAGGCAGGCAAATCCACTTTGCATGCAGCAGTTATTGCCGGTTTGTTCTTCAACCCGAGCCATCGCCGTCTGGAGATAAAGAACAATCTGTCTTGGAACTCAGATAAGATGTATGAGATCTACCTGAAGATCTCAAATGAAGAGAAAGAATACCTCATCAATAAGGATTTTGAGAACAAGGCAACTCAGATATCTGAGGCAGGGTCTGAGCAGGAGACCTTGGACTCGTCCAAGCTAGATGAGCACCTTTGCCGGTGGATGGGCTTCAGCTCAGCCGATCTGTTTCGTAGCACGGTCTGCATTGAGCAGGACAAAATATCCCAGGTTACCAAGGGCGATAGGAAAATAGGAGAGATTCTGCAATCAACGATTACCGGCGATGACGAGGCAGCCGCTGCTAGAGCGATCGCAAAGCTCCAAGCTGCGACAACTCCAGCTCCGAAGGAAGGTACCGCCAAATCTGTCAGCTACCCAGAGAATATCAGGGTGCTCAGCGAGAAAATCCAAAAACTCCAACAGAGCAAAGGAATTGTCCAGGCTGAGATCAAGAAGTCTTCGAGGGCAGGTGCACGGCTGATTGAGACAGAAGAGAGAATCGCCAGTCTAGATGCTGACCTGGCGACCAAGCTCAACTTGAAAGCAAAAAACGAACGCAGGAAGGAGCTAAAAACTGAACTGGAGAGACTGGAAGAAGAACTTCAGCATACCAAAGGCTGTCTAAGGCTGGAAGAAGAGATTAAGAAGATGCGTGGCAGGCTCAATGTCTACCAGCCGTTCTTCAGCTTGACAGATGAGGACGTTGAGCAATTTCACAGTCTTCTCGGTAGAAAACAATCTTTGGAGGAACTGCAAAAATCACTTGAGGATCAGCTTCAATATCCAAAACAAAAAGTAGTACAAAAAAGGCCCAAGTTTAATTACTTCTTTGTTGCCGGGCTTGTGCTGCTCTGGGTAGGACTAATCGCAACCATTCTTTCTAGATACTTTCTGATCTTGGCATTTGCAGGGTTGATCTCCCTTTGCGTTGGAATCATTCTTATGATATCCAAATCCGATGTCCAGATTGAATTGTCGCCAGACCAGATCCACAGTCAGATGAATCGGGCTGGTGATCAACTGGACTTCGTTGATGAAAGTATTAAATATTTTCTCTCCAGAACAAAATGTGGCAACTCCCAAGAGTTCATTGTCAAGCTTGACGGATACAAGCCGCTGAGGAAAAGAAAGAGCGAAAAAGAAGCGGAACTTGCGGGGATGATAGGAGAGAAGACGATTGATGATATCAGACACAACTCCCATGACCTGCAGTTTAGAATCAGATCGATAAAGGAAGAACTTGGGGCCCTTGATGCCTTTGCGCTTGACCCGGAGGCGTATCAAAGGCTAATTGACGAGATCAGGACCAAAACTGATGAAAAATCCGAGTTGGAAAAGGAGCTAAAATCCCTTGAGCTCCTTGCCGGTGGCACCCAGCACACGGGGGAGGATCTGGCCGCCATTGAGGAGCAACTGGCAGATTTGGACAGAGCCTTGAGTTCTCAAAAAGATCTGCTCGAAGTAGCCAAAAGAAGTCTAAAACACCTCAAGACTGCGCGAGCCCATACCCTTCGTTCGGCAACATCCGTACTGAAGCAGGAGATAGAAAAATATATCAGTATGATCACAAATGATAGGTATAGGACAGTGGAAGTCGATTCAGACACTCTTAATATATCAGTATATGCACCGGAAAAACGGGGGTATGTTGATATCAAAAGACTGAGCAGAGCCACTATTGACCAAATATACTTGGCTGCTCGCCTAGGCATGGTCAAGCTGGTCTCAGGTAACAAGAAGCCGCCACTACTGTTGGACGATCCTTTTATCGCCTTTGATGATAACCGTTTGGAAGCCACAATGGAGCTGCTGATCCGGATAGCTCACGAGTATCAGATCCTCCTATTCACCTGCAGCAACAGGTATGACCAATATGCGGATAAAGTAATAGATCTCAGAAGATACTCAGTCCGTGAGGATGGGATGTTCGAAAGAGACGAGCTCACGCCAGCTCTCATGGATGATAGCGAGTCACTCAACGAGCCAGCCAGCTTTTTTGGAATAAAACAGCAAGAATAAGGATACTAAAACAGCGAAAACATAGAAAAACGAAAGAATGTCTTGAACCATGCAAGGTCATCTGTTTTTCGTTGTTTTTGGGTGAGAGGCCACGGGCAAATCAGTTTTCACTTGCATATTTTTGTTTTTCATTTTTCATTTCCGATGTTGAAAGAGCTAGATGAAAACCTATCTAGACATTGAAACATCCTTTTCAGGCGACATAACCGTAATTGGAATGTATCGGCCAAGCTGCGGCCTTGTGCAACTGGTAGGCAACGAAGTTAGCGCGGGCAATATTTTGGGATTCATTAAAGGCAGCGGTGTCGTCTGTACCTACAATGGTTCCCGATTCGATCTTCCGGTAATACGGAGCATGCTAAGGGTTGATCCATTTTCAGATCTTAAGTCACATGACCTAATGTATGACTGCTGGTCTCGCAACCTGTACGGAGGACTGAAGGCAGTAGAAAAAAGACTGGGAATAATCAGAAGTCTCCCCGATATCAATGGCTTTGATGCTTTGCTGCTCTGGCAAGAGTACACCAGGCATGACGATGTTAGCGCTTTGGAAAAGCTGCTGGCCTACAACAAAGAAGACGTACTCAACCTCCCCATTTTGGAAGAAAAACTAAACGGCCTTCAAGTGGAAAGTGATTAGGGACAGTGGGTAAGCTGACCCTTTGAAAACCGATTAAGGTACCACCGACTGGCAGACTGCCTGACCAACTCACCACCGACCGACAGAATAACGCACGATCGACTAATGATTTCCTGCTCAGCTACCGAGTAATTTATAATATTTAGACACAAATACTGGGAGGAATGATGACATCCAATCCGTTTTGGACTGACGGGAAAGTATCTAGTCAATCAGAGGCAGCGACCATGAACACAGGCACCAGAGCAAAAAGGCACGTTTTCCTGCTTGCGTTTCTTTGTGTCCTGCTCATCGGATACTTATATGGCAACTCCATGGCCTTGGCCAAGGACTATCATTTCTCTGACGTGAGAATAAATGTCTTTGTTCAGCCAGATGGCTCCTTTGAATTTGTGGAGGACCGCACCTACGATTTTTCCGGCGACTTCAGCTGGGCGGATTACAAATTATATCTTCAGGGAGCAAGAGACATTACCGACTTTCAGGTTCTGGAAGGAGGAGAAGCACTCCGGCAAGATTTGGCTGAAGCACCCGGAAGTGTACAAGTCAACAAGACCAGCGACTACATATATGCCAAATGGTTCTACAACGCTTCCAATGAAGAAAGAACCTTTACCATCAGATACAAAGCGATTGAGGGGATAGAGGTCCATCAAGATGTTGCGGTACTTTACTGGAAGTTTATAGGCTCTGAATGGACTGAACCAACCAACAAAGTCCTGGTAACGGTGCACTTGCCGGAAGGAGCTTCAAAGGAACAAATAAGAGCCTGGGGCCATGGGCCGCTCCATGGCAATGTACATATCGCAGACGGACACACCGTTGAGTACGAGCTTTCCAACCTATCCCCGCAGACCTTTGTCGAAGGACGAATCACCTTTCCGCCGAGCCTAGTTCCGGAGGCACCAATAACCTCTACGAGCAAGATGCTTTCCACAATCCTGAGTGAGGAGAAGCAGTGGGCGGCTGAAGCAAACCGAAAGCGACTTGTCGCTCGCATCGGCAATGTAATTGCTCTTATATTGCCATTTATTTCCTTGACACTAGGCTTTGTCGTGTGGCTGGTCTTTGGCAAAGAGCACAGCACGGAGTTCCAAGGGGATTACTATCGCGAGCTGCCTTCAAACTATCAACCCGCAGTAGCGGGTTATCTCTGGAACTTCGGCAAGGTTAGCATGAACGATATGGTCGCCACCATTATGGATTTGGCACGCCGCGGATTCTTGAAAATAGAGGAGGTCCAAAAAGAAGAGAGAGGCTTTTTCGGAACCAGGACCGAGTATGACTATGTTATTGAGCGGCTGCCCAAAGATGCGCGGGAACTAAAGGATTTTGAGAAGAATTTGATCGATGATCTGATCGGAGTAATCGGCAGCGCAAACGGAACCCCTAATTCTGTCACCATGGACGACATTCAGGCGT
>CAYFXD010000060.1:0-10559 GCA_964347095.1 uncultured Actinomycetota bacterium | reverse complement strand
GCCCGAAGTTTTGCTCCCTTTCCTATTCATCTTCCCTTTAAGGCTAAACCGATCCTGGCAACCGGACCTGAACTCAAGAACACATTCTGCCTCACCAAAGATAATTATGCTTTTGTGAGCCAGCACATCGGCGATATGGAGAATCTGGAAACCGACGAGCATTTCAAGGTCACATTGGAGCTCTACAGGAGACTATTCCGGATAGAGCCCGAGATCATTGCCTACGATCTGCATCCTGAATATCTCTCGACCAAATTTGCCAAGTCGATAGAGAATAAAAAACTTGTTGGAGTTCAGCATCATTTTGCCCATATCGTGAGCTGCATGGCGGAAAACAACATCAAAGACAAGGTGATCGGGATATCCTTCGACGGACTTGGTTACGGGACCGATGGAACCATATGGGGCGGAGAAGTCTTGGTTGCTGATTGGAAAGGCTTCCGACGGGCGGCTCATTTGCGATACGTGCCAATGCCCGGAGGAGCCGCAGCCATCAAGAAACCATACCGCATGGCTTTTGGGTATCTCTATTCTTTTTTCAAAGAAGAATATGAAGGTTTTCAGCTGGAATATCTGGATGATCTGGCTGAAACAGAGAAAGCGATTCTAGGCCAACAGATTGACAAGCAGATCAACACTCCTTTGACCTCAAGCTGTGGTCGATTATTCGACGCGGTGTCTTCCCTCTGCCGCATCCGGGATGAGGTCTTCTATGAAGGAGAAGCCGCAGTTGATTTGGAGATGCGCGCCGATGAGAGCGAAATCGGTCGTTATCCCTTTGAGATAAGATCAAGGGACGGGAAACAGGCCGCAAGGGGTGGCCTTAAAATGCCAAACCCAAAACTCAACAAGCAAAGTGAACAAGAAAGTACAAAGTCGCTTATTACGCATCACTTGCCTGCCGAGAAAAGCAGAGCCGAAGACTCGCCTGCTGAACCACTTCTTATTGACACCAAACCCATTATTAGAGCGGTGATCCAGGATCTCGAGAAAAAGACGGCTGTACCCAAGATAGCCGCCAAGTTCCATAACACTATCGTTGAGCTCATCCTGCAAGTGAGCGTGCAAGTCAGGGACGCAGAAGAGATAAGCCGCGTAGCCCTAGGGGGCGGCGTTTTTCAAAACTTCTTCCTTTTCATGCGGTTATTGAGAAAACTGCGGGAAAACGGCTTCGAAGTCTACTATCACAAGAAAGTCCCCACCAACGACGGGGGCATCTCGTTGGGTCAGGCAGTTGTCGCCAATGAATTAGCAAGGGACGGTCAATGATGAGAATAGAGCTCCTTTTTGACCCAGGATGACAGGCAGTCGAAGACGTCAGGAAGGCGCTGGAGCACGCCTTGGAAGATCTAGATTTCAAAATGCCGATCAGAGTGATCGACACGGAAAAAGCTGCTGCGGTACTCGGCAGAGCTTATTCATCCCCGACTATTCTCTTAAATGGCCAGGATATCTTCGGCGACGTCGACTCTGAATCCACATCTCCATCCTGAAGAACCACCTATGGAGGGATTCGGCGAATTCCAACATCCAATGAGATCAAAACAGCCGTTTTGGAACACTTGCCCTAAAATCGCCGGCTTTGCTTCGCCAGACGCTGTGGATCGAACGGCCAGATATGCCCCTGATCTGCCCCTGGCGAAGCGCCTGCGCATCAAAGTAAATCATTTAAGATGCACATAGGTTGCATATATGAATAGATATTGATATATTCATATATACCACGCGTTATTTATGGTTTTGGTCAGGCCGAACAAGTATGAACCGCCAGCCAGCAACTACCCGGACGGGAGTCAGCATGAATGATCTCGTTGGTTTTTTCAAAGTATTGTCAGACCCTACAAGATTCGAGATCCTAACCCTTCTTCTCTCCAGGGAGATGTGCGTGTGCGAACTTGTCGATCAATTGCAGCTCTCCCAGTCTCTCATCTCCCACCATCTCCATCATCTAAAGGTTGCTGACTTACTTCATGTCAGACGTGAAGGAACTTGGATCTTCTACTCGGTGAATAGCGAGAAACTAAATCGCTACAAACTCGAATTTTTGCAGGAGCTGCAAAGAGCAAGTGAGGCCAAGATCCCATGCAAGTTTGCTTGTTGCACCGCCCAAACAGAGGCCGCCCAGACAAAGACTTTGCCACGGCGGGCGGACAAGAGCCGCGGTGTACGATCAAGCTAGCAGGGCCGGACGCGCCCACCTATGCACAAGGAGATAGGATGGTACCAGAAAACCAAAAGGACAAGAAAGAAAGCAAGATCTCGCGGATGCTTGCCTTGTTCAAGCGATCGATGGAAGAATCATCAAGCGGATGAGGCCCGGACTGTGGTTGTCAGGTCGACAATAACACGCAGCCCGACCGGTTGATAAAAAAGGAAGAGAAGGTTGAAGAACGATCCGAAGCGAGCGAATAAGCAAAGCGAGGTACTGGTCCTGGCTATTGCTCCTCTGACCGTACTATTGCTCATAGTCGCCGCCACTCTGATACTGAGGCTTACAGGCTCAGAAATCCCAAGCGATATTATTGCCATCGTTGCTGTAGCTTTAGGTGGCTGGCTTCGCTTCAAGCAAGCAATAAAGGACATCATTAAGGGTAAAATCAGCGTTAATGTCTTTGTTGCGGTGGCTATCTCGGCCTCGCTGCTCATAGGAGAGTTCATTTCGGCCGCCATCATTATATTTATCATGTCGGTCGCCGGTGCACTCGAGGCGTTCACAGTCAAGAAGACCCGGCAGGCAATTGAAGGACTGCTTGATCTGACCCCAAGGACCGCAAAGGTAATGAGGGCAGACAAGCTGGTTGAAATCCCTCTGGATGAGATAAGAAAGGACGATTTGGCACTGGTGATAACCGGCGAGCGGATTCCGGTCGATGGGCACATAATTGATGGAACAGCTGTCATAAATGAAGCTCCCATTACCGGTGAATCGATTCCCATTGACAAATTTCCGGGCGATGGCGTTTTCGCCGGCACGCTCAATGAGACCGGCAATATCAAGATCAAGGTAGACAAAGTCGGCGATGATACCACACTTGCTAGGATAATCCACCTGGTTGAAGAAGCTCGCGAGAGAAAGGCCCCGATCGCCCAAATCGCCGATCGGTTCACCGCCTATTTTCTTCCGATCGTCGGCCTGATAGCAATTGGGACCTTGGCACTCACCGGAGAGGTCACAAGAGCAGTGGCTGTTCTTTTGGTTGCTTGTCCTTGTGCTCTTGCGATCGCCACGCCATCGGCTGTAACCGCCGGAATTGCCAACCTGGCTCGACGAGGAGTCTTGGTGAAAGGGGGCTCGATCTTCGAAATTGCGGGGAGAATCACCCAAGTCATCCTCGACAAGACCGGAACAACGACCATCGGCAAACCCGTGGTGCATGTACTTACCACATTTAACTCTGTGAAAAAGAAAGACCTTATTCGCTTGGCCGCGTCGGTTGAGATCCTCGCGGAGCATCCTATCGCCTCAGCCGTGATGGAGAAGGCCCGAGAGATGAAGATCGCTCCTACGCATCCTGAAAAACACAAGGTGATTCCTGGTCATGGAGTCCGCGGTGACGTTGAGGGAACCTTGGTGACCGTGAGCAATATCCGCTACGCCGACCAAGCGACCATTGACCTCGGTGCTGAGCAAAAGCAAGCGGCCGTCGACCTGGAGCATCAAGGATTGACAGCTCTTGTCGTGGCATCCGAACAAGGCCCGTTGGGGCTGATTGTGGTAGGAGACCAAGTGCGACCCGGAGTTGACACGGCGTCTTCTCTGCTCAGGCGAGTGGGTGTAGAAAGACTGCTGCTGTTCACAGGAGATAACAGAAAAGTTGCCGATCAAGTTGGCAAGAAGATAGGCGTCGATGAGGTCAAAGCTGAATTGCTGCCTGAGGACAAGCTCGCGCAGCTAAGGGCTATGCGGAAGAACGGGGAGATCGTGGCAATGGTCGGTGATGGCATAAATGATGCGCCCGCATTGGCCGAAGCCGATGTCGGAATCGCGATGGGAACTGCGGGCACCGATGCCGCCATGGAAGCCGCAGATATATGTCTCATGCACGACGAGCTGACCAGGGTCGCGGATACCATTTCGTTCAGCAAGCAAGTTTCCAGGCGGATCAAGATAAATATCCTGCTTTCCATGATTTACAACGCGATTGGGATAGCACTAAGCTCAACTGGTGTGCTTAATCCCATTCCAGCCGTACTCTATCAAGAGCTTGGATGCCTCTCGGTCATCCTGAGCTCCACATTGCTTCTGTTCGCCAGACCCGAGAGGTATAGATTACAATAAATGTATGTTACACTTTTGGTATAGGGAATTTGTCCAAATGAGCCATCGAGGAAGAACTACACTTTCTCTGGGCAATTTTGTACCTTGAATTTTGGATTTTGCATTGGATGCAAGGAGGATTTACGTAGTGGCTAACAAAGAAAGCAAGAAAGAAGGAAAGAAGACTCTGATCCAGATTGTGGGAATGGACGGCGGAGGCGGCTGAGGCTCCTCTTGTGGTCCCGCTGGATGCGGGCCAGAAGATTGCGGCATCGAATCGGAAGCATGCGCTCCGGTGGAGCAGGCGGTCACAACCATGGAAGATCAGGTAAAAGCAGCGGAAGCAGCACTTAAGAACAAGTTCGGAGAAAAAATTGAGGTGGAATATCTCGACGTATATGCTTTAAGACATGTGGCAACGGTGCAGAACGTCATGATGTTGGTAATGTCGGGGCAAGCGGCTCTGCCCGTGACTGTCATTGACGGCGAGCCAAAGATAGGCGGTGCCATATCTGTCCCAATGATCAGCGAAGAGCTGGAATCTCTTGGACTGAAAGCGAAGAAAAGCTCGCGCTAGAACCATAAATGCCTAATGACTAATGACGAATGTCTAAACGAGCAGATTCTGGATATCTAAAAAACAGGTCCTTGTAGGCGAGATTTGCATCAAGGATCATGTACCAAGAATCCAGAATCGATTTGTTTGTCATTCGTCGTTCTGTCTCCAATGCTGCTGCTGTCCGACCACGACTCTTGGCATTGGTGAGCCGGTGAACAAAACTAATCTAATTGTTTTTGCCTCAACCCATCATCTTATTCATGCTGAATACAGCCTGAAAAAGGAAAGAATTCCTATTGCCCTGTATCCTGCTCCTCCCGAGTTCGAAGGGTCATGTGTAACCGCAATCAGCTTTCCGCCTGACTTCAAAGACCACGTGGAGAGCGCCCTCTGTAGAAATAGGATTGAATTCAAGGGCATCTACTCATTTGAATCCCAACGACTTCAAAAGCTCAAACAACTGATCAACCAAGGTATTGGCCAGAAAACCTCAAATAGAGCCCTTCTGGACCACATCCATCTGCGCAAAGTTGAGCTTTGCATAGCCGATCCTGAGAAGATCCGAATATTTGCTGACTTCTCTTCGGATGTGAGCGAAATCATACCCCGTTTAAATCGAATACTTCCCTTCGCCACCTACAACGATAAAAAAAAGACCGTGACCTTCATGAAGAAGGCGACACTAGTTTCCATCTACCCCGACCGCCTACTGGCTGCCAAAGTCGAGGATGAAAACGCCGCCGTTCTGCTATTGGAGTGGATTAGAGACCTTATCAATGACACCGATAAGAATAGAGATTCGATTGAGCCCTCTTACGAACAGACTGTTCGCCTTAATCCCATCGAATTATATAGGCTTCTGCCCCGCACTAACTGCAAAGACTGCGGTGAATTGACTTGTCTGGCTTTTGCAGTCAAGGTCCTCTCGGCAGACAAAGTCATCACAGACTGTGCGCCCTTGTACAGCATCGAATTTACACAGAACCGAGACATCGCATTTCAGTTGCTACACGCGATGGGTTTTGAAACCAGCAGTTAAATTCGGTTCGCGGTGTCCGGTGTGCGGCTGGCGCTCAAAGACGGCTGACCATTGACCGCTCCAGGTTCGCCCTAAACCGAGGCCGATGACTGCGGGTTTTGTTTTGCACCAACCGATAACCGTTCACTGTTCACTTGGCACGAGCTTCCCGACCGTAACCTTTCCTCACTCTTTCACCTCTTCACCCAATCACTCTCTCACTCTATTACTGGCTCACTTCGTCACTGTCACACTTAACTCGACTTTCCTCTACGGGCAGGATAGTCTCTGCCAGGTGCCGAATTATATCTTTGCATTTGGCCAGAAAACACTCCTGACTCCAACGGCTGTTAAGTCAAGAAAGGAGATACCATGTCCAGAAAGAGTAAAACGCTGGGACTGCTGGCTCTGGTCATGTTGCTTGTTATAGCCATCTTTTTGGCGACAGGCTGCACCAAGAGCGAAGAGACAGCAACAGAAAACGAAGAGACGGTTGAAGAGACCGACGACCAAGATCAGATCGATCAGAGCGGAAAGCAGAAGATTATGATGATGGGAAGATCTGTCATGGGCGGCTGGTTTGAACACTGGAATCAGGATTCTTCATACGAGGTAAGCCGTAACGGCTACTATCTTTACTACAGAGAGCTTGAGACACCCCCCCAAATCGTCCAGAGTGCGGAAGAATATGCGGATGAGATCGACGATGATCAGACAATCGTGTTTTTCAAGTTGTGCTTTGATGATTTCTATGCCGGTGACAGATCAGAGGCAAAGTCCAACTTGGCTGATAATAAGAAATACATGCGTGAGGTCTATGCGGCCGTGGTTGAGGAGCATGGTTTGAAACTGATTATCGGTAACGCCTTGCCAAAAGTGAAAGAGTATACCGACTCAAGTCTTGTGTCGCACCACCGCTCGTTCAACAAATGGTTAGAAGATTTTGCGCAAGATCATTCGGGCGACGTGTACGTCTTCGACCAATACTCTGTTCTAACCGATTCAAAAGGTAATCTAAAGAGCGGGTATTCCTTGGATCGCGAGGACTCGCATCTGAATGATAAGGCTTACACTGCCTTGGATGACGCATTCTTTGACTCCTTGGATGCCAATTCCAAGTAGACTGACAGAAGTACTTTGTGCTGTTGGCTCGATACCGTTAGCTCGACGTTGGTTCATTCACCCATTCTCTTAACGATAGCGGACATCACATCTGCCCTGCTTACAATGCCCACTACCTTGCCGTCGTGAACAACCGGCATCCTTTTTATTTGATGCCTAAGCAACAGAGCTGCAATCTTCTGGGCCGAAGTCTCCTCATCCACCGTTATCACGTCTCTGGTCATTGCAGATTCTGCCGTGGCCTGAAGAGCTTGGGATTGCTGCTTTCTAAACTTTTCACGATCGGAGTAACTTGAGACCGGCATCAGCGATCCTTCACGGTAGATCAGATTCCCTTCTGAAACCAGCCCTACCAGTTTGCCATTCTCGTCCACGACCGAACGCCCGATATTTCGTTTTCAAGCAACGTCTTGATTACTTTTTCAATCGTTGTATCTTTTCTGATTGAAATCACACTCTTACTCATAATGTCCTTGGCCTTCATAGGATCATTGCTCCTTTTCTGCGATGACGTCTTTTAGTATATCGGCCCTGCTCACAATCCCGACTAATCTTCCATCAGCCACAACTAATACGCATTTGATATTCTTTTCCATCATCAAAGCGGCGATTTCGGCAGTCGGCGTATTAGGATCCACGCATACGGGATCACGGCTCATGATCTCTGATGCCATGGTCGCTTGTGCCTTGAACTGCTCGTCACTGGTCCGGTCCTCATAGTAGTAGGCGGCATATTGATAGAGCCATTGCAGGTTAACAGGAAGTTTCATCTTTACAAGGAGATCAGCTTCGCTTACCACTCCCACCGGCTTGCCTGCGATGTCTACAACTGGAATACCGCTGATCTTATGCTCCAAAAGCAGTTTGAGAATATCTTTGGTTGAGGTCTCTGCTTTTACTGTGACAACATTGGTATTCATGACATCTTTTGCGCGCATAATCTGCTCCTTTCTCAAATCTGGGAAACCCTTGGCCACGTTGAATTAATGTATAGGACAACCAAATTTGCTTGAAAAGCATTGTGCAAGAAGAAGGAATGCTTGGCTTTTAATCGAACTATAGTATTAGACCATCATATTGATTGCAAGGGCATTGTGCTTTTATGTTTCAAAGGCAATGCACTACAATACTTGCTGGAAAGTAACACAGTAACGACTGTCATCTTTTCTGACCGGTTTGCCAGCCAACTTATCCATCAGATGGCTGGTCTTCTATTTAAGGGGAATCATCCCGTGCAAGGACCCTTGAGCAGACAGCAGTGGGACCAGGCCAAAAGAGCAGCATTTATCAGTCTAATCCTTCTTGGGACAGCATCATTGTTTATGTGGGCACTTAGGTCAGCAAATCTGTTTCTGGCAAGAGAAGCGACCGCCTCCACTCTGTGCGTGAGTCAGGGAGAGGAAGTTCCCTTTGTTTTAGGCAGCGTTGATCCCGTCGCCGACGGCGCCTATTGTAGCTGGGATTTCGGGGACGGAACCGCACCGGTTAACGAGGCAAATCCAACGCATGTCTTTGAAAAAAGTGGAGTCTATGAGGTTACTGTAGAAGCGCCCAATGCTGCAGGCATGAACCCGGATATCACCTTCACGGTGGTGGTTGAGGGGGCTGGATCCAAAATCAAAGATAATTCGGGCGCCAATTCTAGATGGAGCACATATTGGGCTGGAAGGAATCAGGCGATCGTAACTGGTTATACGAGTCAGGGAAATGATGAAGAGGCGGAGCTCAATAAAGACCAGGTTACAGAGAGGGTCCAGATTAGAGATGACCAGGACCGGGCCAAAAAACAGGCTGTGATAGTGCGGGCGCTGACTCAATCAACCAAGAATCAAAGGAACCAGTCAGAATTGGCTACTGCCCAACACATCCTTGATCTGCAAATTCTAAAGCATCCTGTTTTGAAGGGAAGCACCGTCTTCATCAAGGATTGCCCCAACAACTGGCAGGGCTGTGCTTTCTATGAGCTTGGAATCATTTGGATCGACCCTGATCACACAGCTCCTCTGGAAGAAATTGTGATCCACGAATGCAACCATATCAGAGACTGGAGAGAAGACGGGGACATTGATTACGATGATTCGTAGGAATCCGTTTACCGTGGATCGTTCACCATGGTTCGGTTCGCGGCCAGCGGTTGGCGGTTAGCCCCAACGCCACAATGCAGTTGAAGGTCGGGGTTGCGACTGTTCCAACAAATGCCGGATTTCAAATGACAGATGCCTGGTAAATGCCCGACAACCAAATGACTAAGCCTGAAAACAGTGCTTTTCAGTCGTTCGTCATTTGTAGATTATTACTGGATACTGCGTGGTTTTGTGGGAACCGATAACCGAAGACCACTGACCGCTGACCGAGGTTTTCATTTTGCGTGAATCAGCACCCGCAAGCCGCAAACCGTTCACGGGACACAGGCTCTTCCTAGCTTCAATCTTCTATTCCGAGATCCACGCATCTTCCACTATTTCGCTTCCTCACTCGCTCACTGCTTTGCTTGAGAATCCCCTGTCAAGATGATAAACTAGTAATTACCAGGCGTTCTTAAGTAGGTCTTCTATTTTATATCGAGGCACGCGACTCGCGTGCATCCCATGAAGACATGAAGCCGACGTGGAATGTCACTAGTTTTTTCGTCTATCCGTCATTTTTCGCGGCTTCTGCATTTTGATTTGCTGGAACGACCGTTTTTTTGTGTCTGTTTAGGAGGAAGCGCAATGTGCTTGGGTGTCCCAGGCAAGATCGTAAAGATTGACAAGGAAACTCAGATGGCCGAGGTAGATTTTGAGGGTAGCACCAGAGCTGCCGGTTTACACATGGTCCCAGAGGCTAAGGTAGGAGATTACGTAATAATCCATGCAGGTTTTGCCATCAGAACATTGGACGAAGAAGAAGCTAAAGAAACGTTGAAGCTACTGGAGGAGTTTCTTGAAATACCTGAGTGAGTTCAGAGATCCGGTCCTCGCGAAGAAACTCATCCGGAGCATTAATGATATTTCCCGCCAAAAGGCCAACTTTATGGAGGTCTGCGGTACTCACACCGTTGCTATCTCCAAGAGCGGGATCAGGCAAGTACTTCCCGAAAACATTACCCTTCTTTCCGGTCCGGGTTGCCCCGTTTGTGTCACCGCCAACAGCGATCTGGACAAAGCCATCTCAATTGCCCAAATAGGTGTCATTTTCACTACTTTCGGTGACATGCTGAAAGTCCCTGGCTCCTACTCGAGCCTGGGTGAAGAAAAGGCCAACGGTATCGATGTCCGAGTAGTGTATTCAACCCTTGACGCCCTCAAAATCGCTGAGGAGAATCCGGATCGCGAGGTTGTTTTCTACGCTGTTGGCTTTGAAACAACTGCTCCCACTATCGCTATTTCCCTATTGGAAGCAGAAAGAAGGGGCTTGCAGAATTATTCTATCTATTGTGTTCACAAAATTGTTCCCCCCGCAATACGAGCACTTCTTGACCTGGGTGAACTTGGATTAGAAGGATTTCTTTGTCCTGGGCATGTAAGTACAATAATTGGCAGCGCTCCCTACGAATTCATAAGTGACGAGTATCAAATTCCATGTGTAATAGCAGGATTTGAGCGTCTCAATATCCTGAAGAG
>CAYFXD010000059.1:0-13346 GCA_964347095.1 uncultured Actinomycetota bacterium | reverse complement strand
TGAATTGAAATTCATGATCAAAGGGTAGGTCAAGATTGCCGTCAATAGCCAAAAGGCTGCAAAGATTATGATCTCTTTGTAGTATCCCTTGAGCCTGTCTATCAAAAGATCTCCTTGATCGCGAAGCCAACACGTCAGAACAGAGAATTTCTCAGCCCAGATGCAAATGAGACGAAACGCATCACTCTAGTGTGCTCGCTACTTATCAGCCGATACGCGAAAGCTGCGAAAGCCCAGACTGACCTCGTTGCTGTCAAAGGTCTCGAAGGTATTGCTAAACGGTTCGGAACCTTGGGGAGTTTGGAACGTCACCTCATTCTTGCCGGGCTTGAGTTCAACATCATTGAGTTTCAGCGCAATAGGTTCGGCGGCAATCTGCTCGAAAGTTTTGATTCGAATACCATTTAAAAAAACTTCAAGATCTTTCTCTCTGCCGACCGAAACTACCTGTTCGCAGGAAACATCCACCCTAAGCTTTTTCCCGGTCCGGTTTTTGAGCATTAGTGTACCCTGGTCGGACATCCAATTCCAGGTACTCCCATCCGCCCAATAATCAGCAAAGAAGAAACCATCCTTATAGTAGATCAAGACGCTTGGCTCCGCAGCTATCACTCTGTACACCGCGTCATCACCAAAATCCTTCTCAAGTATTAATCGACCACTGGCTATCTTGGGAATTTGGCCGAATTCCTTCCGATACTTCTGCCGATGGATGACAGCATAGTCTACCCCCAATTGATTGAGCATATCATAGGTAGAGGAATTGGATACGTCCACGACGCTCGATCTAATCCTATCCCCGCGACTGCCTGAAAGAGCACCATTGGCCATCTTCTTCTGATGTATCCGTTGATAGAACTGGTACTCCGATTGGATGCCGTCATTTGAGCTCACGAAGGGAAATTCCACGATAACTGCATTACTGGGCAGCCTGGACAGCCAACGATAGACATTGGGTGTCTTGCCCACGTCAACTACTTGGGACGGCGGGAAATTGGCAAATTCTATAAGCAACAGCAGGGTAACCACTGAAAGAAGATACACTCTTCTCCTGCGACTGCCGATCAGATCTTCCAGATCAGCAAACCCAACCGCTGCAAGGACCGAAACCGATAATAAAACCAGCAGACCGAAGCGGGAGTAACAGCGAAACATCGGTGCGATTTTATAGAGGAAATAAGATGGAAATACCACTTTGGATTCCCCTAACGAAATGAAAGCCGGCGCAGATATCAAGACAGACGCAACGGCCAAGAAAGCAAAGAAAGGTACGACAAACTGACGAATTTGTAGATGAGACAAACCATTTTCGATGTTTATCCTGCGCCGGTAGGCAACTGCCCAGCCCGTCAATGCAAGAGGGATCAGACCAAGATAAAGAGCCTGCTCAATTGTATTACTGCCATGCAGATGTGACAGAGTGAAGGATTTAAGATGCTTGCCAAGGATGGGGTTGTCTACGGGGGGCAGCACATACTCCCAAGGTCTCGCGGCATAGATCCTGAGGTCGATGGCCGGCCGGGCGTAGAGCACAGGAGAATCAGCAACATTCTTCAACACAGGAATCAGAAATGGGGACACAAATAGTAACACCGAAACCACAAAGACACTTGAGATCTTCAAAAAACCAACGGGTTTGAAATCAGACCTCGTTCTGCTCGAATAATATCGTTCCACCTTAAAAAGCAGGAACATGACGGTCAATATGATCATGAAGAATCCATAATAGTAGTCTGTGAGTATCACCAGGGCAAGGGCAGAACCTGCCAAAATAGCCCTGGGATAGCTCCTCCTCTCCCACAGCATAAGGAAGCAAAGGATATACAGCGGTATCCATTGGATCTGAGCAAGGGTCAAGTGAGCCTTCGCGTGAGCCAGATGATAGGGAGAGAAGGCAAAAATCACGGCAGCGAGCACAGAAGCCGCTCTCCTTTTGGTCAAATAGTATGTCAGACCATACATGGTGGCAGCCGCCAGGGGAAAGCTTACGAATATGAAGAGATTGAACGTCGGGATCTCGCCGAAAAGCAGGCAAAGCGGAACGGTTACCGCCTGCCAGAGCAGGAATTTGATTGAGCCCGTGAAGTCGACCCCGAAAGGACTTGCGATCAAGGAACAGAAATCGGAGCTGATGCCTTGTAAGTGGGACGACTTCAGCCACCAGAAGTGCCAGATCGCATAGAGCGAGTCCCCCTCGCCTCCATAGACGCCGGTCCGAAATTTGAGAATCAACGGATAGGTAAAAACTACACTCAAGCCCACAAAGAAAAGAAGGATAAGAACTTCGCGATAGTAGGCTTTGACTATTGACGGCTTGTCTGCTGCTCTCATTTCCATGATCGAAGATCCTTGGACTGTTTCCTGGTGAATGAAAGAGTGACGCAGTGACGGAATGATTGATGCCTCTTGCCTTTCACTTCTTCACTTCTTTACTCATCACCTGCTCACTGCCTCGTATATGCCCGCAAAAGACCCCCGCCAGAAATCGAATAGAAAATCCCACCTTCTCGACTGCCATGCCTTGTAAGTATAATACAGCATGATCAGAGGTTGAAAAATCGAGACAAACACGATGAAGTTCCCTGCACCCGCGTGTTTTCTCATAAACAATATCCGGTTTCTGGCGATGTAGTAGCCTCGGTCGGCCACGACGTCGGGCAGGGCTTGCTGTTTGACCCCGTGTTTGTGCCAGACCTTGGAGCCAGGAACACAAACCACTCTGTATCCGGCCTTCTTGACTCGAAAACAGAAATCGGAGTCCTCATAACCGGCGAAGAACATGTCGTCAAAATCGCCCGCTTCATGCAGCACGCTCCTTCTCACCATGAACGCAGTCGGCAAGATCTGAGCATCGATAACCCTGGGCAAGCTACTGTCGTCGGTTACACTGGAAAAACCAAACGAGACTTTTCCGCTGATCAAACTTATCTTCGTTCCCGCAGCCCAAATCCGCTCGGGGTCACCGGCGTAGTAGACGACCGGTCCCGCGGCTCCTATCCGTTCATCGCACTCCATCTCCTCGATCAGCGGCGCCAGCACATTCTTGTCAACAACGGTGTCGTGATCCAAAAAGAAGATGTATTCACCCTCCGCCCTTCTTGCACCGGCATTCCTGCCGCCGGTAACACCAAGGTTGGTCTCGTTTTGAATGAGAACGACTTCCGGAAATTCGCGCACGATCGCCTCGACAGTGCCGTCGCCGGACTTGTTGTCTACGACAACCACTTCGCAGTCGGGCTGTTCCAGGCGCCTGATCGAGGCCAGACAATCAAGCACGTCCAGCTTCCTATTGTAAGTCGGAACTACAATCGACACTCGTGCCTTACCCATCTCACTCAGCCTTCGATCCGCTCTCCTATGAACACCGGCTGGGCCAACGCTCCCTGTCCCTTGAGGAGCAGGAGCCGGCGTTGGGGTTGACGGACCGCTGAGCGTTTCTCGGCCCGCCACATTTCTTCGTACTCATCCGCGTCCTCACGCGAGTCCGACGCCAAAAAAGCCGCACAATCACTTTCTATTTCTTGGAAGCAATCAGTACCAAGTCAGTGCCGCAATAGGGAGAAGGAAGACATCTTTGGGCAATTCTGAACAGCATATTCCGAATCCCCAGAGCCGGCCCCCACACTCCATTCTCTGCAAGGCCGTCGGTTGGGATGTAGCTTTCCATGGCCAACTCAAAGTCGGAGAACCCGGCCTCGCTCAACACCCTGATGTATTGGCTGTAGCCGTGCTCGACCTCATTCGGCGTAGAGAATCCCATTCTATCAAAGACTCTTCTCCCAAACAGCCGCTTCAGACCCAAACTTACTCTGCGCACTGGATTCGATCCGTTTGGCTCGATCAGGATCATTCTTCCCTCCGGCTTTACGCATTCGTAAAGCTGCCCGGCCACGACCGTGAGATCGGGAAAGTGATGCAGAGTGAACGCACAAACAACCAGATCAAAAACGGCCTGCTTAAAGGGCATCGCCTCGAGATCGCCCAGGACGGGGAAAAAGGCAACCTGCTCGAGAGCAGCAAGGGCGCATGCTTGCTTTACAAGCTGGGGCGAAAGATCGATCCCGTACACCACGTATCCGGCCCCTGCCAGCCTCACGCCCCATGCACCGGACCCGCAACCAGCGTCCAGCACCAGTTGTTGCGGCTTGGGCGGCGCAGTCTTCCGCACCAACTCGATGACACGACTGTAGTAGGCCTCGTTCAGGACATCGTATTCGCCTTCAGCGGAGAAGAAATCTCTTTCGGCTCCCTTGTTCTGCCCACCACGGCCATCTAGCGCACCCATCGGCATCCCCAAGAAACCGGCTCCAATCGCGAAGCCTTCTGCGCATTCTCGACACGCAAGCTCTTGCCCGTGCCGAACAAGGGGCGCCTTGCATTGTGGACAGGCGAGCACAGCCAGCATCTCTCTGAGCATGTCCTCTGAACGATCAGCCACTTTTTGATTCCTTCATCAGGCAGCGCATTCTCTTGAGAACGGCTGCCGCCCGGTTATCCCAATCCCACTCATCCGCCCACTCGATGGCCTCACGCTGCATTCGATCGTAAAGTCCCGCGTCGGACATCAGTTTCAGAATACTGGCCGCAAACTGGTCCTGGTCGAAACAGTCGACTTTGACCATGCCTTTGGGATAATACGTACTGAGGGCGGGCAAGTCAAAACCGACACCGACCAAACCGCAGGCCATCCCCTCACAGGCCGCCATCCCCCCGCTGTCAAAGACGGCGGGATGGACTATGATCTTGCTTTGTCTGAAGATTTCCAGCTTCTCTTCCCCGTCCCTGAATCCGAGCAACGATATGTTGCGGTCCAACTCCCTTGTTTCGATCTTCTTCCGAACCAGTGCTTCGAGTGGTCCATCCCCGATCATCGCAAGTTGCGCCTCGGGCTTCTGCGTGCATACTTTGCCCCAAATATCGACAAGCTCGCTCACTCCTTTTTGAGGATGGAATCTTCCGACGAAGCAGGCATCGTAGACTTTCTTGTCCAACGGAACCGGCCCGCGCCGGCGCATGTACTCCCGGGTGGCACCGACGTTCACACCGCCCCGCAGTACGATGACCTTATCAGCACCACGTCTTTCGGTGACAAACCGCCTAACATCGGGCTGGCTCGTAACCGAGACAAGATCCGCATACCGCTTCACCACCCAAAAAGCCGGCTTCTGGGTTAGCCAATAGAACAGGCCGGTGAGACGCCTGACGCCCTTGTAAGGACAGTCTTTGCGCCAGGGCGCCGGCGCACACATGTAGAAGCCGGCAAGCCACCGACCGCGGGAACGTCTTTTGAGTACGAGCGCGGGGATCACATCGGGCCAAAAATCCGACGCCGAGTAGACCATCGAGCCTTCCTCGACAACCAATCCGAGGGCTTTTATGCAACCGATAACGGTCCTGGCCAGGTATAAAATCGGAAACCCGAAGCCGCTCCAACGGGCGGCGGGCCAGATAGTGAAATCGACGCCTTCCAGGCCGTTTCTTCGGCACATCTCAAGGCCTTCCTCCCAAAGATAGACATGGACTCGATGCCCGAGTTCAGCCCACCGGCGGGCACACTCAATGAAGATCCTGTCGCCTCCGCTGAGCGATGAACCCAGCGCGGCATTGGCAATGATATGGATTGCCGCCCCATTATTGTCTGATGCCGAGTGTACAGCTTGATTCCTCATCCTTCTATGTGTTCGTGCAGTCGCCGTCCTCTTGCGCCGCCTGCCGAACCCGAACACCGTCCTTCTTCTGCGCGATGACTTCAATTGCCGAAAACCCCGGAATGGGGATCCTCAGTCTCTTCCTGAGAAAAGCGCCGCAGTTTGTATTAGGCAATCTGCCGGTGTATGAAACCGGACAGACTCGATAGAGCAACTTGAAGAGCGGATCGAGGGCGGGAAACTTGATCTTTGAGACCCTTGAAAAAATCGGTCTCAGAGAATGTTGCTCCAGTAACTGCAGAAACTCCTCGCAGCTCGTGTACTCCTTTACGTGCGTGGGCTCCAGTACGGCCACTCCACTCTTGTTCTTGTAGAAATACCGTGCACCATCTTCTCTGAGAACACTGCTTACCAACAGGTAGCCGTCTGGCTTGAGACACCTGCGGATTTCCTCCAAAAACCGATGCTCCTCGCAATGTTCGATCGTCATCGTCGAGAAACCCATGTCGACCGAGTGGTCTCTCAGAGGAATCTTGGAAATATCGGCATTCAGGACGGCCGGAACATCCAACAGATGCTTGGCCTGACAGCACGCTTCAAAGGAATTATCGATTCCCACCAAAACGCGGCGGGGCATGACTTTCGCCAAATTCCAGAGCAGCGTCCCTCCTCCTGACCCAAAGTCGGCAACGAGGTGACCCTGCGATTGCCCTTCTTCAACCACGTCTCTAACAACAGACACGGACTTGCCCCAAATCGTCTCGTCATAGATGGCAAACGATACATCATACGGAGGAAAGAAGGTCTTCTTCCAGCTATCTTGGAAGTGTTGAATGCTGTCGGTAAGATCGCCCTCGATTTCCTTCGGAAGCAACACGGGAATCTCATGATCGATCCGGAACACTCTTTGGCAGCTTATGCAGGTGAGCTTGCCTCCTCCAACATGGATCGTGCCTCTGCAGTCAGGGCAAATCAGAGCAGACATTAGACTATCGGCCATTGAGAAACAGTCAGATTCTTTGGATCTCACAACAACCCACCTTACGGAACACTCAAGTCTCAGTACCGGCGGTCATTCCCACATCCGTGTCGGCTTCGTATTTTTCCTCGATGAATTTCACGTTATCTTGCGAAAAACGTCTCTCTGCATAGATCCTGCAGTTTGCAGCCAGTGCCCGCAATTCACGCTCGCTTCTGCTCAGGAACTCGACCTGCTTTCTGATGTTTTCCGCAGTCGGCTCAATGAGTACGCCGACCGAATCATCGACCGCCTCCGGTATTCCTCCTTTGTTCGAACAAAGCACCGGAGTGCCGCAGGAGAGCGCCTCGAGAATTACCCGGCCGAATCCCTCCTCGTATTGAGAGGGCACCACCACGACGTCGGCGGCTCCGTAGTATGCGGGCAATCCCGGCGCGTCCACCCTCCCCACGAACACCGCGTTACTCATGCCGCCGACGTCCTTGCGGATCTGAGCCGCCAGGGGACCGTCGCCTATCAAGACATACAGAATATCGCCCTTGGTTTGCCTGGCTGCTTCAAGCAGCCGATCGATTCCCTTAACCGGAATCAGCCTCCCGACGAAAAGGGCTATAAACTTGCCCTGCCAACCCAGCGCCTCTTTGCATTCTTGCTGATCCAGAGGCCTAAATAGGTCTTGGTCAACCCAGTACGTATAGACGTCGATCTTCTCCGCCGGCAATCCGATCTTCACCAGCTCTTGCCGCGACTGCCGCGACAGCGCCAGGATTTCGTCGGCCGAACTCAGAACGCTTCTCAGAGTCCGTTGCATCAAGGATTTTCGATCCAGATCATAGAGCCAACTGTAGACGGCATGGGTGCTCACAACCACTCTCTTGCCATAGAGCACGCCGACTATCTTTGCGATGAGCGAGGCCGTGAGACCGTGAGCGTGGATTATGTCGATCTTGGAACGCTTCCTGAATATGAAGACGGAACTGTAGATAAGAAGCCAGGGGGTCAAATAGAGGAACTCAAGCAGCGGATAAGGCTCGAATCTTCCGAAGAGATTGTTGCCGAACCACCACAGCCGGCGAATCTCCAAGTCGCCGTTCTTTTCGTGTTTCAAGTATTTCTTGACCTTGCTGGTCAAGGGCTTGTAAGTGAGGACAAAGACCTGGTAGCCGTCTCTCTGCAAACAGCATGTCAGATCCGAAAGATGCGTTTCGACGCCGCCCACATTTGGAGCGTAGAAAGGACTCAATATCAAAACACCCTTCTTCCTGAGGGCCAGCGAATCTCCGATCTGCTCCATCAAGCCCAGTTCGTCCCGGGCAACCTGCTCCCAGTTGTATTTGGCCGCAACCTGCAGAGCTTCCCTGCTCAACCTGGTATACTCACCGTTGCTGCCCTCCAACAGCTCCAACGTCTTTCGGGCGAAGCTCTCGACATCCCCCTTCTTGATCTGCACCAAGCCTCCGAAAAATACTTCGTCATAGACCGGCAGATCGTAGGCTACCACAGGCAAGCCGCAGGCCATCGCCTCGCAAATGGCGATGCCCCATCCCTCCTCGTGGCTGGGAAAGATGAAGACCCTGCTCTGCTTGATGACTCTAAACGCGTCCTCGTCTTCGAGGAAGCCTTTCAAGTCGATGTTCTGCTCAAGCCCGCTCTTTTTGATCTCCTTCTTCAAACTGTTGACCACGTCAGGCTGGCCCTCGCCTATTATGGCCAGCCTGGCATCGGGCCGCTCTTCAGTGACCGTCTTCCATATCTTGGCCAGATCGAAAATCCCCTTGGACCTGTGCATTCTCGCAATAAAACTCGCGTCGTACAGCTTTTTTGAACTTGACGGTATGCTCTCGATGAACTGCTTGTCTATGCCCATCGAGGTAATGAAGAGCTTGTCCGCCGGAAATCCCTTGGCTACCAGAGTGTCTCTGAGCTTATTGTTGTCGACAAAAATGAGATCGGATTTCCTCTTGATCAGGAAGAATCCCGCCTTTTGCGAGTAGAGGGATATGATATTGTGGAGCTTTGAGCCCGGCCGCTCATAGTAGGGAGGAATAATGTGAAAGATGCAACTGACCCATATCGACTTCTTCTTGAACAGCCTGTTAATAAAGGCCGGCAGCGTATCAGGAAGAAAGTCGGAGGTTGAATAGAGAAAGACACGAGGGTCGCCGCCTGTTTTGATCTTATACCTCAAGGCTTGATAAAGCCTCTTCGGATAGATGGAGTATACATTTTTGAAGTGCTGCTCTCTGGTGGTCACGACATAATCGGCCTTCAGGCCCTTGGCTTCGCACGCTTTCTTGCCGAGCATCGAGGTCATGATGGTGATATCAAAACCTTCGATCCGTTTGGCAACCTCTATGAAATGAAGATCCCCTCCGCTCATTCCTTCGCTGTAGGAGTTCATAAAGAAGAATATCTTGGGCATTTTAGTTCACTTTCGCGCTATGCTTGCTTCCATGCCGATTATATCCTTAAGAGTTTCCGACGCATACACCCACAAAGTGACCCAGCATGCCACGACATGATAGAACCACGCTCTGTCCTGTACTCTTCGGTAACCTCGCAGCGACGTAAGCAGGACGGGCACGACCAGAACGGTTGAGACGGCGAACTTGAAAATCCCCGCCTTGTTCTGTCTGTTCCAGGGATACATGCGCATCGCCTTCTTCTTATAATACAAATAATCCCTGATCCTGCGCCTCTGTTTTCTCAAAAAGGTGGCCGTGTCTCCCGCAAAGACATGAACTATTCCGGTTTTCACCTTGGCAAACTTGTTCTTGCCGCCCTTGACCATTTCGTAAACCACATCGATATCAAAGAGATACGGCCTGTAGTCTGTAGCCCTAATTGCATCCCGCCTCACCAAAAATCCATTCGCACCTATGGTCGGGATGTTTTGGTCGTCTAGTTCCAGCAGTAAGTAATCCCCCTGGTCGGAAGTTTCAATCGAGAGCTCCGTCCACTTGTCTGTAAGATACGAGTACCGGTCATAGTTGCCCAGATAAAGACAGAGGGGATCATTCATGCCCAACAACGCGCTATACCGGGTTATAGGAGAATCTTCCCTGCGATATGTATAACAAATCGGTTCAGTACCCACAATCTGCTCGTCTTTGAAAGGCTCGACCATTCTTCTCAGCCAGTCTCTGCCGTCAACTAAATTGTCGCTGTCGATCAAGGCAATGATCTCATTTTTTGCTGCTTCCACTCCAACCGATTTGCCCGCCTCCCCAGTTTGAAGAGGATTTTGCAGAATGATATCCGTATACTCTGACGCAATTTCAATGGTGTTATCACTTGATCCACCGTCTGCAATGACTATCTCAATCTTCTCCTGCGGATAATCCAGTGTTCTGATTGAATTCAGGCAGTTCTTCAAGACATGCTCGGAATTAAAAGTGGGAATCACGATCGAAACTGAAGGAAGTAGGTTATCGCTGTTCATAGAGATATCTCCACCCAGTTCAGCGCTCTTGTTGGCAGTCCTGATCAGCGTCGTTCTTGAAATCAAGAATATGACCGCCGACCTTCAAGGCAGCACGGCCCAGAAACTTGACATCCTCCAAACTGCGTACGCCGATGATCTTTCTAGCAATAAACTCAGGATGAAAAGCAATCCTGTATAAGCTTTGAACAGCCTCTTTGAGCTTCTCGTCGCTGACCGGAGTCTTCATTACCGGCTCTCTCATATCATAACGCTCCCAATCAAGCGTCCTTAGCTGCCCGTTTTTGTTACATTCCTCAAAAAGAGGACTCCCTGGATATGGGATCACAATAGTGGCCTGCAGTGTACTTGCATATCCTTTCCGCATCAAATGACTGGCGAATGCAACTGTTCTGTCCACGTCTTCCTCAGTCTCCCAGGGATAGCCGAACATCACAGTGATATGAGGATCGAATCCTGCCCTACTTGCTAACTTGCAGGATTCCTCGATCTGCTCAAGGGTCAATCCTTTGTCGATCCGTTCCAGCGTATCTTGATTGCCAGATTCCAAACCGAAAAGAAGCAACCTAAAGCCGGCTTGCTTCATCAACTTGTACTCCTCCAAAGACAATGCGCCGAAGCGCATGTTACAATCAAGGACTACTTTGCGACTGTAGCCTCGCTCAATCATTCCGCTGCAAAACTCCTTCAGCCACGGTCCGATCGGAAGCGATCCCGAATCGTCCATTATCTCCTTGACCTGATACTTATGGATCAACTCCCCGATTTCATCCAAAACGTTTTGAGGACTCCTTTTCCTGTATTCTGGATAGATTGTGGTCCAGGAACAGAAGGCGCACCTTGCCCACCAGCAGTCTCTCGCTGACATAATATAGGTCCCCGGAAGGAACTTGTAGTTACCATTCTTCTCACTGTATAAATGCCATTTCGTGAGTTCCCGATCGATAAAAGGGATTTCATCCAGATCATCAGTCAGCCTAAACGAGCCGCTGTTCTTGATCTCACCATCGGAGCGATACCAGATACCAGGCTCAAGTTGAGGAGTTGATTTTCCCTGTTCTTGCTTTGTCTTCAAAAAGTCGCAAAGATTAAGCAGCAGCAAATCGTAGTTGCCGCCGGTGAGCACAAAATCAACATCCGACCTCTCCATGCTCTCTTGCGGAAGCGCAGTGACATGATCGCCAAAGAGAACGGTGAATGGCACACGGTCACCAGTAAACAGGCGTTTCAAATCCTTGATTATTCTCCAGTGCTGTTTGACTACGGGGGTCTTTGTCTCTATCGCGATGAGGTCGGGCTTTTCCTCCTGTACATGGTCCAAGAACTGTGCGTAGCTCCACTGCTCAGCAATCCCGTCACTCCAGATAACTTCATACTCCTTTCTATCCAGCAATGTTGCAGCCTGAGCCGGCACGACCGGATATATAAAAGTCGGGCTGTTAAACCATTGAAATTGTCTATTCTGTCCCAGCAACGGAACACCTTTGTCGCTGTCCAGCGAAGGATAGGCGATCATAATTTTCATTGCTCAAAATCCTTTTCAGAAGATAGCAACAAGCACTTCACAGAGGGCGCGTTTGACTATCGAACATTCAGTCTTTTTACAATCACGAATGACCAGGCACTAATGACGAAAGAAGGCCTATTTCTTACCGGCGAATGCCAAAAAACTGTTGCAGAATCTGCTATTGAGCCTTGGTCATTTTTTGGACACTTGGCATAGACATTAGTCATTCCTCTGCCACCCTCTCCTCCCTCAACCTTTTCGCCAATAGCCCTTTGAGAAATCCAACTCCGTAGACGAGATGACTTAGAAAAGTACCCAAAATCACCACTGGGACCATGGCTGCATTTTTCCATTTCAAGCTCTCAAGGAATATCATTAGGAAATATAAGATCAGCGCAGTGAGAAAGAAAAACCTCAAAGGAGGATAGGTGAGTGCGATAAGTGAACCCCCGATCAATCCGGCAATAAACATCGTGGGCAAAGAATAGGTCAGCCTGCGGGAGGTTTCCGGAAACTTCTTAACAAAATATCCGCGGTGCACCGCATAACTCCACACCTGCTTGAGATGGGGCCCGAACAGCTTTCTGCGATGATGATACACCAGGACTTCAGGACTGTAAATGATCTTCTTTCCCAGTTCCTTGGTTATGCGCAAGCAAGCTATGGTGTCTTCGCCAGGCCAGAACTTGTTGTCAAATCCACCCAACGTCTGCATAATCTCCTTGCGAACCAAGAAATTGCAAGTCGGATAGTCATCCACCTCGCGGCCCTTTCGCGGTACATACCGGTAGATCAAGCTGCCGCTACAGGCAATGGATGAGTACACATGACCGCTGGCCTTTTGCAGATACCCGTCACTTTCCGGTGTCACGGCGGGTCCTCCAACTGCAGCTACTTGCGGCCTGTGGAAGTGCCTGACGGCATTTCTAAGCCAATCCCGGCGCGGAAAGGTATCATCGTCCAGGTACGCAAGAATCTCACCATCAGAGTGGAGCAATGCAATGTCGCGCTTATCCGACGGTCCGACCTCTCCTGTCGGAATGATCTTTATGGCAGGATCAGGTGGAGCGCAAGCGTCGTCAGGAAGGACCACTATTTCAAAGTTGGGGTAGTCAAGCTCCAGGCAATGCCGAATACACTCGTCGAGGTGAGGATTGTACTCTTTAACAGGTATGTTTATCGAGATCCTTGGATAGTTGTTGCTCTCTGCTTCTGTCATAGTATTTTGACACATATAGACGGTAGAAAATCACCATTGTATCCATCAAGACCTGAAAAACGTCCTTTGGCCTGATCCTCCCCCTTTTTTGAAAATCAAGAACAATCGGTGCCTCTGCGATCTCATATCCATGATGATGTGCTACTGCCAGCAGCTCCAAATCCAAAGCATATCGTGTGGCCAGCACCCTCGGGAACACGTCCCTCAGCACCTCCTGCTTAAACAACTTGATGCCGGTTTGCGTGTCTCTGACCGGCAGGCCAAAAAGAGTTTTCACTAACAGAAAGTATGCGTTGCTGATAAACTTGCGGTGCAGGGGGTAATCAAGTTTGGAACGTGGGTGTCGTTTCGATCCAATCACAATGTCCGATCCGCATCGTCCCATATACTGATAGAGAACGTGGATCTGGTCTGGGTGTAGATCGAGATCAGCGTCGAGAAATACTATCAAATCTCCTTGTGCGTAGTTGCTCCCTGATCTGAGAGCTTGGCCCTTGCCCCCATTCGCCGCACACTTGATAACTTGAACTTCCTTGTGGGCAGAGCTGATT
>CAYFXD010000058.1:0-8099 GCA_964347095.1 uncultured Actinomycetota bacterium | reverse complement strand
ACTTCTTCCCTTGCCGGAATCGGTGATTGCGATCAGATCTTCAGGGTAAGGCTGAAAATATGTCTGCTGGGATAGATAAGGTTGGTCAAATCTCACGATCCAGGAAAGAATGATATTCTGAAGCGCACTCAGCGGTACTTTACCTGTTCTATAACGCTGTATCTCATCAAGGAAAAAGGACTTCTCTTGGTGTGAGAGCTCTTTGGAGAAATAACCCAGGCCATGCATAAGCACATTGATATTCGAAACATACCGCGCGGCCCTTGCGAACGCTGAGGTCAGATGCTCTTGGTATTCCCGAATCACTCGTTCCATCGATTTCTTCTCGGGATTTGCCACGATTCTGCCCGTATTCTTCAGCTCTTGCTGGCTATAAGCCATCAGCAACAGCTTGTTTCTGGAGTGAAATTGGACCAACTTGTTCATTGAAGGATCCTCCCGTACCTTCCTGAACTCGGCCATGGTAAAGAGCTTGGTCAGGAAATTCTCACGGATGGAGAAGTTCATCAGCCTCCCCTCGTCCTCCGTAGCTGCGGCAGGGAACATGTCAAGAACTGCGGCACCAAACAGTCCCGCACTTTTTTTGATGGATTTGCCCTTCGCGCGAGTGGGATAGACTTTGACATCTCTAAATCCGCATGATGGTGAGCGGTTCTTGAGAATGAATCCATCAACTTCAGCAATCGAACCGAGGAACGACCGGCTAAAATCGTACGCCCTGTCGGTTACGTCGGAATCGGTCGCAGACTGAATCAGCCGGATCGCTCCCCCTTCCTCCACAAGCCTGACCGGCTCGCGCGGCACCCCTAGTCCAATCTCGACTTCCGGGCACACCGGTTTGAATCGGACAAAGGGCTTCATTTGATCAACCGCTTCAGAGGATATGATCAGTCCATTGTATCTGCAGTTGTCAAAGGTAATGCACTTACTGGCAATGACCACAGGTTGCTCAAACCGTCTCATCCTTGACACCTTTCATGGTCAAGGTAGCTGCTCATCGGTGAGCCATCGATCGGCTCACCCGAGCGCAATTCTGCATATTTCTATTATACTGTCTCCAGACTTGGGCCTAGTGGCGCCTCCTGACTTTTTTGGGCAAAGATCGGCACCATTCGCCAATTTTGAGCATCCCTCTGCCCATAGGCATCGCTTCCAATATGCCCTTATGATCCATATAGCCCTTGCGCCTATAGGTTATGTACTGCTTCAGATCAGGAATGGCCGCAAGAACAACCAGCACACTGACCGTGCTGGCATATACCACATAGGCAAAATCCTGCGTTCTCCACCACAGCCAGGGAATAAAAAGCCAGAGGCCAAGGAAAAAGGCCAGAGCAAAATCCCGAATAATTGCCATGCCAATCACCATGCCTACTGTCGAAGTAAGCACCGCACCAAGAGGTTCAACCACAATGAATCCTCCCAGGGCTGCGGAAATCCCCCTACCGCCCTTAAAACGATAGAAGACAGGCCAATTATGTCCTGCCACTCCGGCTGCCGCGGTCATTAGAAAGTAAGGCTGATCGTTGAGTAAAATCTTAAAGATTAATGTCGGAATAGCCACTTTCAGAATATCCAAAAAAGCTATGGCGCAGCCCACGCGAGGGCCTAAAGACATCGAAGCTGTGGTTGCACTTACGGTTGTCCAGTGGAATTGCTGATCCGTCCCCGGCAGATCAACATGAATGTCCCCAACCGCTTCGTTCGAGGCAACAATCCTGCCAATTATGCGCGTGAAAGAAATCGAACCTGCTAGATAGCCACTGACTATGGCAAATGTGATCAGCAATGGCTTCATGTGCCCTCCAGCCAGCCCAAGCAATAACCTCAACAGAGCATCAGTGTTGATTCTCGTTCGAGATACGGCAAATCGCTGCTAAAGCCAGATCACCAATTTAACTGCGATGTCAGTATAATGCAGACGGCCACGGCAATCAATTGAAAAAGGCGATCAGGTAATCAGACTGTATACTGGCATGATTGCCCGAGTCTGCCAAAGATGTGCCGCATACGTGGTTGCCGATGCATAGCAGATCAGCGCAGGGACTCAAAGTAGTGGTTTGCCGGCTTTTTGCCTTTTATGCCGATTCCTTGGGCACGCAATATTCGAGCCCTCGAAGCGTTTTGTCAAGTGCAGGCCGAGGGCGCGCAAAGTTTGAAGACAGACCGCTGGTGCGACATGGCAACTCAAGCTAGAATAGTATTTAGCGCTGTTGTTATAATTCTTTCCTTGGAAGCGGCAACCTGAAGGAATGGAATTAGCACCAACAAGATATCGGCTCACTCATGGTTCAGTGGGTGAATGGAATGCGGCAGATGATCCAGATCTGCGGCCAGGATACTGTGTGGAGGAGGCTCGCAGCAAATGAAGATATTCTTGCTAGCTCTCTTCTCCTACCTGTTTGGTTCATTGCCCTTTGCCTTTATTGCTGTTCGACTTCTGAGCAACAAAGACCTCAGTCAAAACGGGACAGGTAATATCGGAGTGGCAAATGCTTTTGGCGTAGGTGGCCACACAGCGGGGATCCTCACAATCTTGGGTGAGCTATCCAAAGCGGTTGTTCCGATTATACTCGCGCAATCGCTGCTTCCAGGCGATGTCAGTGCGAAACTCATAAGCTTGTTCTGTGCACTACTGGGGACAAACTTCTCGATCTTTCTCAAAGGAAAGGGCGGCCATGGCAGAACGCTGTTCAGTTCAGGCTTGCTGGTATTAGCTCCAGTTGCTTTTTTGATTCTGACTCTGGTCTGGATTGCGATTTACCTTATTTCCAGCGGAAATTCACTCGCGAGAAAACTCTCATTGCTGCTGATACCTGCAGTGCTGCTCTTGGTCCAGCGCGATCTTACCTTTGGCGTGTTCGGATTATTCACAGCTTTGCTTTTCTGGTCCAAAAGCGATGATGAGAAAGACGACTTCGTATACTACGGTGTGTTCCAAAGAAAGTGAGCCAAATGCAGAAGGAATATGTTTTTAGCCTTACAGACTCTAGTATTCCCCCCAACATTGGCGACAAAGCTAATCGACTGAGCCTCTTGATAGCAAAAGGCTTTGCGGTGCCCACCGCTCACGTCTGTGTGTGGGACGCGTACGCTGACTACCTGAGCGACAGAAAAAGCACCCTCAGTGCCGTGCGGACTGAAATAGGTAGAAAGCTCGACCTCAAAAAAAAATATGCAATCCGCTCGTCAGCAACGTTTGAGGATACGGCTGATTACTCCTTGGCGGGGCAATTCGATACTATTCTTGATGTGGAGGGCCTCGACTATATTGTGCAGGCCATCGAATCTGTCTGGCGATCCGCACAGTCCGAGAGGGTGAAAGCATATTTTGAACGGCACTCACTCAACCTACCGGATCTACAAATGGCTGTGATCATACAGGAAATGGTACCTGCGGCCTTGTCGGGCATTTCATTCAGCAAGAATCCTCTGACCGGGCTGACCGAAACAATCGTGGAAGCTATTGAGGGGCGGGGTGACCGTCTGGTGCAAGAGGGTCATACACCTGAGAGATGGATATATAAGTGGGGTCGATGGGTTGCTGCGCCGTTAGAGCATGCCCTAGCCTTGGAAACAGCTGACCAGATCGTACGCGAAACCGGCAAGATTAGCAGGTTGTGCCAATACCCGGTTGATTTGGAATGGGTCTATGACGGAAAGACCGTCTACTGGGTCCAATTGAGAGAGATCACGGCGCTTCGAAGCATGAATATATATTCAAATAAATTCTCCAAGGAGTTTCTTCCCGGTATAATAAAACCGCTGGTTTGGTCAATAAACATACCGCTTGTTATCGGCGCCTGGATCAAGCTCTTTGGTGAGCTTGTTGGACGAATCTCGATCAAGCCCAATGATCTTGCAAAATCCTTCTACTACCGAGCGTACTTCAATATGGGAGTGATTGGGAATATTTTCGAGAAGCTCGGTCTGCCCCGCGAGACTATTGAGCTATTGATGGGTGCTGAGCAAGCAGAAACGGAGAAGCCGTCTGCCAAGCCGACGTTAAAAACAATTCTCCTTTCGCCCAGACTCGCGCTCTTCGCAGCGCAAAAGCTAAGGTTTGGCCCCAAGATTGATCTGTTCCTGTCCAGGATAGTACAAAACCGCAGTGAGCTGAGGCTGGACCAAATCAATGATGTGCAGCAAGAACAACTCATCTCT
The DNA here is from genome assembly GCA_964347095.1 of uncultured Actinomycetota bacterium. GTDB lineage: Bacteria > Actinomycetota > Aquicultoria > Subteraquimicrobiales > CAYFXD01 > CAYFXD01. The sequence goes on along the minus strand of CAYFXD010000058.1, from coordinate 3,935 downwards.
GAGATAGATAAACTCTTTGCCATCGTTCAAGACGCTGCCTACTACAACATAACAACCATGCTCCTTGCAGGCTTCTATATAGGAATCCTCAAGCAACGGCTAAACAGGCTTGATGTGGATTTTGAGTCTTTTGACCTAGTTGGTGACGCAGACGAACTCAAAGAGCTGGACCCCAATGCAAAACTGCGAGAATTGAACCGCCAATACCATACCCTGGATCAAGAATTACGGGAGCAGATCTCAGCTGCAGGCTATGAGAACCTGCACAAGGTGCCAAAGATTGAAATGTTTAGCTCAAATATTCAAGACTTTTTGGAAAACTTTGGCCACCTAAGTGACAGCAGCAATGATTTCTCTTATATCTCATGGAGAGAGAATCCCGATATGGTGCTGAGAATGATCATAAATAATGAGCCATTCGAGGCTGATTCACGCAAAAGAGTTAGCCTTTCGGATTTGGAACCTACGTTTCTCCAACGCCGTCTTCTGAATCCCGTCTATCAAAGAGCGCGGCGATTTGCCATCTACCGAAATGCTGTCGGCTACAACTACACCGCTCTTTTCAGCCTCTTTAGGCCCTTGTTTCTGTCACTCGGAACACATCTTGCTGAGAAAGGATTGATCGCATCCTCCCACGATATCTTCTATCTGCATTATGGCGAAATAAAAGAGCTCGTTGCTGATCCCGATGCGCATGGGAGTTTTGCGGACAGAGTTGCCCAGAGAAAAACCGAGATTGTGGAATATGAACATATCGTTCTCCCTGAAGTGATCTATGGAGACCGGCCGCCTGCTGTTGTGAAACCAGATCACACACACGTTGAATTGACGGGTATTCCTACATCGGGAGGATACTATTCGGGACCGGCAAGAGTGGTGAAGGGGATTGACGATTTTGGAAAGATTGAGCAGGGAGACGTTCTGATTATCCCCTATTCGGACGTGGGGTGGACACCGCTTTTTGCCAAAGCGGGCGCGGTGATCTCTGAATCAGGTGGGATCTTATCCCACAGCTCGATTATCGCACGTGAGTATGAGATACCGGCAGTTGTCTCGGTCTCAGGAATCACCAGCCTTGAGGATAATGTCATTGTTGCGGTTGATGGATACAGAGGCCTCGTTGCCATCGAACAGAGTCCTCAACACAATCGTGCAAATGCAAGGTAATTAGAAATATACCAGTCATCTCTCACAATCTAGGGACAGCTATGCTCCTACTTTTGGCTTTTTGCTGCTTGTCCTATTAATTGCACCGTATTCTTCAATCCATTACCTGGTCAATTCTTTCTTTGATCGCTTGAATTACTGTGGGATCATCGTTCCAGGCTCCAAGATTTATAACTGGTACGGCTTTTGGTATTTCAGCTTCATCAACAAGAGATGGTATATCATACTGACTGTGTATGCTATCAGCGCTGATGGCTGCCGAAAAGAACATGATCTTCTCGGCGCCTTGCTCGACAATTTGCTCCACTTTGGGCCCAGGCACAGGCTCCTTAAATGCCATCCATGCTGAACTTAAATTGCCCTTTTCATAACCGTCCTTTTCAAAGAGTTGAAGAATCTCTTCTCGAAAAAGAGTCTCTTGTTCTGTTTCAGTCGGAAATTCTTTATCCCATTCATCCGGCTGGCCATGCCCTACGAGAAGCATGCCAATCTTGGATTTCGGCGTATTACCTCTGTGTCGGTTAGCCCGCGCAACAAACATGCTTTGCAGTGTTCTTGAGTCCCACAGCGGTTTCGTCGCTTTGAAGGGGACCCCGTATTCCTCAGGTTTCACCGCTTTGATCATTTCGAGACCTTCCTCTGTGTGGTTTGAAACTGTGAGAAATACCAAGCTTACAATGATCTTGCTGGCCCCTTCATTCAGTGCCTTGATGATGGCTGCGTCTGCACGGGGATTGTCATCAAGAAAACAAAGGTAGAACTTGGTTTCGCTGTCTCCCTCCGCCCGATATTGTCTTTTGAGACTCCCGATCATTCGGGCATGTATCTGTCTGTGATTGCTACGCCCGACCCGTAGATATGCCTGTCGAAGCTGGTGAAAGAAGAAGGGCCTCACCAAAAATGGTATGAAGGACACTCCGTCCCGATCAAATTCTCGAAATGTGTTGATCCATCCAATTGGATCATAGGTCTCCGGCTCACCATGGGTCAGATAGATGACCGCAGTGTGGCCATCGCCGGGATCGTCTTTGCTTCTGGTCAATCGGGGGACCGGCCTGCGATCTTCTCTTCCCAGAACCTGATAGGTCTTGACCGACCAGCCGATAAAAACCATGGCAAGAGACAGAGGAATAACAACCCATAGCTGATTTCGCTTGAACGACACGGCCAAGACTATGAGTAGAAGAAACAGAGTCAATGACGATAGGAATACAAAAAGACCTATTTGAAGGGGATGAACAGTCAAATAGGTAACCAGGAGAATACCAAGCAAAAGCGACAGAGTCAAAGCAATAATCCATTTCACCAATTTCACATCGAAACACCAGCCTTGAACCCGTGGCTTGCCCCATATGCCATCAGACCCCCGCATGATTCCAATGCATTTGAATGTGCTGCCAGGGTCTATTCATGCTAGTTGATTATAGTCCATGCCTGCGAAGTTGACCAGACGGGCAAAGTGCCAGTCTATCATTTGGATTTGCCATGCTTTTGTGAGGGAGGCTCCGGCGTCTCTCGGCGGCCATCGATGAAGCGAAAAACCGAGCATACTGGGTGCGGCTTGGTCATCCTGGGACCAGAGTAGCGCATCACCGCCCGTACTTTCTCCCGCATCTCCGGCTTGTAGCAGTGCATGGTGCAATTGGCACACTAGGCTTCTGCTGTTCCGAACGGGCAATGCTCAAGCTTCTTAAACGCGTAGGCTAAAAGAGTGATGCAGTCAGAGCACAGCGCATCCCTGAAGCCATGTTGATCGCGACAATAAAGGTCAATCATTGCCTCGATCGTTTTGCGCTCACGCCTTATGCGTCGAAGCTCCTTCCCATCCCGCATCTCCTTATCGATCATCGCTTCGGTTTATGGTCTATTGTGGTAAGTCCACCGCTTGAAAACCTGCCGGCTCTCGTCAATTATTAACGTGACTTTCGAAAATGTAACCTTGACCGCCAGCGACAGATCCTTCCATTTAGAGGGCAAAACAAACGGGCAACCATCATTGGTCAATGCAGGGTTGCCCGTGTCAGTAACCAGTTTTGCCTTGTGCCGTTCCTCCTAGTTCTCAGCAGGTCTCAGTTTGCCTGGAATGCCCTCTGTTTTTTTCTTCTTCTCCTTCTTGACAACTTTCTCACCTGTTTCTTCCACTGCCGCGGCAGGTTTCTCGACCGGCCTCTTCCCAGTTTTTTTGCCCTCAAGCAGCCGTTCTAATGCTTCCGTCTCTATAGTCTCCTCTGCAATCAGAGTCTTTGCCACTAAATTGAGCGTTTTCCTTTTCTTCGTTAGAATATTTATCGCCTTGTCCCAGGCCTCATCCACAATTCGCCTTATTTCCTTGTCGATGTCATACGCAACCTCTTGGCTATAATCAGGATGAGATGCCAAATCTTTTCCCAAGAAAATCTGATCCTGTTTCTGACCTAAAGTCAAAGGACCCAACTTATCGCTCATACCATATTCACAGACCATCTGCCTGGCAATCTTGGTTGTTCTGTCTAGATCATCCTGAGCACCGGTGGTGATATCATGAAAGACCATATTCTCAGCCACTCTGCCGCCCAGCAACATTGCCAGCTCATCTGTGAGCTCAGATTTGGTGACCAAATACCTGTCTTCTGTGGGAAGCGTAAGGGTATACCCCAAAGCCCGTCCTCGGGGTATGATCGATATCTTATGCACCGGATCAGTGTTGGGCAACACATGAGCAACCAAGGCATGTCCAGCCTCATGATAGGCAATGATCTCCTTCTCTTTGTCGCTGATCAACCTGGTCT
>CAYFXD010000057.1:0-21742 GCA_964347095.1 uncultured Actinomycetota bacterium | reverse complement strand
AGGCATCCGAACACGACCCTTGTGATAGTGGGCAGTGCCATAGATGACATGACCTCTTCATTACAGTACAGAAATCAGCTCAACAACCTGGTTTGTCAGCTTGGATTGGAGGATCGCGTACGCTTTTTGGATCGCGTTGCACGGGATGCTATGGCAGATGTCTATTCTTCTTCTCTTATCACAGTGATTCCAACGCGCTGCAGCGAGGGTACATCACTTAGTGCTTTGGAGAGCATGGCTTGCGCAACTGCCACGGTTACCACCAATGTGGAGGGACTTTTGGATATACCGGCTGTTCACTGCAGACCAACAGAGGAGGATCTGGCTGCGAAAATACTGCAAGTTATTCCAGAGAGAGAAAAGATCGGGCGCGCACAGCAGCAAAAAGTGCATAGGACCTTCAATCTTGAGAATTGGCGTAGCGCCTGGCTCCAAGTAATAGAGCATGCGGCACAGGCAATGAATAAGTAGAACAGGTAGCGTCGTAACCACAAAACAAAAGGGACAGAAATGAAAATAGGATTTGACGCGCGGATGATTGACTGGGCCGGGGTAGGCACCTATTCCTATAACCTATTAAAATCGCTGCAACAGATCGACAAGGATAATGAGTATATCCTTTTTTGCGAACAGCAGAGTGCGGCTCAAGTTCCTCAGACGAGGAATTTCAGGAGAAGAGTTGTTACGGAAAGGGTATTCTCCGCTTTTCACCAGCTTCTCTTCTCGCTTAGCCTAAAAAGACACTCCTTGGATATTTTTCACTCTCCGCACTTTGTGTATCCACTGTTTGTCTCATCGCCATCGGTTGTCACTATTCATGATCTGATTCCGCTGGTGTTTCCTGCCAGCATGCGATCCTCTGTAGCCAGGACTTACTACCGAAGAGCTAACAAAAAGGCTATTGGGAAGGCAGAACGCATAATTGCGGTGTCTGAATCGACGAAACGAGACATTCAGAAGGTATTTGGCGTGGCCGGTGAAAAGATTGCACTTATTCCAAATGGTGTGGCCGACAGTTTCAAAGTGATAAGCAATGAAGCGTCTTTGGACGGAATCAAGAAACGATGCAGAATTCGTTCTAAATACATCTTAAACGTGGGGAATCCAAAACCACACAAGAATTGGACCGGATTGGTTGAGGCATTTGCTGCTCTTGATGAGGGGTTCAGTGACTACCAACTTGTTCTTGTGGGAAGCAGTGATCCTAGGTTTCCTCAAGTAGTGCGTCTGATCAAAAGATTAGGCCTGGAGGACAGAGTTATGATTACAGGGTTTGTCTCAGAGAAGGACATGGTTCTACTGTATAATGCTGCTGAGATGTTCGTCTTTCCCTCACTGTACGAGGGGTTCGGGCTTCCTGTCTTGGAAGCAATGGCCTGCGGTACTCCAGTGGTCAGTTCTAACACTTCATCTCTACCTGAGGTTGTGGGAGACGCGGGGATCTTGTTTGATCCAAATGACAAGACGGATCTGGTGAAAGGGATAGAAATGGTTCTTTCCAACGAGGAATTGAGGCAAGATCTTTTGCGCCGGGGGTTAGAGAGGATACGGCATTTTTCCTGGACGGGCACAGCCCAACAGACCTTGGAAGTATATCAGCAGATGCTGCATGGTCGCTGATGAACAACGCATATGTGTGTTCATGCATAATCCAGGCGAAGATTAGCAGACTTAGGGACCAAGGACGATGAGATGAAAGTACTCATGATAAATAAGTTGTACCATCCTGTAATCGGGGGCGTGGAGAACCATGTACGAGAACTGGCTCAGTCAATCGTCAGCAATTCTAACACTGTCAAGGTAGAGGTCCTCGTTGCCAACACTTCGCGCTTTACAGTTCAAGAGATGATAGACGGTATCTCAGTTACCAAGGTCGGCAGCATTGCAACCATTCAATCGACGCCGATTGCTCCAACTTTCCCCTGGTGGCTTAAACATATTGAAAGCGATATATACCATTTCCATTTTCCCTATCCTATCGGCGAATTATCCTATCTTCTGACCCGGCCTCCGGGAAAACTTGTGGTCACCTATCATAGTGACGTTATTCGGCAGAGATTTCTCTATACTTTGTATAGACCTTTTCTTGGGCGTTTCCTCAGAAAAGCCGACCTCATCTGTGTGTCTTCTCCAAATCTGATTCAATATTCTCCAGTTCTGCGGGAATTTAGGGATAAGTGTAGAGTCGCTCATTTTGGGATCGATCTATCCAGGTTCAATTTGGATGAGCAGTCACAGAAGCAAGTTGCGCAGATAAAATCCCAATTCTCCGGCAAGATCATCTTGTTTGTGGGTCGCCTAATCTACTATAAGGGCCTTGATTACCTGATCGAGGCCATGACTGGTATAGATGCTCATCTAATCATTGTTGGACACGGCCCGCTCGAACCCGAATTGCGGCAGCGTGCCGCCCATCTGAATGTGTCCCAAAAGATAAGTTTCAAGAAGTCCGTCTCCGACCAGGAGTTGCCATATTACTTTCACGCTTGTGACGTGTTTGTCCTGCCTTCGATTGCGCGAACCGAGGCCTTTGGTATAGTTCAACTAGAGGCTCAGGCTTGTGCCAAGCCAGTGGTCAGCACCAATCTCAAGACTGGAGTTCCCTACGCCAATCTAGACCAAGTAACCGGTCTTGTGGTGCCTCCTCGGTCTGGATCGGCCTTGATGAGTGCACTAAACAAACTGTTGATAGACGACGACCTGAGAGTGCGCTATGGGGAGAATGGGAAAAGAAGAGTAGAAAAGGATTTTTCCCGGCAGACAATGGCGAGCAGGGTTTTAGAGCTGTATGGACAAATACTTACCTAGTTCCAAGCATGTTTGAGGAGCGGAGAAAAGAAGATACACCTATACAGGTTCTACAGGTTCTTCCCACGGGAGGATGGTTTACAGGAAATGTCAAGACCAAAATGGCGAATGATATCGATCATCATTGATGCCTGTCTGGTGAATGCCGGGATAATTCTTGCATTTCTCTTACGATACGCGGGTAACTTGCCTCCTTTCAATTTTCAAGCCTACACCAATCTGGCTGTTTTTATCACTCTAATTCATCTTGCTGGTTTTTACGTTTATGGCTTATATGATTTCGACAAGGTACAAAGCGGTTGGGAGATCTCATATTTGGTTTTCAAGGCGGCCACATTAAGCTTGATTGTCACGGTGGGTCTTGTCTTTTTCTATCGCCTATTTTCATTTCCCCGAACTGTGTTGCTTCTTTCTTGGTTTCTAATTATTGTGCTCGTTGCTGGCTGGAGGATGCTAATTACCCAGGTCTTCACCATCAAATGGCCTGGCCAGCGTATCTTGGTTGTGGGCCTAGGCAAGATCGGACAGAAGATCATCTCTGAACTTCAAACCAGATCGAAATGGGGATATCAAGTAGTGGGCGCGGTAGCCAGAAATCCCGCGTATATTGGCACCGACGTCAATGGCGCACCAGTCTTGGGTCACATAAAGGACATCGGTGCTCTTGTAAAGGATCATTCAGTCAACCGAGTCATTGTCACGACTCCGGTCCGTGAACGAGAACTGGTGGAGGATCTTACGGTCTCTCAACCAGAGGGGATAAGCATCGAGGTAGTTCCGGACCTGTATGAGATTTTTATCGGTCGAATAGACTACCAGGTGCTAAGCGATGTTCCGCTGGTAAGACTCACGGCCGAGCCTACCTCAGACTGGGTGCTCTTCATTAAGAGGGCCGGTGATATCATCGCAGCTCTGCTACTGTTGATCATAACTGCGCCTTTGCTGATAGCGGCTTCCTTGCTGATCAGGCTCAGCTCTTCAGGTCCCATCCTATATAGGCAGGAGCGGGTGGGGAAAGGGCAAAGAGGCTTCCATTTGTGCAAGTTCCGCACGATGATAGCGAATGCAGAGGAGCAGACAGGGCCTGTGCTGGCGGCTGAAGATGATCCTCGTGTGACCGCCGTGGGAAGACTCTTAAGAAAATACCGAATTGATGAGTTGCCACAGCTTTTTAATATTCTCAGGGCGGAAATGAGCTTCGTCGGCCCACGGCCGGAGCGCCCTTTCTTTGTTGCGCAATTCAAGAAGCAGATCCCAGGATATGTGGAAAGATTTAGGGTCAAGCCCGGAGTAACCGGACTGGCTCAAGTCTCAGGATCCTACGCCACAACGCCTGAGACCAAATTGAAATACGATCTTCTCTATATTCATCATCAATCGGTTCTTCTTGACATTCGAATTATCTTTCGTACGCTAAAAGTCGTTCTGACAGGGAGCGGAGCCCGCTAAAGAACCTACTTTTGAGCCCCCTTCTTTCTACTGGCTCCGGGATACCTAAGCGTGACGAATATGGATCTACGCTGGTGCAAAGATAATCATCGTAAGTAGGACAGCATGAAGACCACAAATCTGGAGACTGTCAGCGAAGGCGGCCCGTCTGTTTTTGACACCTGGATTTCCTATGGATTTCACATTTTGGTCATCGGATTGCCCCTGATAGTCTCCTATTCGCTCAGCAATGATCAATTTGATTTACCCAAGCTTACATTTATGAGGCTTGTTTCGATTTTTCTGATTATTGGCTTCGCAGCAAAACTGTGCACAGAACAAACACAAAGAAGAGGCCTCACTGCCATTCATTATCTAGTGCTTGTATTTCTGGCTCTTATCTTAGTGTCCACTTCCTTCTCTGTTCATCTGCCGACAAGCATTTTTGGCAAATATAAGCGCTATCAAGGCCTATTAACCTATCTTAATTATGGTTTGTTGTTTTTTCTTTCCTCATATTTCTTCCGCAGCATCCAGACAGCAAGAATCATTGCGCGATCGATGATTTTGGCAGCCAGCATGGTTTCTGCATACGGCTTGATCCAGTATTTCGGCTGGGATTTTTTTGGCTGGGCTCTTCCTTTCGAGTCCGGCCGCAGTTTCTCAACTTTTGGAAATCCAGTTCTTTTGGGGGGTTTTTTGATAATAGCCTTGCCCATCTCTCTTGGCTTGACCTTTTCCGCTACTACCACCAAAGAGCAAATGTTCTACACGGTCAGCAGCATGCTTGTCTTCTCCTGCCTGATTACCACTTTTTCCCGGGCCAGTTGGTTTGCTGCTCTTCTGATTGCCTCCCTATTTGTTGTCTCAGTCGCGGTACGTTTGGGAAGGTGGCGTCAGACTGCGCTTCTTCTAGGATGTCTCTTGCTGATAATGATTTCTCTGATCGCCTACTCTTCATTTCGCCAGGCCCAAACAAGCGCTGATGTCAAAGAGAGGCTGACCTCAAGTTTTCTTGTAGAGGGCAGCTCAACGACCAGGTGGCAGATTTGGACAGGTGCGCTTTTTATGCTCACGGATCGCCCACTCCTTGGCTTTGGACCGGATTGTTTCAGATTGGTATTCAGGCGGTACCAGACTCTCACTTACAAACGCTTGGTTGGTGAAACCACCATAGCTGATGACGCGCACAACTACTTTTTGCAGCTAGCGTCAACAGCCGGACTACCAGCTACTTTTGTTTTCGCGGCCACATTGATCGTTTTTCTGGTGTTGATGCATCAGTTTCTTGTGCGTCAAAAAGCAGATAGACAGTACATCTTTTTGCTGGGCCTTATTCTCTCAGTCGTTGGATACTCTTTTTATCTGATTTTCGGGATAAGCATTGTTGGAAGCGCGGCGCTTTTTTGGACCATCATGGGAATGGCGACAGGACTAAGCACGGTGCAAAGGACAAATTATCCTGCCGCGAATTCTGGATCAATAGCAAGAATTCTGGTGTTCGCTATCGCAATTCTTGTTTTGGTTCCACTAGCGGTATTGTCTGCATTTCCCTTTGTCGCAGATTACTATTTTTCCAGAGCCAATGATTTGGCTCGCAGCGGCCAGTATCGTGAGGCAATACACAATTACAATCAGGCAATCTTCTTTTTCCCCGTTCGGGATCTATACTACTATCAGGTGGCTTCGCTTGATTTGAAGAAGGCTCGAGCAAGTGAGGAGATAGAATACTACAGGAGAGCGGTGAATGCAGCAAAAAGTGCCAAGCGGATTAGTCCGCTGGAGACCGATAACTATTTCCTTCTCGCTACTATCTACTCATTTGGATCAAGGAGATTAAATTCCGGGGATTATCCCAACGCAGTTGATGAGTTAAAAACGGTAATCAGACTCGAACCGTTTTCAGCCCGCGCGCACTACCTTTTGGGTACGATCTATATTGCACAGGGCGCTGATGAACAAGCCGTTGAGGCTTTCAAAAGGGCGGTTCATGTGGTGCCGGACTTTGAAGATGCCCACCTTCATTTGGGCGTTGTCTACGAGGAGCAGGGAAAGGATAAAGATGCGGTCCGATCATATGAAAAGGTACTCTCACTTAATCCCGACAATTCGGCCGCCCAAGAAGCGCTGAGGCGATTGATGTCTGATAACCATCCGTAAATAAAAGGCAAAAAGCTGGTATTCTAGCCAACATTTTGTAGCCATAACGTCCAAAGTTTTATATAATTAACAATGTGAAATAATTCCTTAATATTTTCTTAATCGTTCAACGAATCAGAAAACCAATGAGTTCCTTCCACAAATAGACAGAGGCCATCAATTTTGGCGTGCGTGAAATTATTTTTCAAAAGAACATTAAGAGTTGAATCTTTGGGCCGATTTTATTAAGTAATGGCAAGCGATGAACAAGTTTAATGGTCGAGAACCGTAGCGGGATCTTTATTCCTTTGTGCTTCGCAGGAGGTGAATCTGGTGATACCGGGTATTATTGGCTGGTTATGGGGAACATTTTTTGTAATCGCTGCTATTGTTGCAATTGTGCTTCTAATAATGGCAGGTAAAAGCGTCAAGTAGCAGGGGTGTGTGGGGGCAAGGAGGGATGATCTTGAAACTGAAATTACCAGATTGGAAAGATCCCAAGACGAGATTGAAGCTTATCTTTTATGGGGGCGCGGGATTTGTATTCTTGATGCTAATGACCGCTGCGGGTTTTTGTTTTACATGCCAGAGTTCGTTCTGTAATCTTATGTGCCACAGCATGGATCAAGATGTCGAGGCTTGGTCCAAATCAGCTCACTCAGAGGTAAACTGCAGAGGATGTCATGGTCCAGGAGAACTAGTACCATTTATCATCTATGAGTTGACAGGGTCCCCCAAAGAGGGTCTGGCACAGATGACAGGAAATTTTGAGACACCGATAAACCAGCATAGTCATGTAGCCGAGCATGATGAGCTATTGTCTGAGAATTGCCTAAACTGTCATGCGATCACAAAGCGCGATGTTACTCCTTCGCCTGGAGTTCTTATCAACCATAAAAAACATCAGGACAAAGGCATAGGTTGTGCTCATTGCCATAACCGAGTTGCCCACTCTGGACTCACTGGGTATGAAGATTTCATGGCCATGGAGGGCTGTTACCGCGAAGGTTGCCATACTCTTTCCGCAGGAGGTAAAGCTCCAGGCAAATGCGAAGTGTGTCATACGAAGGACTTTGAGCTAAAGCCGGAAAATCACAGAGAAGCGGATTTTCTCCCTCCGAAGCATTCCAAAATGGCCAAGAGTGAGAAAGAGTACTGTAACATGTGCCATATTAGCCAGTTCTGCAAGGATTGCCACGGACTAGATATGCCCCATCCTGCCAAGTTTGCCAAGAAAGACCATGGACAGATGGGAAAAGACAATTCGTCAGTGTGCCGGAATTGCCATGCACAACAGCAGTTCTGCACGGCCTGCCACCACAAAGGCTATGATGAGAGCCAAGGTCCTTTCGATGTGCCGGCAGACGGAAGAGCGGCTCAGCATCCAGTCCTAGTTAGGGCAAAGGGAGCAGAATCATGCTTCAAATGCCATAATCCCACGTATTGTGCCCATTGTCACGTTACGGGCGCTAAACCGGCAAGCATAAAGGGACCCTAATAGGTGAGCGACCCCTTGAATAACGATGGCAATTGAATTTCAAGGATTTAATCGGTATCAGAAGAAAGTACAAATTGTCATGAGAATTTCCAAAGCATGCCGCTAGGCATGCTTTGGGTTTATCATCCATTTAGCTCGGAACTAGATTATTACTGCGCCCTTGCTTTTGGCTGCATTTTCAAGGAGAGGTAGCGAATGAGGCCTGAAAAACATCCGGGGAGGAGCACATGAAAAAGAAGAAAATACCTCCCGCCACCATCGTTAGGTTACCCCTTTATTTGCGCTGCCTAACTGGTTTGGATCTCCGCGACATACAGACATTATCCTCTTACGAATTGGCAAAGTATGCAGGGACCAATGCGGCAAAGCTCCGTAAGGATCTGTCCTATCTGGGAAAATTAGGGGTTCGTGGCGTGGGGTATAACGTCAGGGAGCTGTACAAGCAGATTACTAAGCAGCTTGGTCTAGATGAAGAAAAAAAAGTAGTTGTTGTTGGCGTCGGTCAACTCGGATCGTCCTTGTTGGGGTATAAATCGTTTTCCACCAGATCCTTCAAGATAATCGCTGCCTTTGACGAAAATCCTAAGAAGGTTGGACAAGAAGTTGACGGATTTAAGATTCAACACATTGATGAGCTGGAGGAAGTATTCGAGAAAGCTGACGGTATTGACATTGGCATTATCACTGTGCCGCCGGCGGCCGCGCAGTCGGTTGCCGATAAAATGGTTGCTGCAGGTATCGGAGCAATCTTGAATTTTGCCCCAGTTCATCTGGATGTCCCGGAACAGATTAGTCTGCGGTACGTCGATTTGACTGTTGAACTGCAAATCCTATCTTTTTTCCGATCAAGAAAACTGGCCAGGCTTGAGGAAGGAAAAAAGAGCGATTCTAGATCATCTAAGGCGCAGCGAACGAAAAGACAAAAGAAATCCGGTTGATCCAAGTCTGGTAGCAACCGCTGATCGTATCAGCTTGTATGATAGAATCATCTTCTGGACATTGTTCTTGCTCTTTTTGGCCTATCCTTTATGTGTCAATCCGTTCTTTGCTCCTACCTTTGGTATGTCTAAGCTGACTTTCTTGCGATTGCTGACGGGGTTCATCGCTATTATCTGGTTGGTCAAGATCTCATTTGAGGGCAAGGTGGAACTTGCCAGGTCCCCGCTTTATTTGGCCGTTGGCTTTTTTGTCTTGATCAATACTGTCGCTACTGGGAATTCTGTTCATGTTTTGACTTCGTTGTTCGGTGAATACAGCCGATGGGAGGGTCTGTTGACCCTACTCTGCTATTGTATATTAAGTCTGGCTGCGCTCAACTTTGTCAGAGGAAGGAAAGATCAATGGCGGCTAATCACAGCGCTGCTAATCTCAGCATCCTTGGTGTCGCTTGCAGCTATTATTGAGCATTTCGGATTCAATCTTTTCCTTGTTGGCTCGAGGACTTATTGCGCGGCTGGTTTTGGGCAACCAAACCTCTTTGAGGTGGATCGTGCTTTCGCTACTTTCGGTAATCCTATCTACTTGGGCATGTTTTTGGGCATGGTTTTTCCACTTGCAACCGCCTGCTTTCTGAGACACGAGCATACCGAATACTCCAAACCAGTTCTAACGATGCTAGTTATCTCGCTGGTCCTGATAGGTGCTGTCCTATTCTTTACCTTTGCCAGGGGAGCGTGGCTTGGTACAGGATTAGCCTGCGCGATTGTGATGCTCCTGAGCCTTCGCCTGCTTTGGCATAAAAAGATGGTGATACTTGCCTTTGCAGCAATACTGCTTATAGGATATGCATTTACCTTGTTGCCCAGCAAAAACACCACATATGAGGTTGCTAGCAGAGCTGCATCCACCTTCAAGCTGGAAGGAAGCAATATTCCACGAGTTGAAATGTGGAAAGCAACGCTACCAATGATCGCAGATCGTCCCCTTTTGGGATCAGGTCCTGATACTTTTAAGCTAGCATTTCCAAAATACAAGCCCGCTCAATGGGTGACGACATTTCAGGATCCTCAAATTGACAGAGCGCATAATGAGTTGCTCCAAATAGCAGCAACCACAGGTCTTTTGGGAGTCACGGGTTTCTTGTGGCTAGTCATAGCCATGTTTTTCGCAGGTATGCGGCGCTTCTTCAAGATCAGACAACGCAATGGCAAGGTCATAATCCTCGGACTCCTTGCCGCTGCATTTAGCTTCCTGGTGCAAGTAGAGTTCAATCCGAATTCGCTGTCTGTAGCGCCGATATTCTGGGCAATAATAGGTCTCATCTTTAATGCTTCAACCAGTTTTGAGGAATCCTCTTTGTATTGTCTAAAAACGCCATCGTTGCTCAGAAGCCAAGTCGCCAAGAAGGCGATATTTGTCGCTATTGGTGTTCTGGGAGTGTTATTCCTGATTGGATGCCTGCAACTCTACATTGCCGATGTCTACTTCTCAGGGGCGCTGGATGCTCAGCATGAGGGTTTGATGGATCAGGCAGAGAGTTGTTTCGAGAGGGCAAGCAGGCTGAATTCATCTGAAGAGCTGTATTCATGTTCTTTGGGTCGTCTCTATGCAGACCGGGCCTTTTCAGAGGGATTTGACCAAGCTTATTTTGATTCATGCGCCGATCTTTTCAGTCGTTCTATTCGGATTAATCCAATCGACGAAAATGTCTTTTTTCACGCGGGGGATGCGTACTTGCAGGCCGGCCGTGTCACCAAAACCAACGACTATTTCAACAAGTCAATCAAACTCTTTAGAAAGGGATTGAGACTCAATGCCACTTCTTCGGAAGCCTATCTGAAAATTGGAGTGGCGTATGCATGTGTTGACCGGAACAGTAAGGCTCTTTGGAGTTGGCGGCAAGCGCTAGGAGTCTGTCCACAAAACTCACCGGCCTATTATAATCTGGGTTTGATCTATGAAGAGGAAGGGGCGACAGCAAAGTCTGAGCGAGCTTACAAGAATGCGCTGAGGTATGATCCAAAGTCAAAAGAGGTCAAACAGGCGCTAAGACGTATCCAAAAAACGCGCAATAATGACGAAAATGAATTAATTAATCCATGATTGAACGCCGATCCATGTAGAGATAAGAGGACAATCGAAGAAGCACTGCGTACCTTTACTTTTGGTACTCATTTTGCTACGCTCAGGGCGGAACAGTCATGATTTCACCAGGGCAGGAAATGCATAATGGAATCAATAGAGTTGGAAGAAGAAGTTGTATCAGACAATAAGTCCAATCGCTCGTTAATCGTTGTCCTCATCATTCTCCTGCTTGCAGTTTTTGTTCTAGGTGCGCTTATTGCAAAGGAAGTATTTATCAGGAGCGATGTGCCGGAGAATGCTTTGGAACGCGATCTATTGCGCTATCAGGCCAAGGTCAAGTCAAATCCTGGAGACTGGCAGAATTACCTGGATCTGGGTCTAGTCTACTACCAGATGGGCGACAATGAAAACGCGATACGGGAATTCAAGCAAGCTTTAAAGATCAAGCCCGAATCAGCAAATGTGCATTATTATTTGGCAATTGCATATGATGCCGATGGTAAGAGCAAGAGGGCAATAGAAGAGCTGAATACAACTGTCGAGTTGGATCCAAGGCATGATCTGGCTTATACCAGACTTGGAGAGATGTATGCGAAGCAAAAGAAGTATTCGCGCGCCATCAAACAGTTTGAGAAGAGTCTTGAGATTAATCCTATAGCGGCAGATATACATTACCAATTGGGCACTATGTATGAAAAGACCAATGAAAAGGAACTGGCAATTAAGGAATACAATGAAGCATTAAAGTATATTCCTGAATATTCAGAAGCTCAGAAGGCACTGAAAAGACTCACGAGTTGAGATTGGCCTGATTTGGAGAATAGACAAATGGAACGACGAAAAGGCAGCTTGGAGGGGCTCAAGTCCCTCCTTTCGCGTTATAAGTGGCTAAATTTGGCGGTTCTTGCCATCGTGACCTTGGCAGCAGTCGGCATTCTCCTCGTTGTTCTGCTTGAGGAACCGATCGAGCAAGCACTTAATCCGTCCAAAAAGTGCCTTGCGTGTCATGAAAAACAGAGTGCAAAATATGTTCATTTGCCTTATGGCAAAGGACAATGTCTATCTTGTCATACCCCACATAAAAAGGGTCAAAAATCCGAACTCAAGGAGTCTCTCAAGAATCTGTGTCTTACATGCCACGGATCGGTGGCAAAGCAAATAAAGCTCCATTTCACGCATTCACCTGCTCAGAAGGGGCAGTGTCTAGAGTGCCACAAACATCATGTTTCAAAATATTCAGACTTGTTGACTAGACGACTAGAAGACTTGTGCATACAATGCCACCGAATTGCGGAGCAATTGCGGATGAGCGATACTCATGAGCCATTTGCACGGCGGCAATGCTCAAGTTGTCATGTTCCGCACGGTTCAGCTTTTGACAAGGGGCTCAGAAATAATCAGAAAGAGCTCTGCGCGCTTTGTCACATCGACATCGCCAAGGCCGCTGCAAGGACCTTTCAACATCTACCATTTGAGGACGGACGGTGCACGGATTGTCACGGAGCCCATGCGACAGACTACAGCTTCCAGCTAGTGGCAAAACGGCCAGGCCTTTGTTATGATTGTCACCCAGAAATTGAGCCCTTTTTTAGAAAGGCCTCCCATCACCCCTCCACCGATACTTTTACCTGTTCAAATTGCCACAATCCTCATGCAGACAACTACCAGTATCTGCTGGCGGCTCGAGGCAAGGATTTCTGCTTCCGTTGTCATGGAGATAAACGGACTCTATATCTGACCAGCGCGCACAATCAAATTCTAGGCACCGGAGGGCCTGGTGACTGCAAAAGCTGCCATGTTGTGCATGGCGCAGACCATGCTGCATTATTGCCAGAGGACTCAGTGTCGATTTGTTTCAATTGCCACCTGCCAATAGAGGACAAAGCTCACAATCATCCTGTGGCCGACGGCATTATAGACACCGTTGCTAATAGACGGCTCACATGCAGCAGTACCTGCCATAATCCGCATGGAACAGGAAAGAACTTTATGGTAACATATTATCCCGACGAGCTTTGTCTCAAGTGTCATAGAACACAAGACTTGCCTTAGTGTCTTGGCCACAATATTTGCAGTAATAGATGCAATATTCTTGAGTAGATGGTGTGAGAGAGGTCTTAGGAATTGAAACAGCGCACTTTTCTGGTAATCTTCTTGGCTGTCCTTCTTATTCTCCTTGGCTTCTTGGCCTACTTTTATATTTCTTTAACTGACTCCGCTGTTTCTGTTTCCAATCCTGTTCAAATAAAAGATATGCGCCACCTCTTTACTATCTACGGCTACGGAAAGAAGCCACATCAGCTGCTAAAGCGTCCTCACGGTGTGGCAGTGGACAAGGAAGGCAATATTTACATAGCGGATATGGAGAACAGCCGGATTCTGGTATTTGATAGATCGGGAGATTATCTGTTCAGATTCGGCAAAAAAGGAAAGAATGAAGGAGAGTTCATGTATCCAATGGGCATTGCGGTGGCCCCCAATGGAAGAGTATATGTTACCGATAACAGTCAGAGTAAGATATTGATCTTCAATTCGAAGGGAAAATTCATCAAGCAGTTCAAGGTAATGATGCCACTCATGCCCACTATTGCTAGTAGCCGCCTGTATGTGACTACTTATGGGCATGTCATAATCTATGATTTGGAAGGCAAGGAACTGTCCAAGTGGGGCAGAAGAGGGAAGAAAGCTGGCGGATTCGACTATCCAACAGGAATTGCTGTTGATAGGGCTGGAAACGTCTATGTCTCTGACACGATGAATCTAAGACTGCAAGCTTTAGATAAAAACGGCGAGGTTCTCTGGGTCGTTGGCACTCCCGCTACGGACATAATGGCTAAGAGGCGCCGTTTTGGATTGCCCGCTGGCCTGGCTATGGGCGATAAGCAACTCCTATATTTGGTTGATGCTTTTCACTTCAGCATAAGAGTCTTGAACACCAAAGGTAAAGAGCTGGCAGAGCTCGGTGGCGAACTAGGCAACAAGGAAGGCGAGTTCAATAACGCGGCAGGAATTGCATATGCAGGTGATGATGTCTTTGTTGTCGCTGACAAGTTCAATGATAGAGTTCAGGTAGTTGAGATAACGGTATCAGCAGAGTAGACCCTCATGCTGTCTTTCAGATGATTAGAACGTCCAGTCTGTCTTGAGGGCACCTAATTACGCTCTGTTTTCCATGATAGATGTTGAGCGGTTCCTTTTTTGCCAAAAGCACAAGGGACTTGGTTTTGCATGTTCTACCGCATTCTTGGTCGCACTAAATCTTTCACCTGCACATTGCTTTTAGTTTGCTGAAACTGGAATCCGCAGTCCCGAGCGCTACTCTCCCGAGGGCCTTTTCGACCTTCTCTTCCTTTCCAAATGTGTCGTTCACAGGAGCTTGATGTTTAAGTTCGGTCGATATTTTGACGATACAAAATTTGGAGAAGTGAGCAAGGGGGAAGGAGGCACGGAAATGAAAAAATGGCTCATTCTATTTCTGGCCACAGTTCTTGTCATATTCATGTATGCTTCCGTGGCTTCGGCATCAGGGTACCTGAGCGATGCAACAATTCAGAGCATGACTGATCCGAATGATCCACACGGCGGCTACAGTAATAGCACAAACAAATGCAAAGCTTGTCATGCTACCCATTTGGCTGAAGGAAGCTATAGACTTCTGAGAACAAGCGACTCAAGCACAGAATGCGATTATTGCCACAAAGATCCGACGGGAATAATCTCTACGGTAACTAAAATAAATGGAGCCACTGCAGAGGGTCATACCATGGGTTACAGCGGCGATGCACCGGATGACACTGATACCGCTTGGAACACGAGTGGTTTGAAATGCGCAGATTGTCATAGCGTTCACGACAATAACACTGTACAACTCGCGGATATGACTTCTACTCACATGTTGAAAGATAATCCGGATGGAGAAGGTTCCGCTTTTACCAGCTCAGATTATTTGACTGCGTGGTGTGCTGATTGTCATGGAGCAAACCGCGGCCTCCATACGGTAGGCAAAACCGTTGGCGGCGCAACACGCTATGGCCATGACAGCTCTGACGAAGGTACAGTTTTGGACGGCGCCAATGTCAAAGTCGATCCAGACGACGGTGTGAACAACGGACCTACATGTAATGAGTGTCACAGCGCTACCGCATTTCCACATGACGCAGCCGGTAGCTCTAAAGATTTGCTGAAGGATGGCTACGGCGGAACTGCACTGGACGATGTCTGCAACGATTGTCACGTTATTGCTTCCCTGCCATAGAATCAGTCTTTGCCAATGGAATCCTAATCCTGAGATAGAGTGAAGGGCTCGGAGCCCTTCACTTCCATTATGGGCGCCTTGTAGATTCCGTTTGGCGGGGGATTACGCGAACATGATGATTCAGCCTATCTTGGCGCGAGCCGCCAGGATTTTTTCTATTTATGGCGTTCTCTTTATCTTTCCGTACGATGCGACTATATTGCTCAGGGGCCCTACTTTCTTTTCGATCCGCTCAACTGCAGAATTGTCTGGTTCGCCTCTTTTTTGCAGCCGCCGGTTTCCCAATTCGTAGCCGCAACCAGGCAATTAGAGCTTGCCTGCGACTAAAGCATAAGCTAAAATAGATAATAGGTACCATCTTGCAGTATTCTTTCAAACAGTCAATTATCCACGGGTTGCTGCTTCATTCACAGAGTCATTCTCCCAAGGGTACGAGTGGGTCCTATCTAGGTGATTTCTTTCACATACGCCTATAGCAGAGGCTCTGATTTGTGTAGATTCTTGGTGCGACTGGTATTTGTTGTAATTCCCTCCAAGAAGGGTCCTCATTGATTTTGAGAGAAAGGAGGGTTGAAGAGGTGAGAAAGCTAGTTGTATTATGTCTAACGATTACGTTCGTGCTTGCAGGGGCAAGCCTTGCACTAGCAGCGGGTTATCTCAGCGATGCGACAATACAGGGTATGGTTGCTCCTGATGATCCTCATGGTGGCTACAGTACTACTTCGAACAAGTGTAAGGCCTGTCATGCCGTTCACTTGGCTGAAGGGAGCTACAGACTTTTAAGAGCTGATACTCCTGGTGAGGAATGTGCATACTGTCATGGTACAGGGGGGATTATCACCGCGATCCAGCAAGTTGATGGGCAGACCACAAATGGTCATACCATGAACGCGACCACGGCAAACATAACGGCTCCTGACGATGTAGATGCCACCCCTTTCGTGACCGAAGATGGTGGTCTAAAATGTGCTGATTGTCATTCAGTTCATGACAATGGAACGGTGAGGTTGGCAGGAAACGTTGACACCAAGATTCTCAAGCAGAATCCAGATGGATCGGGTGCGGATTTTATAAATGATGTTACTACGTTGAGCGAGTGGTGTGCTGATTGTCATGATGCCAATTTTGGTCTTCACAATGTGGCGATTGACAAGGACGGTAACGTCAAACAAGTCGGCGTAGATCTGAAGTATGGTCACGATAGTTCCTCCGATGGCGTGGTTTTGATTGGTGCCGATCTTCTGGTGGAGCCGGGGGATAGTGTCAACAATGGTCCTACCTGTAATGAATGTCACAGCAATACTGGATTCCCGCACGATTCTCTTAACACTGCCCAGGAACCAGAAGGCCCGTCAGCGATGCTAAGAAACACCTATGATGATGCTGCTGATGAGCATCTTGATGAAGTCTGCATGGACTGCCATCCTACAGGAACACTACCCTAAAAGCCGTCATATGAAACCATTTAGTCAATTGGCGAGGGGTCCAGAAAGCTGGGCCCTTTTTTTTGTTTTTTCAGCGCGTAGGAGGCTCGATGGCAGGCTTTTTTGTTGAGCTCAAACGCGGGCAAGACATGTCTTTTGCAGACGCCATCTTCGTTAGTTAAGTTCATCGCTATGTCACTGGGTGGTGAACTGACCCATGCTTTCGCGTGGAGCACTGCTAGCCTCATCGATCTGTTTCATGGCAGATCGGGCAGAATTCCTCGCGTTGGTGGCAGCTGCAGCTTTCCGGCTGCTGCGAGGCTTTCCCGTGAGTCGCCGGAAAATCGTCAGGATGGGCATCAGGTATTTTTTGGTGACATTCCCTGCAGAACCTCTTGTCGTGGCACCGCCAGCAGACCTGTTTGTTGACAAAGCCTTCTCGAGGATGTTTTTGCTTCCAATCCGCCGGATGTGGCATTTCAAGCCCGTGGCATTCGGTGCACTTCTGGATGTCATGGCATCCTTCGCAATTGAATGGAGGTTCGAGATGGATTTTGGGGTAGTCAGCTACCTGCCTAGGTTTTTTGCCCACATCAGGTACGTGACACAGGCGACACTCGGCTGAGGCCACCTGGTTGTCATGACACTGCACGCACTTGTCCATACTAGGTTGCCTGGGTTGTGTAACTGATTCCCCGTGTGCCACTGAATTGTGGCAGTCCGTACAATTGTAGCCGGCTCCCAATATCTCTTTGTGCCTGACTTTGATCGTATAACTGACCAAGCTTCCTTTCTCCACTGAATGGCAGCGGCGGCAGGAGTCGTTTGATACGTTTGCTCTAATCGGCGTGCGGTCAGCCGTTGTGAGATATCTGTCCCTGACCGTTGATACGAGGTCATCGACTCTCTCAATCTTCTCATTGATGAATCCAAAGATGCCAGGGTCCTGGTGGCAGGCAACACAGCCCACTCTGCTATGAGTGGACGTTTTCCATTCTTGATATTCAGTGCGGATTTGATGACAAGCCCTGCAGAAGCGAGGCTGAGATGTGTACAACAGGCCGTTAACGGAGAGAATAAGAACCAGAACAGCGGCTATTTCAGCGCCGACGAGCAACCTTTGACGTGACCTGCCCTTTTGCTTTTTTCTTTGAGCCGGTTCTACAGCAAAAATCGCGATCAAAATTAGAATTATGAGTATTATTATGAGGATCATACCCAGCAGCAGCACAGTTTCTTTTGGGTTTTGCTGCGGATTGCTCAGGATCGATAGAATTCTCTCTTTGTTAAATAAAAGGAGCAGCTTTTCTGTGCTCAATTGATCACCGCCCCTCCGGTACGGGTATTGGCTGCTTAATTCCGGGGTGCACATGACGTACGTGACAGTACTGACAGTCATCTCTGACATGGCACCGGTAGCACAGCTCACCACCCTTCTTCTCCACGATTGCTGAGTGTCTTGGTAAGAATGATTCTGGATGGGGCATCTCAATTCTGTGGCAATCAACGCAGTAACTTTGTATATGGCACCCAAAACAATCGTTCTTCAGCGCCATCTTGCCGTGGTAATAAGGCCAGTTCTGGACATGAGGCATTTCCAGATGGCATCTGCTGCAGTCCTCTTTGGAATGGCAAATAATGCAGGAAGTTAGATTGCCCATCCCATGAGTTTTGCGCCAGTCTTTTCCATGAGTAACCTGCCAGGGTCCGTAGTTGCGAACTTTGCGCTTAGCCTTTTCGACATGGCAAATCTTGCATGTTTTTGAGGCAGTCTTCCCATTATGGCACGTCGTGCACTTATCCATGGTGGGATTTTCTTGTTTTCGTACAGTGTTCTTGTGACCAACTCCGCTGTGACAATCGGTACAGGCCTGGCCTTCCTGCAAGAAGTCCCTATGCCTAACTTTTATGACGCTCCTTACGACTGTGCCTTTCAGAATCTCTTTGTGGCACGGGAGACAAGAGGAGTTGTCGACATTGGATGTCAATGGTTTTTGGTAAGTGCCGAAGATGGAGGAAGAGACTCGTTTGGCCATTTCAACCTGGCTAGTGAGATATCCACTCACACCTGGTTTGCGATGGCAGCTTAAGCAGCTTATTTCGTTATGAGGCGATTTTGTCCAGGCCTTATAGATATCTCTTTCCACATGGCACGTACGACAAAAGAAAGGTTGAGGTGTGAGTAATGCACCTGCAGCTCCCAAAGCCAGGACCAGGACGGCAAAAGAAACCATGACACCTGTTGAGATTTTTCTTCTCATTCGATCCTCAGATTTGGAATTTTGGGGTCAAAGGCAATTTACCACTGATGAGATATTTGAGTTCTCCGATCGAGAACTGTCTAAATAGTATTCTATAGGTCAGTTTTGCCTTCTGCAACCTGGCCTTCTTTGTCTCGCTCTTTTTGGGTGCTTAGACGGTCCTCTTTTGATAATATAAGGCTCTGGAATATGCGAACGTAGCAATGTAATGCCGATACTAGGAATGGTGCGATAGACCATGAGCTATGACTTAGGGAAGCTGGTTGGCAAATCAGAAGACAAGTTAAAGTTAGGGCATCTTCTTACGAAGAAGAAGTTGATTATCGTTTTGATTGTGCTTCTTGCTTTATGTGCTCTACTATTTGTTCAGGCATTCGTTGCGCTGAGACAGAAACAGCAAGCTTCAGAAAAACCCGAATTTCTCTTTAGCATTGCGGGTCGAGCTAATGAAACGCTTGGGACTCCTTTGGCGGTAGCCTTGTCTGAAGAGCGAGTCTATGTGGCGGATAGCAGCCAGGGCTCAATCAAAGTATTTGGATCTGACCGCCGGCTCCTTTTTGATTTCCCAGCCAGGATTGCTCCCTTGGAGCAGAACGTTGCCTCTTCTCGGGCTTCGTATCCAGTAGCCATAGCAGTTGGAAAAGTTGGCAAAGAGAAACGAATATTCGTATCCGACCTCAACAGCGATAAGATAGCCGTTTTTGATATCCGCGGCAATCCAGTGGGATTCTTGCATGATGAGAGTCTGAGGAAACCGCTAGGTTTAGCTTACTACAAGCGAAGGCTGTATGTAACCGATATCGGAGACCACACGGTTAAAATACTGACATCCGGTGGGAAGCTGACAAAGAAGATTGGAGGCAGAGGCAGCAAAGAAGGCAAGTTTTCGTTTCCCAATGCCCTATGTGTTGATACAAATGGACTGATTTTCGTCGCTGATTCAAATAATGGCAGGGTCCAGGTCTTTGACTCCAATGGCAGCTATTTACGTCAGCTCAAAGGCTCCGGGACTAGGAAGCTAAGTTTGCCGAGGGGAGTCGGCATAGACGAAAAGAACAGAGTCCATGTTGCAGATGCGTTGGGGCATGAGGTGTTTGTTTTTCGCAAGACTGGCAATCTACTCTTTACATATGGCAGTGACGGCTCTGCGGAGGCGCAGATTTCTCTTCCGAATGGAATTGCTCTGGATAACGTCAATCGAAGGGTCTTTGTGACGGACAGGGGCAGCAGCTCAGTGTCTGTTTGGAAGTATTGATCATTGTCCGTATCTCCTTGCGGGCTTTTGTTTTACGTCATGTCAAATCTGACCTGGCCAACCTGCGCTTTTGGCCATACTCCGGAATGTATTTCGGAATTTACTTTAGAGTGTGCAAGTCTGGAACGACGTTCCAGCCTACTGTTCTTCTACTGATTATATTTCTGAAGAGGCTAATTGGTTTCAATTCGTGCTCGTAAATGCCGATATATTCCTTAGAATACAAAAGCTTTTGCGGCGTGTTTCAAATATTTGCTGGAGTTGGACAAGTCTATGAACGCTGTTAGCTGTCAGCCTGTTAATGTTATGTCCAAAATCAGGACTCTGATTCTCTGTGTTCTATTAACGGCTGCGAGTCTTTTGCTGCTTGAGGCGCCCGCTTTTGCCATCGACCCGCCCACGGGTTTAAACGTTGCAGCCGGTGCTTCGCCAAATGTCAACCTCTCCTGGACGGCACCAGGAGGTCAAGACCACTATAGAGTCTATCGCGCTACATCGACTATCACGGATGTGAACAAACCAGCAGCAAGACTTCTGTCGGATAGCGTGGGTACGGAGAACTATACAGATTCAACTGGGATTCCGGGAGAAAGACACTATTACCAGGTAACTGCGGTGGATGCAGATGGAAATGAGAGTCTTGTTTCAACTGGCCTGACAAGTGACAATGCAATTGTAGCCGGCAGCGAAGATCCGCACTACAATTACTCTGACTCGACTGGCTATTGTGCAGATTGCCATAAGACTCATTTGGCAGAGAGCAATGTCAATATTTACAGGCGCACTCCGTCTATTGATATTTGCTATGTGTGTCATGATGGTACGGGCAGCACATATGATATCCAAAGCACTTATGCAGGTCTGGCGGCTCACGATACAGCACTCTCCGCACCTTCTTCAGACATCAAATGTACTCTGTGTCATTATCCCCATGATGCTCCTTCTCCCACGAGATACACCTGGTTAACCAAGGGCAGCGAAGAGAATCTATGCTTGACCGACGGTTGTCATGACAATGCTGCACATGATACGACCACTACTATTCTAAGCTGGAACATCTACAATCAATTTCAAATGACTTCTCATCACGCCCTAACCGGGACCACTGGGGATGGATTAACGGGTGCAAAAGTAGAGTGCAGCAGCTGCCACGGACCTCACACGGTGAAATACTCTGCGACCGCTCTTGAGAAAGTGAGCAATCCTGACAACACTTATCAACTTGCTAACGCTGGTGGCACAGGAATATCTGAGATGACCGACTTCTGCCTAAAGTGTCATGATGGAACCGCACCTACTCAGAACTGGGGCAGCTCAGCTACCTTCGTGCCCTATACGATCACTTTTCCTGACGTTTCCTCCTATCCCTTCTTTACTGGTTGGAGCAAGTCAACATTCAAGACTAAGATTCATTACACCACAACTGGTACCAAGGCTTACTGCAACACATGTCATCATCCCCACGGTTCCGAGAATGCTAGGCTCACCGGCTATGATTACGATAATTCTGCTACCTATGCTGAGGAAGAGCTTTGTTATGCTTGCCACGGGACCACTCCGGCAACTGGTGCAGAAGATATTGAGTCTCAAATTCAAAAGGGCGGCGGTTCAACACCTATGGCTATGTGGGCCACGAGGGGCGCTGGTTCT
>CAYFXD010000056.1:0-2319 GCA_964347095.1 uncultured Actinomycetota bacterium | reverse complement strand
TCCAACACCCCATCTGAGATTTGGTCTGCCAATTTGTCGGGATGCTCCTCCGTTACCGACTCCGAAGTGAATAGATACCGTCCTTTACTCATTAATTGCCTCCTTCAGTGTTTTGAGCCCATATATAAAGAACTCTCTTTCCAAAAGCCAAGAGAGTTATGCTACCGCTCTTATCTTTCAGAAATCCTCTGCAGGAATTAGCACCTTTTCCAGTCTCCAGCTTCAGGGTGCCAGAAACCAGAATGGTTGCCGGGCTTCACCGGGCCAGTCCCTCCGCCGCTCTTGATAAGAAAGATCCTCTATTCAATTGGTTGGCGGATCTAAGAACCTCGTTGATCCACTAGCGCTCTATTATACGGCAGGGCATCCGCTTTTTTCAAGTTATTTGTCTTGCCTCTCTTTGAACAGTCGCAATACTTCATCTAGAATCTCTTGAGCAACCTGGCGTTTGGGCAACGTCGGCAGCTCCTTAACTCCGCCAATTCGATTAATGATGGTGACTTGATTATCGTCCTTCCCAATTCCGGCTTCCCTCTGCAATACACTATTGGCTACCACAATATCGAGGTTTTTATTTCTGAGTTTCTCTTCAGCATTGGATCTAAGCGACTCTGATTCAGCTGCAAAACCGACCAGCAGCTGCTTCTTCTTTGTTTGGCCCAATTGCGCCAGGATGTCAGGTGTGGGCACAAGTTCAAGCACCAACCGGTCCTGTTTCTTTAGTTTCCGTTGAGAAATCTGCGCAACCTGGTAGTCTGAGACAGCTGCAGCCATTATTACTACATCGTTCTCAGCGAACCTAGCGAGAATCTCAGAATTCATCTGGCGTGCGGTAGCAATTGGAACAAACTGACAGCCCTCCGGAACAACGAGAGCCGTCGGTGCAGATACGAGAGACACCTGAGCGCCCCTTAAGAGAGCAACTTCCGCGAGCGCGTAGCCCATCTTGCCCGAGGATCGATTTCCAATGAATCTAACCGCGTCAACCGGTTCTTGCGTACCTCCCGCGCTTATCAATATCTTGAGTCCATTTAGATCATGGGATTCCGCAACGGCATCAGCCAGTCCAGCAATGACTAGATCGATCTGGGCCATGCGGCCTATACCTCTGTCGCCACAGGCCAGTTCACCTGAGGCAGGCTCAATTATTCGGCAACCGCGCCCTTTCAGAAGAATCATATTCTCTTGGGTCACTGGATTTTTGTACATATACTTATTCATTGCCGGCGCGAAAATGACCGGTGCGGGACAGGCCAATACTGTCGTTGTTAATAGGTCGTCAGCTATGCCATGAGCAACCTTTGCCATAATGTTGGCCGTTGCAGGAGCGATCAACAGTGCATCCGCTTCTTGAGCAAGAGAGATGTGCCAGATTCGGCTTCCTTCCTGTTTCTGAAACAAGCTAGTCGCAACTGGATTACGACTCAATTTCTCAAATGTCAATGGGGCAATGAAATGAGTCGCTGCTTCGGTCATAACGACCTTGACTGTAGCACCCGCTTTTATCAATCTCCTAGTGATATCAGCCGCCTTATATGCGGCAATGCAACCAGTTACTCCGAGAGTCACCCTTTTGCCTGCTAGTTCCTCCATAGTGGTTCTACCTGCCCCAGAATGTTTAAGCGTGAAAATAAAAGCTAGTTCCTAGTCTCGAACTAGCATTTTCCGAATAACCGAATGGCTGTTTTGTCGCCGCGCCTATTTTATACCGTCGACAACTCTGCGGAACTTGATCTTGCCTTCGGCCACTTCATCCATGGCAACCGAAAGCGGCTGCTCATTTACAGCAGTAATCTGCGGTCCCCTTATGTTGGTGAATTCTTGCCTGCGAGCAGAATTAAAGTATTCATTTATTTGCCGTCCTCTTTTTGCAACCTCCATGACCAACGTGAATCTGCTGTCAGCATGTTCCATCAGTTTTTCCATCTCTGGTTCTAAAAGGGACATACCTCACCTCATTTTGTGCAATCACATATTCTGCCGCTCATCTTCTATGATAGATATCAACTGCGCTACGGCCCGTTCCAAATCATCATTGACTATACAGTAATCATATTGGGATGCATACTTGAGTTCTTCTTTGGCTACCCGGATTCTTTCATCGATCTCAAGCTCTGATTCGGTCCCCCGTTTTTGCAGGCGCGCTTTTAACTCCTCAACGGAGGGCGGTTCAATGAATATCAGCACGGCGTCTGGCATTTTCTTCTTGACTGCAAGACCGCCCTGTACATCAATGACCAATATAACATCATTACCTTGGGCTAATTCACGACTGACTGTCTTGTTCATGGTGCCATAGAGATTGCCATGAACTTCAGC
>CAYFXD010000055.1:0-8645 GCA_964347095.1 uncultured Actinomycetota bacterium | reverse complement strand
CACCAAAAAGGTAAAACCCATGAGAAGCCAGAAAAATGGTGCTACCTCAATAACACTAAAACTGAACTGTAGTTGAACGATGTAGCCGAGCAGCCCTGCCAGAAAGCCGACCAACAAAGTCCGATTCCTTTCATCCTGCGTCCGCTTAAGATAGCCAAAAGCCGAGGCAAAGTAGCTAATCAAGACGATCAGGTAGGCCACCAGTCCAATAAGACCCAAGGACACTCCTACCTGCAGAATGTCAGAATGCGGTCGATCTGCTTGTAGATACTTCAGCTGTATGTGGAGCAATTCCGCACTGCGATAGCTTGGAAAGTATGTCTTGAAGGTTTCCGGACCCCAGCCCAGGATGGGTCGATCTTGGATCATCATGATAGTGCTCCTCCACATGTCAACCCGGTCAGCTACTCCATGGCCCTTGCTCAGTTCAAAGGAACTCAGCGCCCGCTCAACAATTGTCGGCCCACCGGCGAGCCCGCTACTCAGAGTGACTGCCAAGATAGCCACCAAGGCTAGGATTGCAACCGGGACCACGATTTGCCTCACTCGCCCGATGAGGAATCGGAAGCCAAGGGCACAACTCAAGGCAACTACAGAGACAGCGAAACCAAACCAACCTGCCCGACTATAGGTAAAAACAAGGCAAACAAACATCAATCCACATGATATTCCTAAGAACCAGCGATTGATCTTGAAAGTGTCATAGAGAAAGAAGGATAGCGCGATCGATAGAATAAGCGTCAGATAGGCAGCCGTAGGAATTGGATTACCAATGGTTGAGAAGACTCTGGTAGTACCTTGACTCCACTTGAAGAAGTCAAGACTGTACCTCTGCATGATGCCGTAGAGCGAGACAATATCTGCTGAAACGATGGCAGCCACACAAAGTGTCTTGACAAAATCACGAGAGGAGCCTATGACCCGGTTTTCCCTCAAAAGACTTGTCGACATCCAGAAGAGAAGAGCATAGTTTAGGATGGTAAGTAGCCCCTCGAAGCGCCTGTATTCCCCGAAAAGACTCAAGCGCCAATTCTTGGAGACAAGCGTTGAGGCAACAACGACCAATAGAAAGAGGACAATGGGAATGTCAAGTCTTGTTCGCCGGAAGATTAGCTGTTTCTCATAGAAAATCTTGAACAGCCAAAATGCTGTAATCATCAAAGTGGTCAGGCGCAAGAGAGTCAACTTGGATATCGCAAATACATCATAGGTGAAAGGAGCTAGCACAAGGGGCAGCAAAATTATAAGAGCAATAAAACAGGCAACAATGATTGAGTCAAGAAGATGTGATTGCTTCACACCGATATTCTAACTATTTATACACGTCAAAGCAAGAGCTGTAGGTTGGTTGGTAGCGTCAGGGACGCTTGAGACGCATCTGAGACTTTGAGATTTTGGCTTAAGAAGTGAGGGGGAGAAGAGCAACTTTCTCACCGTGGAGAGAAAAGCGATAGGAAGAGCCCCACTTAAAGGGGGCTCTTCCTATCTTACTAATGCGTATCTTACTAATGCTTATGCTGCCCTACTTGCTGACACCAACAGCATGAGATCCACTCTTGGTCAGATGGCAAATACCGCAGATTTTGTCCAGACCATCGCCTGAACCCGGCCTAAACGGTGTAAAGAACGCGGGATCGTAGCTG
Source organism: uncultured Actinomycetota bacterium (assembly GCA_964347095.1). Lineage (GTDB taxonomy): Bacteria > Actinomycetota > Aquicultoria > Subteraquimicrobiales > CAYFXD01 > CAYFXD01. Next base: position 7,002 of record CAYFXD010000055.1, on the reverse strand, counting down.
GAACTTAGTGTTCCCAGAACAGGAACATCATTTAGGAGTTTGAAGCCCGCACTCGAACCGGAATGTGGGAAGTCGGATAGGCTGTTGCCACCAGCTACGCCCAGATAGCTGCGGTAAGTCTGCTTGTATGCGCGATACACGCCCGGGCTTATGTGGCAAGGACCGCATCCACGTACGTTGGAGCTTGTGAAGTCAACAGATACGCCTTGCACAGTATAAGTCCCGTTAGATGCGACACGGGGCATATCGTTGTTGTGGCAGGAGTAGCACTGGGAGCCCATTGATCCAGCAGCCCCCCCTCTGGTTGTGTAGGCCATCGGCACTACGTGGGACCGATCAGTGAGCATTGTTTCCCCATCGCCGCCACCACCCCAGTTAGACTCGATCTCCTCTTTGCCAGCGATGTTGAGATTATGGCAGTTGGCGCACCATACAGACATGGTTACCTCCTCAACCCGGCCGTAGTCCGATCCGGGCCTAAACGCCGGGTCGGTAATCTCGTCATTGTAGTAGGTGGTGTAACCGGTGCTGTTGGGAGAACCCATTCCTCCTCCTAAGCCACCGGGGTCTGGGAGTTTTCCAGCAACCACATTCTCACCAGTGTAATCGGAGTCGACAGCGGCGAGTAATGGCGTTTTGTTTCCGTGCCCAGGCGGGTGATAACTTGTGTTGTTAATACGGGCCAAGGTCAGCGCATCGGTGCTGCTCACAATATCTGAGGTTTTCGTGGCGTCTGCCGTAGCAACCTGATTCAAACCACTCGGATTTTTCCGCAGCAGCTTGTAGCCTTGGCTCATGATTGTGCCAGCAGAGTCATATGGCTTCCAGATAAGCTGTGAAGCATTGTGCACCTGATGACAGCTCATGCAGCGCAGGAATGTCGGCCCTACCTTATTCCCTGCAGTATTGCGCATGAGTTTGACTCTGTCCTTCAGATAACGGCGGACGGTGATTGCGGATGATGTTTCCACCTCTCCCGTCTGATTGTTCAGGCCCTCGAAAATCTTTTCGTCACTCCACTGCCATACCGAGCTATCTGGAATGTCCTTGCCAGCGCCTATGGTGTGACCATTGGAGGGATAGATCGTGTCAGCCCCCCAATACGCACTAACCACCGAATGCCGGTGGTCACCGACGTGGCAGTAGGAACAGGCATTATCGGCGTCATCCACTCTCAAGAGCACGTAAGCGCCATTGGCACGGTGGACGGCATGACAGACCTTACACTTTTGCGTGGTCGTGGTATATCCACCATGAGGACCTCTATCCCTACCCGTATTATCGAAGTCGTAGAGATTGTTGGCAGTATCCTGGAAAGCCTCATAGGAACCCTCAAATTTTGTGGCACTATCAGCGGCATCCTTGTAGGCCCAGGCCGATGCCCCACTTAAGGAACCCAGCGCTGATAGCGGGGGTTGTAGGGTGTCTGATGGAACTGCTCCGACATCAGGCGGGTTAGCCGTCCTACCCGGATCGGTCTCGATGAACGTATGCGGTGTGTTCTCCACCGGATCCGCCGCATAAGCCACTGCGGTCATTCCCAATATAAAAAGAGCGGCTAAAATTATGATTAATGCCTTTTTCATTTTGTTTCACCTCTTTTCTTGGAGTTTTGTAGTTCAAGACAAAAACGTTCTTCTGCCCTGCAAGCTCGTGTTCGCAAAACACTTGCAGATCATCCTTGCAGAAAAGAAGTATTTTGACGCCTATTTGGAACTTGGTAGCAATAGTGGCGATAATGCTCATAGCGTTTGCTATGGTGCTTTTTGAATAACAGCACGGAAAGAGAGATTTTTAACTGTATATAGTGCTGGAATAACTGGTGAGATCATTGGTGCGAAGCTAGTTTGGGAACTGATGCATCAATCCTGGTCATTGACCTGACTTTGTCAGAGTGCTGGAGTGGTCAAATCCCATTCTGCATGTTTTTCTTCTTATCACCTCCCTTTTTAACAGTCTTCAGACCAAGAACCGAAACAAATTCATTGCCATGTCAGCCCGGTCTGAGCCAAATGTCATAAACCGGCAGCAGCTATTGCTCCTGCTGAGCTAGCTAAGAGGCTTAAACTATGATGCTCATTCCACAGGCACTCTTACTACTACTTCCTGGTTCCAGAACCGCTCTATCATTGACTAACCCTTGTTTGTGTGCGCTTCTGGGGCTGTGTTATAATTAGTAAACGCAAAAAATGGATTAGGCCTCCCAGGGCATATTTCGTTTTTTGCGATCGGAGGGAGGGTCGCAACACCCTCCTTCTTCTATTAAATGATCTTAATCATATAATTCTATCTTAATCTTGGATTAGCTCTTGCCTTGCGTTTGATTTTGCTACCACTATACTACTACCAGAGTCTGCTATTTCCTCCCGATTTCAAGCTGTTTTAGCTTGGAAGGTCTGGAAAAGGTGCGAACTGCAGGGTTTTGGATGAAATGCCCTAAAACGCAGGTGAATGCCGAAGGAGGCTCTTTTTTTTATGGTATAATCTTTATAAATTCTAGTGATTGGCGCAAGAATCTGTATGTTTAGAAAAAATTCAAGGTTTGGACAGATTCTGAAAAATGATAGAAGTCTAAAGAGGGCGGCTATTGTATTGACTGTCTCCGCCCTTGTGATCGCTTTACTGTCCACGGTGGGAGAGTTTATCTTTTACCGCTTCTCTACCACAGGTGAGATTCTCTCCTTCCGCCTCCGAAAGATAAGTCAGTCCCCGGCGCAACCGCAGGAGAAAGAGGAACCACTCAATCCTCCTCTCAAGCCGCTGCGGATTCTGCCGACAGAAATTACTGGATTCGAAACCACTGCCAGACAGCCAACACCGGGCGAGCGCTATGCGGCCGAAGCTATCTACAACCCTGAAAATGAGGAGCTTTCTCCGGCTGCCCCCCTTAATACTTATGTCAAGATCACCTTTCATGGGTCAGAAGAGGAGGCCAGTGGCAAAATCAAACAAACACTGGCGGATCGCTACAACCGAGACTCTATAGTAACGGCCGTGGACGGGCAGGCTGCCTATGCAGGCTACGGGGAGAACGATGGCTCCTACTATCTGGCCTGGAACTGGAAAGGCTACTCTATTGAAATCACTACCAGCTATACCCAGATTGTTCCGCAAGAAAGAGGAACCCTTCTTTCTGATCTCTCTTCCAAGGTGGCTCAGGGACTGCTGGAAAAGATCAAGAGCGAACGCAGCTAATAGTGCTAACAGGATGGGGTAATCGATGAAAAACATAAAGCGCTCTACCATCATCATCTTTGCTATCTCTCTAGCTGTTCTCCTCATCAGTATACCGGTCTCTCTTACACCCAGTTCATCCTTCTGCCGTCTTTGCCATGGAGGGGAATACAAATCCTGGAAGAGCTCCTCTCACAAAAAGGTTTCCTGTAACAGTTGCCACCGCAGCCCTGATTTTTTCGCTTTCACTTCCTATCGAATGGCCATCCTTCGGATGATCGGGAGTTCTCTAACCGGCTCTTACGAGTTGCCAGTCAGAGCGGATGTGCCTACCAAGGCCTGTCGCGCGTGTCATAGTGATAAGGAACGCAAAACCTTGGTCGTAGGGGGCTTAAGAATGAGTCATAAAGAACCGCTCAGAGCCGGGTATGAGTGCACCCTTTGTCACAACACCGTCGTTCATGGCAAACTGGTCCCTGACCCGCGAGAAGTCGATATGAACAGCTGTTTTTCCTGCCACAATGGAGAGAAAGCCACCGCTACCTGCGAGGTCTGTCACTCCGGGCGCACCAGCCGGGCAAAACGGATCACTCAAAGCTCTTGGCAAATAACTCACGGTCGGAAGTGGCGCGAGCTTCATGGTATGGGCAATTTAACCTCGTGCAGTGTTTGCCATCGTTCCAATTTTTGCGCCCGCTGCCATGGCACCGAGCTACCTCATGCGCAATCCTGGCTTAATATCCATGGACGCTTGGCCAAGCAGGATCGCAAGAGTTGTCTTACCTGTCATCGAGAGGAGCTGTGCAACAATTGCCATAAGACGATAGAAATGCCCCATACTTCCTCTTTCCTTGCCGAACACGCCGAGAAAATGAAGAAATTAGGGAGGCAAAAATGCCTCTACTGCCATCTGGAGCAGGGATGCGACAGCTGCCATAATACGCATATCCACCCCGGACTGCCTCCTGATAAGCTAAAGAGACTCAAGCGTGAGATTGGGCTAGAGTAGGTGCTGATAAAGATGAGTGGAGATTTTATGCAGTTTCTGCAAAGATTATATGATGCCGTGAGGCAGACTATGATTTCCCCTCAGGCAGATCCTGAACAAACGCTGATTATTGGAAGCGCCCTCATTTTGCTGGTGGCTATATTCGTTCTCAGCGGGCTCACACTCTATTCCCATTTTACCGGCAAGAAGCAAGTGGTCCGCAAAAGAAAAGTTCGCCCTTTACCCCGCTGGGAGAAATGGCTGTTTCTAGGCATGGTAGCGGCCGCCTTGCTTGTTCTCTTGGTTGGGAGTTCTATCTATATTGACCAGTCATCCTTTTGCGCCAATTGCCATCTGGAGCAGAGAACTTTTGAAACATGGAAGAAATCGCCTCATCGAGAGGTCGACTGTTTGGACTGTCATCGCGCTCCTTCTCCCAGCGGATACCTAGCACAGAAGATCGACTACCTGCGATGGGTGTGGAGTTTTAGTTTCAACACCTATAAAATGCCGCTACGAGATTCAATCAGCAATGCAAATTGCCGCAGGTGCCACGGAAGTGAGATAAGCAAAGTGATAACCAGGCAGGGCATCAAGGTACAACATAAAGATTTCCTAGACAAAGGCAGGCGCTGCACTGACTGTCACAGCGCGGTCGGACACAAGGTTGCGGTGGCTACATATCCTTCGATGAATGAGTGTCTGACCTGTCACGATACCAAGACGGCGCCGGCAAAATGCGAGGTCTGCCATACACCAGGGACCCCAGGCAGCAAACGGATCAGAAGAGAGGTGGTGCCAATACCTGTCGCTTCTTCCAGCCAGTGCCGGGGTTGTCACAAGCCGTCTACCTGGAAGAGATGTATACAGTGTCATGGTCTGGAGATGCCTCATCCGGATGGCTTCAGGAAAGGACATTCCCATCTCGCTTTCTTGAACAAGGAACTCTGTCTTAGGTGTCATTCCTTCCCCTCTTCAGACAAACCACCTGGCACTCATGGAGGCTATGATCGCACAGACTTTTGTAACAGATGCCACGCCTTTCCTTCCCCTCATGGCACAGCCGAGAGGTGGGCGAGAGAGCATGGCCCCATTGCTTTGGGACAACTGACAGTGGTCGAAGCAGCTTGCTCTGACGCCGACTGCCATGGTAGCGCCTCTAGCCCGGTCAATTACTGCACGCAATGTCACAGTGCAGAAATATGCGACCGCTGCCATAAGCCTGGGAGATACGCCCCGCCTGAGCAATAATAGACCAGGGCACAGCCATAATCCGTTTACATAGCATGCGCCAAACCAGGTGGACATGGATTGCAGATTTTAATATGAAGATGAGAATATGAACCTACAAGGCAAGGATACTATTCTTGGCCCGCTTCCTCTTGCTTCTCTTCGTACTTATCCATCAGCTCCTCGTAATCCATAGAGCCTACATTGAGATCTTCCGCCAATTGCCTTATAGTAGGATCCTCAGCTAGAAGAATGATTCTGCGTTCCCCTTTGCCTGAGGCCAGCAACGCCGCTGATTCACTATCCAGATCATGCTCCTCTTTGAGTTCTTTCGCCATATCTGCGGGATATTCCCTAATCACCATTATATTCTCCATCTTTTCCTCATCCTGCTGATAGTTTTTGAACCTTTCATACGTGCTCTCAGTCACATACACCTTCCTTAATTTCTCAGCGAGGAATGAGATCTTTTCTCTTTCCACAATCAGTTCAAGAAAATCCTGGTCGGCAAAGAATCTAACCCGTCTTCTGCTAAGCAAGGCCCAGATGAGGCCAAGTAGGGTTAGTATTAAAGGAATCAAGCACCAGGGGAGCCAACCAAGGATCTTCTGGGACAATCTCTCTGAAACCGGGGAGGGGATTCTTACTACCTGCACCCTGTCGTTAAACTTATCAGCTATGACAAATCGGTCACCGCCAGCAGATGCAATACCAGCTGGATAGTAGAACTGCCCGTCGTCTTGTCCCCAGTCACCCACTTTACCAAGCCTTTTGCCTTTCTTGTCAAAGATCAGTATTTCCCCAGCAAAGGCATCCACTACATAAAGATTGCCGTCCCCGCCGATAGTTAGGCTGGCGGGCAAACCAAATTGCCTAGTTTTTTCCATCTCCTCCATTGGTTGTCCCGGTTTCTGTTTTGGTGGCGCCCCCACCACCCAGAGCGACTTTCCCTTCTTGTTTAGGGCCTGTATTCGATAGTTCATACTATCAGCAAGATATATGTTGCCTTTGCTATCCACTGCAATGCCCGTCGGGCGATTAACTTCCCCTTTACGACTTCCCCCTCTGCCTAAGGACGTCAAAAGATTGCCCTTGAGGTCACCGATCATTATGCCTGCCCGAGTAGTCACGTAAAGCTTGCTATTTTTGACAGTTGCGCTCAGAGGCCCTAATCCTTGAAATCCAATCTCCCAGTATGGTTCATGCTTTTGATTGTATATCAGCAGCTTGTTGAGGGTGTAGCTAATAACGTATGCCCGGCCCGCATTATCCACTGTTATAGCACTGGGAAACTCAATTTCATCTGGCCCCTCTCCCTTCTTACCAAACTTGGTAATGAACTTCCCATCCTTGTCAAAAACCATAATCCGGTGCTTCATTGTATCTGACACATAGATATTCCCCTTTTTATCAACGGCTACCTCTGTCGGCCGGTTCAACTGATCAGCCCCCGTTCCATAAATGGAAAGCACATGGGTATACCCCTTCAGAGGGGCACGGACCGTTGGTTGAAATGGTCTACTGAGAATATAAAAAAGATAAAGAAGCCAGGCGATGACTATCAGAAGAAAAATTATCAGTCCAGTGTAACTTCTGGGCTTTCTCGCCTG